>CAZYQI010000007.1:0-118084 GCA_964649745.1 uncultured Peptostreptococcaceae bacterium | reverse complement strand
AATCGTCACTGACCTAATCGAGGAGGATGAAAGCACAAAACTCTTTACAGACCCGATTTAAATTTTCTATTGTTCCAGCTCAATTGCCAGAATTGGATTTCCATTTATCCTTGTCTCTGATCGTTTCCACTCGTTGCCATTCCCCACACTCTTAATCATCACATTTGTACCATCCTCAGCTTTATACAGCAGAATAATGGATTTGTTTTCATTACCGATATAATAGAATGGTTGAACACTACCAACAGGAACGGTTTGATCCAACTCATCCAATTCTTTGGCAACGTCCGTATCCAACGTATTAACCTCTTCACCAACAACTTCCTTGTATTTCGATAGCTCTTTCTCCAATTTCAGAGTTGCTTTGATGTCGCTGCGTGCAGCTTCAATTCTTTTTTCGGTCTTTTCTTGTGCTTTCAAATCACGGTCTCCATTAGCACTCGAAACCACTAAAAACGCAGAAACCATCATCACAACAATTCCAAATACAAGTAAAGAAAATTTTCTTCTATCCATTTCATTCACCTCCTAATTCGATTTAGTTGTTACAGTTGCAAATGGAGAGTTGTATCCGGAATTCGGACTTACTCTGATATAACTGTAATGAGTCAATTGCCATGTATTAGAGTACATCGAGCTTGATGCTGATCCGGAATTGTATGCGTGGTATGGCACACTGGTATCTTCCGAAGACGTATCAACTTTAATTACACCCCCACAGGTTAACTTACATCTTACTTTTGTACCTGTAGCATCGTTATATCCGCCACTTGAATTCACGTCCGCTCTGCTGTAACCAGTATAATCAGCACCATAGCCATAGACAGTCAAAGTGCTTCCACCTGATAATGCATACTTTGTCACGGCAAAACCCGCACTTGCTCCTAACGTAGAGGCCAGTACAAATACCAAAATCAAAATTAACAGTTTCTTCATTGGAATCTCCTCCATCGTATGTTTTCAAAATCCGCATGCGGTAAAACTTTCGGCCTACCATTAAGCTATCACTCTTGCCTCATATTGTAAATACAAATTATTCTATATTTATATATTTAATGTATATATAGCATATTATGCACAGTTGTTCCATTTAACAAAATCGCACCTATAGCTTGAACCTACACCGCGTTGAATTTTTTTACAATGCTTTGTGTACAAAACACCATCAAACGTGAACGAAAAGTGATTTTGCTAAGAATTAATGTAAAACTAATGGCAGCTTGATGATAATGAAAGGGCTTGAATTCATTGATGAAAGAGCAAGACTCCAGTACCATAAAAAACCTGTCTTTCATGGGCTTCATATAATGCTCCCCAAAGTCAAGATGCCGACGGATAGGCATTCAGCTAACGCTTCCTGCTACCAAGCGCGTAGTGGACTTGAACCACCAAATTATCGCCCATGCCGGGCGCACTACAAAAGATTTCCCTTACATCTTGATGATGTAAGGGAAATCTAAGTGGTTTGTTAAAGTGTCAGATCAAATTAGTAGTCGTAACCAAAGGTGAAGTGCGCCACGTATGGGCTAGAATACTGTTTTGTCCAGGTGATTTGAATGTCATTGAAGATGTGGCGAATCGCGTCGTAACCAGACCCTGTAGGCCAGATATAGCTCGTTAGACTGTAGTATTTTTTTTCAGAAGCACCGTTTAAGCCAGAAGACCATGTCGTTGTTCCGGTTTTACGCATACTCTGTGTAGAATATTTCTGCGTAGTGTAATCGACTCCGGAACATATATGTGTCCAATCAATTCGATCAACACCGCCACCTTTTGCTCCACCTACCGGATCATTTGTTGCCCACTTATTTTCCATATAATCCAATTTGAAGTAGTTTTTGCCTCCGTCAGAGATTACACTGCCAGACATATAACCGGTTACTGTAACTGCGACACCATTATAGTAATACGTATTTGAAGCTGTTCTTGAAGAAGGACTTGAAGAAATACTCGCACTGGCTGTTACGCCTGCTTGACTCAATCTTGAAATTTCTGTCGTACTAATAGCGGCGGGCAGGCCTTCTTCGATAGTCTCAGTGCTCAGAATCAAAACTGGTTTATCTACATTATAATCGAACTTCGGATCTTTTCGGAAATCATAGAGGATTTTTGTCTGTCTCTTTACGATTGGAGACTTAGTGAGTCCGATAGTGTTCTCTTTATTCTTAACTTCTTTGCTTTGGACCTCAAGCAAAGCATTTTCAGCCTGCTTGATGTACATTTCCTTAGATGTCTTTGCGTCTGCAAAACTAGTAGATGCTAAACCCAACACCAAGCTCAGTACCAGCAATACCGCCAAAAATCTTCTCATATGAACAACCTCCAGAATTATATTTGCGACGTATATGCAGGCATTAGCTTTGATTTATGCAATCGCCTTACTCTGTACCACATTATGAAATCAATATAAACACATACTACGTCGCACCCATATGTTACCTCAATATACTATTTTAATCAATACATAATTTGGGCTATATGTTTTTGTATGTATTTTTGACAAATATTATACTTCTAATTTTACGATACATGTAATATTATGAGATGTAGTATATATCAAGGGAAGGGTGGCAAACATGAAGCGAACACTAAATTTTGTAATATTCATTATTGCTCTGACTTTAATTATTGCGTACGGTGAGAACATATCTGAGACAACGTCTGACTTCATGCTTACGCGAGAACAACTGATTGCCGGGAGGTTTGCCATAGGCATTATACTATCTCTGGCATTATTCTGGCAGAGATTGATTCGATTCTCTCCTTCGCAATTTAGATATGTGCATTTTGAAACCCTATTACTTGGAGTATTGGCAGTTTTTATCGGCAATGCTGACACTGCTGCGATGACTCCCACACCCAATGCCATGCAAATGTATTTCTTTCTCTGCATGAATCTAAGTGCTTGGGTATACTGGATCTTGTCCACAGCCGGTTGCCTCATAATTTTCTCTGCCTTTGACATACCTCAGAAATTGTCTTGCAAAAAAAAATCACCAGATCCTTTGGCCAGAAACTCAACGGCCCAATAGACTGAAGTGCAGAATTTCGCGCTTATATTCCAGCTGCGTGACCGACTGTCAATGCAAGATTCTGAAAACCATAAAAATATAAAACGATTTAAAGAATCAAACCAACCATAGAAATAGAGAAAATCTGCATTTTACGAATAAAAAAGCCTATCAACTTTCATAGCTGATACATTCTCGGCCAGATGCCCTGCAATGAAGGAGGACCGCTCCGAGAGTTGAATCTAATGAATTTAGGTAGCACATATCAAAAGAGTCTGGACGGCAGTTTGCCGCCCAGACTCTTAGCGTATAAAAATATTAAATTGCTCGCGCTAACTCTTTACTGGTATGTTTTAATCCGTTTAATCCTTAACCCGGGCTTCACTTCAGCAAGCTACTGAAGTACCGTGCATTCTCTGTCAGATCCGGCCCTTGCCGGAACAGGCCGCCTCCTACCAGGAAGATCACGTCCTTGCCGTAGGTGTTCAGCATGTCCGGTATTTTCTCAAAGGTCATGCCGCCCCCCGGGGCAGGCAGGATGGGCTTGATGTGCCCCATTTCGCTGGCACAGCCCGCCGCAATGCGCTTGCATTCCTCTTTGCTGAAGGCAAACCGGCCGCCGTAGTTGGGGTATACCACCATATCGGCACCGGCCAGGCGCATGACCTGACCGAACAGCGCTCCGTGGGAAAAGCCGTTGAAGCCGTTGACATAACTGCCCACAAAGGCGGGGTGACTCATGACCGGAAGGCCGATGGCATCGCTATCGGCGATGGCCCGCATGGCATCAAAGCCCGTGAGCCCCGGTGAGATCAGAATAGCACCGGCGCCCGCCGCCTTGGCCATTTCGGCTCTTTTCATGACTTCTCCGTAGGGCGCTGTCACGTTGGGAGCATAAAGGCAGTTTTTCCCGGTGATGGCGTTGGCCTTCTGAACCGCCTCCGAGCACAGTTTAACCCGCTCCTCGAAGGGTGAGAACAGCTGATTGCTCAGGCCGTGATCGTCCTTGATGATATCAATGCCACCCAGGGCGAACCGGTAAGCGAATTCCGCCAGCTCCTTGGAGGTGGACCCCATGGGCTTTAGGGCGGAGGCCAGCAGCTGTCGGTCCTGAGCGCCTACCAGCTCCCGGATCCCCTGCTTCCCGTACCGAGGGCCCCTGAAGTGCTTCAGGATTCCCTGGGGCAGCTTCAGATGCTCAACCTTGATGTTGGGCTTGATGCTGATGTTGCCGAAAATCACGTTCAGGAGCTGTGTCAGCTCGTCAGCAGCGGTTTCCACCAGGTAGCTGATGGTGGCCCGGTGAATACCGGTGTTGATTTCTTCTATTTCCACGATCCGGCCCACCACCATGTCGGGGATAAAGCCTGGGGGAAGAAGGTCCTCCGGAAATTCCACCGATTGCTCCAGACAGATGTCGGCAGCGGTGGCCTTGGCTATTTCCGGAGTTCCTTCGATAAGGTAAGTGACTTCAAAACGGTCATCTGTCAGATTGAAAGGATTGGCTGCAGCGGTCATTACAGGCCCTCCGGCTTTGCAAAGCTGTGTGTGGGAGGAACGTAGGTCTGAATCATCTCTTCCTCGGTAATTCCAAGGTTCTTGCCTGTAAGCGCTTCCACCTGGCCGATAAGGGCCATGGCGTCGATTTCAAAGTTCTGCATCAGGTATTTCTTGCTGGCCCCGTGAACGAAGGTATCCTTCAGACCCATCCGCTTCAGCTTGCAGCCCAGGCCGTTTTCAGCGATGCACTCGGCAATGATGGTGCCCAGGCCCCCGATGACGGAATGGTTCTCCATGGTGATGACGCCGTGCTTTGCCTTCAGCATGGCCCCGATCACCTCTGAGCCGTCGAAGGGCTTCAGGGTTGAAACGTGTATATGCTGGATGGAAACACCCTTCTTCTGCATGGCCTGTACGGCTCGCATGGCTTCCTCCGTGCAGATGCCGCTGGTGATGACGGTGACGTCGCCCCCTTCTGAAAGGGTACGGACCTTGCCCAGCTTCATGGGTTCCTCCGGGCTGAACAGCCTGGAGATTTCTCCCCGAAGCATCCTTACGTATACCGGACCGTCCACACTGCGGACCACATCCAGCACGGATTCCACCTCGGTGGCGTCCGCGCATTCCAGCACGGTCATGTTGGGCAGGGACCGCATGATGGAAATATCCTCAATGGCCTGATGACTGGCGCCTCCGGGGGTTGTGATTCCCGGAAGGAAGCCGAACATCTTCACCGGCATGTTGGGATAGGCCACCGACATGGCAATTTGGTCATAGGCCCGCCGGTAGATGAAAACGGCAAAGGTGTGAATATAGGGCTGATAGCCTTCCCGAGCCATACCTCCCGCAAAGCTGAGCATATTTTGCTCGGCCACGCCGAAGGAATAGAACCGTTCAGGATACGCCTTTTGAAACAGATCGATTTCTGTGGAGCTTGTAAGATCAGCGGAAAAAACCACTACTTCCGGCTTGTCCTCCGCCCATTTAACCAGGTGATTCGCATGTACCCGCGACAGGATTTCCATTGGCCAAGCCTCCTTTACATTGTTTTTAAGAATGCTTCATAGCTGTTTTTTTCTTCTTCACTGGTGAAGCGCAGATAATGGAACTTGGGTGCCCGACCCGCCAGAATGGGAATCCCCCGACAGGTGTCGGTATCCGCCAGTATCACCGTGGGCCTGCCATCGGGCTCAAGGGCCCCCAGCTCTGACAGCTTCTCGATATCGTGACCGTCTACCCGGAAGGTGCGCAGGCCAAAGGCCTCCACCCGCTTGTCAAAGGGCTCGATGCTCATGACTGAGGCCATGGGGCCGTCACACTGACAGGCATTGACATCCACGTAAATGAGGATGTTGTCCAGCTTGAAATGGGCCATGGTCTGGAGGGCTTCCATGGTTTGACCCGACTGGAACTCCCCGTCGGACATGAACACCACCACCCGGCCGGTATCTCCTTTAAGCTTCCGAGCCATGGCAATTCCGGCAGCCTGGCTGATTCCCTGACCCAGGGAGCCTGTCATGACCTCCATGCCGGGGGAATGCTCCGCCCCGATCATCTCCACAACCCCGCCGTCCTTGTTGAACTCCTTCAAGCCTTCCGGCGCCATGCGGCCCAGCTCCACCAGAGCAGCGTATACCACCAGGGCATATTGAGCCGGAGACACGATGAAACGGTCCAGATCCGCCTGCTTGGGGCCGTGGAAATCTGCCCCGGTAAAGGAATTCTTATTGTGAGGGCCCGGCACACCTGCAAAGATTTTAGGCATCAATGCCTCTGCCTCACCCAGTTTCATCACTTTAAGATACAGCGTTGCCAGCAGCTCTGCTGAGGAGCAGGCCTGGCTCACATAGCCGCCGCCGTTGGCGATGGAATGCTCAAGAACTCTTTTTCGTATCCCATGGGCAGCAGATTCGACTGCCTTGACCCATGCTTTGTCGTTAATTTTTTCTTTCTCAACGGTCATGGTAATGCCTCCTTATTTTGAAGTGAACGCCTACCCGCCCAAGAACTAAAACAGGGCCTCAACAGCCTCCTTGGCTTGGCTGAAAGCGGTTTTCACATCCTGTTCCCCTGTAAACGCCCGGTGTACCGCATCGTACAGCACCGCATTGGCTTCCCCGGCCCGGATCATCGGGATCAACGGCTTGGCCCAGTTCTCAATCATCTTCAGCTGCACAGGATACCAGGGATATTTCGCTGCCCCCTCAATATACGTACGCCTTCGGATCGGTGCCCCACAATACCCTCCCACAGCGGTATCCACCGCTGCGGACCTGAAATAGGCCAACACCTCCCGGGCTTTCTCCTTATTGGCGCTGGCACTGCTGATCCCAAAAGACCACGTAACATTCCAGGCTGTTTCCAACGTAGCGAATCCCAAATCCTCCGGGGTTTTGCACGCCTCCATCACCACACCCAGCTGGCCGGACCATGTCACCGCCATGGCACTTCCCCGGATGGCAATGGCGTCCTTCACCTCGCTGTTTCCATAGGTATCCGTATCGGAGGGGGCCAGGGCCTTCATCCGACGGTATTTTTCCATCCCTTCGACCATTTCATCAATATGGCAGATCACCTGTCCGTCCCGCAGGGAGTACAGCTCTTCTCCACCGCTGCGGAGGTATGGCAGGGCGTCCAGCAGTATCTCCGAAGGGTGTGCCTTCAAGGCCACAGGACAGGGGTTTCCCTTATCTCGGAGGGCCTCCGCTGTGGAAAGCATCTCGTCCACCGTGACAACATCCTTCAACGCCCCCCCGGTGGCAGCTTCCACCAGGGATTTTCTGTAAACCAGCATATGACCGTCGCAGAAGGAGGGTGAAAGGTACGAAACCCCTTCATAGCACATTTCTCTGGCAATCATAGGTACGATGTCTTCAAAGGCATACGCCTGGGGCTCCAGGTATCCTTTTTCCGCAAAATCCGCCAGCCACAGATGGCCCGCCACCATGACGATGTCATAGTTCTGCGCTCCGTTGAAGGCCTGTAGCATGGTGTCGTAATAACGCTCCCAAGGGACCACATCAAACGCGATGGATACCCTGGGGTCCGGGTAGTCTTCGATAATCCTGAACCGGGGATCCGTATAGACACATACCGCAGGATCGTCCACTGCCAGAATCCTAATTTCCGTTTTCATTGTTCACCACATCATCCATATTGGTTTCGATTTCACTGCAGGCGGGGTTTCCGCCGGTAAGTATCCCCAACCGTTTTCTGGTTTCCAGCAGCACATCCACCTGGCGCCGGCTCAGGGCGTTGGCCCTGCCGATGATATAGCCGGTGTTCATGATCAGCTGGGCGTAGAACTCCAGAGATTCCAACCGGAAATACGCCTCATAGGCGTCCTTTCCCCAGGAAAGAGCTCCATGGTTGGAAAGGAGAACCGCATTGTAGTCCCTGCAGAAGGGAGCGATGGAGTCGGGAACCTCCTGGGTGCCGGGGGTGGCGTAGTGGGCCAGGGGCACCGTTCCCAGGTTGACCACCGCTTCCGGCAGGATGGCCTTATCCAGGCTCATTCCGGCAATGGCAAAGGAGGTGGCAACAGGGGGATGGGCATGGGTAACCGCCATGACAGCCGGGTTTTCCTTATACACCCTCAGGTGCATCTTCAGCTCGGAGGTGGGTTTTCCGTTTCCCTCCAATACCTTGCCCTCAAGATCCACCTTCAGCAGCATGTCCTCGGTCATATATCCCTTCGAAACCCCGGTGGGGGTGGTCCAAAGGGCGTTATCCCCTACTCTTATGCTGATATTGCCGTCATTGGCCGCTACAAAATTCTTGAAATACATCCGTTTTCCAATGTCGATGATGGCCTTTTTAGCCTCATCCTCGGAAATATAAGGGGTTGCTTTTGTGATAAGATCATCTCCTTAAGGTCTTCCGGCCGCCTTCTTTGCAAAGATAGCCTTGAGGCTGTCGTTGTAGGGTGGCTTTGCAATGCCGTATTCCGTAATGATGGCTGTGATGAATTCATTGTCTGTCACATCAAAGGCCGGGTTATAAACCTTTACGCCAATGGGGGCCATCCGCTCACGGTACCACATCTCTGTGATTTCCTCAGCGGGACGCTCCTCAATTTCAATCCCGTCTCCGGTGGCGCATTCCAGATCGATGGTGGAGGTGGGGGCGCAGATATACATGGGTATGCCGTAGCGCTTGGCCAGTATGGCCACCCCGGAGGTGCCGATCTTGTTGGCGGCATCACCGTTGGCCGCAACCCGGTCGCAGCCTACGAAAACCGCCTGCACCCAGCCGTTTTTCATCACGATGGAGGCCATATTATCACAGATCAGGGTAACGTCTACCCCGGAGGAATGAAGCTCATAGGCCGTAAGGCGGGCTCCCTGAAGAAGCGGCCGGGTTTCATCGGCAAAGACCTTGAAATTGTAGCCCTTCTCCTGGCCCAGATAGATGGGGGCCAAGGCGGTTCCGTATTTTGCAGTTGCCAGCTGACCGGCATTGCAGTGGGTAAGGATGCCGATATTGGGCTCCACCAGGGAAAGGCCGAATTCGCCGATGCTCTTGCACACCCATACATCCTCTTCCTTGATGGCGACGGCCTCTTCGAGAAGGCACTGCTTAATCGCGGCAACCGGCTTTTCCTTGTTGGCCTGAACCACCCTGTCCATGCGGTCCAGGGCCCAGAACAGATTCACTGCTGTGGGTCGGGAGGAGGCCAGGTAGTCCTTGGCCTTGGTGAAGGCCGGATAGAATTCCTCGAAGGTACCGGCTTCTATTTCCTGAGCGCCGAGATAAATGCCGCTGGCGGCAGCCACACCGATGGCCGGAGCCCCACGGACCTGGAGAAGGTAGATGGCGTTCCAGATTTCCTGCTGTGTTTTAAGATGCAACAGATGGGTTTCATAGGGAAGCCGTGTCTGGTCGATAATGACCAGCTCCCCGTTCTCCGCATCCAAACTGACCGTTTCATAGCTCATGATATTCCGTTCCTGCATGATGTCCTCCTTGATGCGTTACCGGTTGACCTCTTCCGCAACCGTCTTCAGCAAATTGACAAAGTCCTTACCGTTCTTGAACCGGCTGCGTTCTTTTATGAAGTGCTTCCCGGTGAGTATGCATATTTTTTCCGCGTTGGCCCGTTTGGTTTCGTCCGGTATGGAGGTGATATCCTTCACATTGGCCAGACCCACGGTTCGCCGAATGGACTCCAGCCCTGCCACGGCGGCGGTATCACTGAGGATGGAATCCAGATACCACTCTTTGAAGCCCGGTGTTTTGGCCATATGATCCGTTACGTGAACATCGTAGAGTCCGTTGAACTTCTGGATGAACAGATCCACGGTTTCTTCAATGGCCGATTCCAGCCAGTCCAGTTGGTCCTTCCGCTTTCCCTCATCCTCCAGCATGGCGGCCGAGTGGTTCCAGGCGAAATTCAGGTTGGCGATGACATTTCCCACATCGTAGCCCATGGGTCCGTAGAAGGCGAACTCAGGATCGATGACCTTGGTGGAGTCCGGAGTAATGAAGATGGATCCGGTGTGCAAATCTCCGTGGATCAGGGCCTGGGTGTTGTTCATAAACTCGAACTTGCACTTGGCCACCTCCAGATGGAGGGCGCTGTCCTCGTAGAGCTCTTTTTTTACAAAGGGAGCGATGGGACTGAATACATTGTTGCGGGAGCCGATGTCGTTGTAGGGCTCCGTGTACACCAGGTCCTCGGTGATTTCGCACAGCTGGGGGTTGATGTAGCTCTTCACTGCCGCCTTCTTCTCCTTATGCTCCATGCACACATCCGTGGAGAGCAGCAGGGTATTGACCATGAAGGTGGAGATATCCTCGGCGAAGCGGGGGAATTTCTCATGGTTCATCAAGGCCGTCCGCATGATCACATGGTCCGAAAGATCCTCCATGCAGCAGCAGCTCATGATGCTGTCAAACATATAAACCTCCGGAACCAGGCCCGGGGCCAGGAGTCCGTGCTTTACCAATATCTCTGCCTCTATTCGGGTGCGGTCGGTGGAAAGCTTGAAATCGGAGGAAATCCGGGCTTCATGCCCTGCCTGCTTGATGATGACGGATTTCCCCGTAGCTTCCTCCCAAACCCGGAATACATAATTCAGGTTTCCATCGCCGATTTCCTTTGTCTGCAAAACGGCATCGGGACTGAAAATGGTGAGCTTTTCCTTGGCGTAATCCACAACATCCGTAACCGTCATTAAAAAATAGGATTCGAATCTAGACATATGCGTGCCCCTTTCCCATTAATGTTTGCTATCTTTTTCTGTAATAGGTGCTGGCCAGGGCCAGTACAAGCACCGTTCCCTTAACGATGTCCAGGGAATAGTACGGAACCGAAAGCATAACCAGTCCGTTTTCAAGAATACCTACCAGCAGTGCACCGATCAGGGTTCCGATGGCGTTGGGCTTTCCGGCTCCCGCCACGGAGAAACCGATATAGGCCGCTGCCACCGCAGGCATCAGGTAGCCTGCTCCTGCATTGATCTGCGCAGAACCTACCCGGGATGCCAGCATGATGCCCCCCAGAGCGGCAAAGAAGGTTGCCATGAAATAAGCCATGGCGCGGTATTTGTCCACGGAGATACCGGACAACCGGGCTGCTTCAAGGTTACCGCCCACGGTATATAGGTAACGGCCATGCTTGGTATAGGTGAGGAACACATGGACCAGGGCCACCACTACCAGCATGATGATAATGATCCAGGGGGCCTGCCCAATTTTGTCAAACAGCTCCGGAACCTTTCCCGTTGTGGGGGTTCCGTCCAACCGGGCCATGTTCTCGGATACCGATCCGCCACCGGCATAGGTCATGGCTACCCCTTGGAAGATGAACATCGTGGCCAGGGTCACCAGCATGTCCGGAACCCGGAGCTTGACGATGAAGAAGGCGTTGACGGCGGCAATGACCCCGGCAATCACCAAGGTTGCCAGGATTGAAACCCCGGTTGGCATGGCGTACCAGATGAACATGGTCATGATCAGGGAATCGGCAAAGGTTGCCGTTGATCCCACAGAAAGGTCGAAACCGTTCACGGTAAGGGAGATGGTCACACCGATGGCAATGACCGTTACGATGGATATGCTGCGCAGGATTGTGGTCATGTTGCTGGTGGTCAGGAAAATGTCCGGCATCATGATGGAGAATAATCCAAAGAGAAAGACAATGGTGATAACGGTCCCCCACTTGGTCAGAAAATCCGCCAGGGAGAATTTATTCTTTTTTTCTGCTTTTACGGCTGTTTCCATTTCAGCGCCCTCCGGTTGAGTAGTAAAGAAGCTCTTCTTCTGTTGCCTCTTGTCCGTTCAGTTCCTTGGCTATCTCCCCGTCGTACATAACGTACACCCGGTCGGCGATCGCCATGATTTCACTGAACTCGCAGGAAGCATAGATGACTGACTTTCCCTTTTCAGCCAGACCTTCAATCAGCTCAAAAATATCCCTCTTAGCGCCCACATCGACACCCTTGGTCGGTTCGTCGAAGATATAGACCTCCGCGTCTGACACAATCCACTTCCCAACAGCCACCTTCTGCTGATTACCACCTGAAAGCAGCTTCACCAATTGGTTTTCGGAAGGGGTGCGTATTCCAAGATCGCTGATCAGCTTTCGGGCAGCGGCCTTTTCCGATTTTGTGTCCAGGAAGCCGAAGGACTTCGAATATTTTTTCAGTGCCGTGGTGGACAGGTTCACATAAACCGGGTCCTCCACCAAAACCCCTTCCTTGCGCCGTTCCTCAGGAACCAGTGCCAGCCCCTGCTTTACGGCAGAATGAGGGTCCGTTATCTTAAGGGGGGCTCCATTCAGTTTGATGGTACCGCCGCCCTGTTTCATGGCCCCGAAAAGGGTTTTGCAGAGCTCTGTCTTTCCAGCCCCTACCAGTCCGGCGACCCCAATGATTTCACCCTTTCGGGCGTTCATGGTAATATGTTTAACGGCATTGTCCTTTTCACAAAGATCTGTCACTTCAAACAGAATGTCTCCAATGGGAATCTTCTTTTTGGGGTATGTATCATCAAAGCGCCGGCCCAGCATCAGCTCCACCACGGTTTTTGCGGTGAGCTCCTGGGTTACCGGCATATCGCAGACGATTTTACCGTCCTTCATCACCGTGATGGTTCCACATATTTCAAAAAGCTCATGGAGCCGATGTGAGATAAAGATCACGCCGACATTATGCGTATCCGCCAACTCTTTAACAATTCTGAAGAGTTCCTTGGTTTCGGTATAGCTCAGGGGAGCCGTGGGTTCGTCGAGAATCAGGAACCTGCACTCCTCCACCGTTGCCCGTGCAATCAGCACCATCTGCTTCTGAGCCAGGGTGAGATCGCTTACCAGGGAATTGACATCGATGTTGATGTTGAATTTTTCTAATGCGCCTTTTGCCTTTTGCCGGATATCCTTCCAATTGACGAAAAGCCTGCCGCCCATGTTGTTCACAATGCTGTTCAGCATGATGTTCTCAGCCACGCTGAGATAAGGAATCAGGGCCGTGTCCACTTCCTGGTACACAATTTCGATGCCAAGCCGCTTGGCATCCTTGGGGGAACGTATTTCCACCGGTTGACCGTCGATTTCAATGCCCCCCGTAAAATGCGGGTATGCCCCCGAAAGCACCTTCATCAGGGTGGACTTCCCCGCCCCGTTGGCACCGATCAGCGCATGGATGCTTCCGCTCTCCATTTCAAAATCAACGTTGGAGAGGGCCTTGACCCCCGGAAATTCGATGGAGATGTCTTTCATCTTCATTTTGATGCGTTCTTGAGAAGCCATTCAATCACATCCAATCCTCTACAATGTCCTTGAACCCGATGCTGCCGTTCAAATCAAGCCCCGGTCCGGAAGAGAGTGGAGTGAGCGCCCCCTCCGGACCAAAGGCCTGAAGCTTACAGGTGTGTCTGATTACTTCTTGTTTGCCTCACGCAGTTCTTTCATCCATGCTTCGTTGAATTCATCGGACACGCCCCATCCGGGGATGATGTCTTTCAGGTCATTCATAGTAGAGCCGGGCTTCAAATCTTCAACCTTGATCAGGTTTGAAGCAATCTGGTAGGTTTCAGGGGTTGTTTCGCCCTTGATCTTCTTTGCAACAAGACGCATGTTCATGGTTCCGATAAGCTTAGGATCTACCGCAGCGGTTGCTTTCCAAATGCTCTCCGGCTCCATCATCAGGTTGATGTCCTGGTTGGAAATATCGATGGAGATCAGCTGGATATCCTTGCGGTTCGCTTCCTGCATGGCTTTGTATCCGCCCTTGGCAAGCTCATCCCAGGAACCCCAGATTGCATCGATGGTACCGGCAGGATATTTGGCCAGGATTGCGCCAACGCGGGTTGAAACTTCACCCTGAACATCATCCAACGTGGAGGGCCCGATCACTTCAACCGTCTTGATCTTGCCTTCTGCTTCATACTTCTTGTAGATTTCCTCACGGCGATCAAGTGGTGGGATTCCTGGGCCAAACCACAGCTTCAGGATTTTTGCCGGCTTGCTGGCGGAACGGGCAACGATTTCGTCCAAGGACTGAGTTGCCAGAGCGTAGTCGTCTTGAGAGGTGGAGGTGATTCCGGCTGGAACGCCGCTTTCAAAAGCCGTATCGAAGGTTACAACCTTCATTCCCTTTTCCAGGGCCGGAGCCAGCATGGCCTGGGAGTATTCCGCTTTCCCATGGGAAATCACAAGACCGTCGTAGTCCTTTTGAATCTGTTGAGTCACCAGTTCTTGGAATTTCGCGTCATCTCCGTTGGAAATGAACGTATCCACCTTGTAGCCCAAAGCCTCCCCTTCTGTTACACAGCCGTCAAGAAACTGTTTCGTGTGATCATCGGAAGGAAGATTTCGAATAACCGCAATCTTTACTTGCTCCGCACTTGGGGTTTCTGCCGGAGCAGCCGCGGGTTCTGCCGCTTTCGGGGCGCAGCCCACAGCGGTTGTAACCGTCAGCACCACGAGGGTCAACAATGCCAGGATTCTTCTTTTCATTTGATAAGCCTCCTTGTGATTGTGTTGTTAATATGTATGTACGCCGCAGCGGACCTGCACTCCAATGCCCGCTGCTGGTGTTGCCTTAGCCGGTGAATCCTATTCCTTCAATGCACAGGCGCTTTCCCTTACAATCAGCTTTGTGGTGATTTGCAGCTTTACACATTCCTCTGTTTCCGCCGTAATCTTTTCATCCAGCAGCTTTACCGCAGCGGACCCAAGCCGTTCCTTGTTCACCCGCATGGTGGTCAGGGTTTTGTCCAGCATCATGCAAAAGGGGATATCGTCAAATCCCACCACCGACAGCTGCTTGGGGATCTCCACTCCGAATTCCTTGAAGCACTTGATGGCGCCGATGGCGATGGTGTCATTGGCCGCAACAAAGGCTGTGGGAAGAGGAAAACCTTTTCGCATATGGTCCGACATATCCGTATAGGCTCCCTCCAGGGTAGGCGATACGTGCTTGACGCAGATATGCTCGCTGAGTCCAAGCTGGCTCATGGCCTTATGGTAAGCATCCGTACGGTGAATGAAGTTCGAGAGGCGCAGGGTACTGTCGATATAGCCGATTTTTCGGTGCCCCAACGACACCAGATATTCCACGGCTCCGTAGATCCCTCCATAGTTGTCCATTACCACGGAATCGATGTTGTGATTCTCAAAGAGATTGTCCACCGCTACCACCGGAATGCTCAGATTCTTTAATGCCGCGATGTTTTCAGAAAGGGCTTCTGTCCCGAGAAAGATCAGGCCCAGGTAATCGTCAAAATGCACTTCTTCTAAAGCACGTTCAAAATCGTCGGCGGCAATGTTCATAATCGCCAGATTGTATCCCAGGTTTCGGGATGACAGTTCAATAGCGTCAATGACCCTGGCGATAAAATCACCGTTCTGCTCGATGGCTGCACCGCTTCCAATGTACTTGATAAACAGGATCTTCTTTCTTTGTGCCACCGATTTCTTGATATACCCCTGAGCGGTGGCAATCTCCATGATCTGTTTCCGGGTTTCCTCGCTTACTCCCGGCTTGTTGTTCAGTGCCAAGGATACCGCCGCCGGAGATACCCCTGCCAGTTCCGCCAATTCCTTGATGGTCATCCGATCCCTCCTTTATATAAACAGATATAAATTTAGTGCACTTTGTTTAGTTTTATTTAGCAACATTTATGCTTTTCCCTTATTTATAATGAAATACTACCACCATATCACTAATATTTCAATGCATATTTAATCTTTGTTTTCATCAGATTTCACCTTCAATTTCGTTGATTTTAAGTAAAAACAACGGTATGCTAACGTTTTCATGGCTGTTCACGGCCTAAGAATAAGATCGAGCTAAAATTTTTATCACTAAACGTTTATATTATGTTTCGTATTTATTTAGTATATTGTTTAGTTGCAAACGGATCGAGCTTTTCCTTTCACCTCCATACACAAAACCCCCTTGGGCATTGCGGCCCAAGGGGGTTTTGTGTACGTTTTATTGCATCACTTATTCGGTTACCATTTCAAAGCCTTTATTCACCCAACCCATGGGCTGGTTCGATTCCATGCCTGCACCGCCGTTAAGGGACACGGCGTCGTAGCCCAGAAGTCGCATACCGGCAGTGGCCTGACCTGCTGTTTGTCCGGTGTAGCAGTATACCACCACTTTTTTGTCCTTGGGTACATCAACAAGACCTTCGATCTGGCCTTTGCCAAAGGGCACGTTTTTGGCGCCCTTGATGTGTCCCTTGGTGAAGTCCTCTGCCTTACGAACATCCAGCAGGTAGAAATCTTCACTGGCATCGATCATGGCTTTCAGATCATCTTCGGATACCTTGTAGTTGGCAAACTTGGTGTCTTTAACCCCTGCCAGGCCCCCGTAGTAAGCAGTAAGAGCTTCCTGAACAGCAGGGTCAACCGGGAATACGTCAGTGCCGAAGGCATTGGCAGTGGTCTCCGTTACCGCATCCACTCCCTCAACCTTTGAAATGCCCATGTTCCAGCCCAGATGCACGCTTCGCGCTTTGATACCTGCGGTGTTCAGCGTCATAACGGCTTGACCGGCAGTTTGACCGGTGTAGCAGTATACCAGCACTTCTTTATCCTGAGGAATCTTGGTAAGATTTTCTGCAATGGCGGGGCCCCAGGGTGCATTGATAGCCCCTTTGATGTGGCCTGCTTCGTAATCCTTGGCGTTTCGGATATCCAACACAACAAAATCACCGCCGGTCTTCACCTTCTCTACGAATTCCTTGTTATCGATCTTGTAGGAGTTCTCCGGCATTTCTGCAAAGTAAGCCTTAACCAGCGTTTCGACGCTAACCGCTTCCGGTGCCGGCGCAGCAGCCTCCGGCGCCACTTCCATGGTTGCGGGCGCTGCCGGCTCCGCCTTCTGACATCCCGTAAACGCAAACAGCATTACTACCGCCAGAATCAGAGCCAAATACTTTCTGTTCATCATCGTTACCCCTCCGTTTGTTTGGTTGCAATCAACTAAGCCGCCTTTGAGCTTGCGCTCCCGACAGCATAAGCTCGCATCAAGATGCATCCTGCACTGTTGGCACTGCCGGCCCAGCCGGTTTTCCCGCCTGAGGCAGCCCCAGCTGGGACCATTCCTCCCAGGCGCCATCGTACACTTTTACGTTTGTAAATCCTGCTTCATTCAGCAGCAGGGCGGTCATGGTGGCCCGAAAGGAGGTTTTGCAGTAAAGAACAATCTCATCCTCGCGGTTCAGACCCAGCTCCTTGTAGTCAAGATAAATATCCTGAGCGGAACGGAAGGTTCCGTCCTTATAGAGGTTCTTTGTATGGGGATAAAGGATTGCACCAGGAATGGCGCCCTCATCAAATTCCGCCTGAGTCCGTACATCCAAAAGCTTGGCCTTGGATGACCCGTCGGCTATGGCCTTCACTTCATCTACGGATGCCAGTAGCTGGGGATTCCCCTCCTGTACCGTGTAGGTTACCGGTGTCCGAACCGGAACATCGGTGGTCAGCGGAAGCCCCGAAGCCACAACAGCGGCTTCCCCGTTATTGATGACGAATACCTGCTTGTGTCCGTAAACGCCCAATACCCACCAGAGCCGAGACGCGTTCACCCCATTGTTGTTGTCATAAAGATACAGCGTGGTATCCCGGCTGATTCCGTTTTCCCCCAGCACCTTTTCCACCTGAGCCTGGGGAGCGATGGTTCCCGGAACAGGCACGGACACCGTAAGCTCTGACGGAGGCAGATTCACAGCGCCCTGTAAATGACCCTTCACATAATCCTCCGGGCTGCGTGCATCGATAACCAGAACCCCCGGCTCTGCCATAAGGGCCTTGAGTTCTTTCGCTTCCGCCACATGAAGCCCCTGATCATAGGATGTATTCATGCACCCTGCCAGGGAGAGGATGAGCGCGGTAATCAACAGAAAAGTAATCGCTTTCACTTTCAGCCTTGCCATGTGTCACCTCCTGATAAGCGATTGATCGTTAAATAATATACAATCTTGGGAACAGTATACCATCACTCAATCACTTGACACCCTAAGTATAAGCCCCAGATACCCTGTCAGGTTATAAGAATTACTTATGCTCTATTCAATCCCCTAATGGCCCCGAACCAGCACATGGCTTTTGACAGGGGTGTGCTATACTATCATCACGGCCTGATGAACAGGCCACCGCTGAGGTGAGCTTCCATGAATACACATAAACGATACCCTGTTATTTTTTTATTCTATTTGGTTATCTATTTCCTTGTAAATTTAGCCACCCTGACTCGCTTCCCCCTGATTCATTCCGATGAACCGTGGCTGGCAGGACTTTCCGCCGCCTATCTTCGGAGCGGCACGGCCTTTGTAACCGAGCCTTTTTTTGATCTGATGCCCCGGCAGCCCCATATGATCAAGAGCTTGTTTCACGGACTTCAAGCCTGTTTTATCGCCGTATTCGGGCAGGGAATCTTCAGCATTCGCCTTCTGAGCCTTGTGGCGGCCGTTGCCGCCGTTGTATTGATGCACCGGCTGATTCAGCGCCGCGTGGCCTCCGCCGCCGCAGCCCTGACGGTTACCGTGCTGTTCTCGGTGAATATTCAGTTTGTGTATGCCGCGCATTTCGCCCGGCAGGAAATCCTGCTGCTCTGTGTGCTGTTGGCGTCCCTGCTTCTTTATGAGGAACCCGGTTTCTCCGGAACCCGGGGTGTCACCCTGGGGGCCGTTCTGATAGGCGTGTCCATCGGCTTGCACCCCAATGCGTTTATCCTGGCCATGATGCTGGGCGCTGCCATCCTCTGGGATATTCTCAGAGGAACCACCAAGCCCGGACTGCTGCTTCACTATGGCCTTATCCTCGGGGGATTCGCTCTTTTTTATTGTGCTCTCAGCTTGGTGGGGAACCCCCATTTTTTTGCCGATTACTGGGCCTTTGGCCGTACATTGTCGGTGGACGAAGGCGCTCCGGGACGTTTGTTCGGCCTGGGTGCCTTCTACACAAAGCTGTTTTTTCAGGTTAGCGGCACGTATTATCTCCCCGATCTGCGCTTCTTCTTCGCGGCTTCCCTGGCGGTGCTTACGGCGGGAGCCTTTCTGCTGGCCCGCAGCCCCAAGGGAACGGCGGCACGGGGGAATGACCCGATGGGAAGATCTCTGATGCTGGTCCTGGGCTTCAACCTGGGTATACTGATCATTGGCCGTTATAACCCCACCGCCATTCTCTTTGCATTACCCCCCGTTTATCTTCTGTTTTCAAGCCTTCTGGACCGATGGTCCCGGCACCCCCGACTCCTGATGGGGATCTTAACGACAGCGATTCTGCTGGCCTCTCTGCAGACGACCCTGGCCGTGAAGGCCTTCTGGGACAGCGATTATCCGACCTATGAGGATACCATCGCCCGCCATCTGCCGCCGGGGGCTGTTGTTTTAGGAAACCTGAGCAGCGGCTTCGCCTTCGCCAACGTGCCCTTTTATGATATCCGAAACCTGGGGTATCTGAACGGCATGACCGTGAGCCGCTACATTGAGGAACGGGGCATCAATACCATTGTCTATTACGAGGAGTATGATTATATTCACCGAAATCCCCAGTGGCAGATCCTCTATGGCAGCGACAGCGGGTATTACCAAGAGCTGAATGCACTCATTAAAAAAAATGGCACCCTATTGCACCATTTTGAAAGCCCGTATTACGGAACCCGGTTGATCCGGTATATGGGGGATTACCCCTGGGAAATCCGCATCTATCGCTTGAAGGAATAGCCTCGCGGTTGCGAGGCTTCAAACGGCTTAAAAGACTATCTAGAAGAAAAACCCTCTGTGCGAAGCAACCTAACGGAGGTTGGCAAGAAAATAGAACGAGGGCTGTAGCCGTTAGAAATTCACTGTCCTGATTCAGCAGGCTGCACGAATCTTGATTCGTTGCAGATCGCTAATGTCTCTAAGGGCTCAATCAATCCAAATCTGTGATTTGGATATTGTGTTGAAGACCATGAGGCCCGAAGTGAGTTTGAATTTCTGCGGAAGACCTGTTCGTTATTTTCTCCAACCGGGAGTTCAAAGTTGCGTAGTACAGAGGGTTTTTCTTCAAGTTGAAGTCAGCGCATGAAGGCTTCACTTTTCGGTTCTGAAAAACACCTGCTCCACGACAACCCCCACCAGCACGATCAGAAGAATTCCCGCATAGATGCCGGGGGTATCCATAAAGGCACGGCGCTCGTATATGTACCATCCAATGCCGCCCAGGCTGCTGATGGCACCGAACACCATCTCTGCGCTGATCAGGGCACGCCATCCCCTGGACCAGCCCACCTGAAGTCCTGTTTTAACCGCATGGGCACTGCAGGGTATGAGCACATGACGGAACAGCTGCAGATCCGTTGCCCCGTAGTTGCTGGCCACTTCAACCAGAGACTGATCCACGTTCCGAAATCCCATTTTTATATTCAGGTACAGGGACCACACCACGGCGTGAACAATGATGACAAACACCGCCCGGGTACCTACCCCTACCCACAGAACCACCACCGGCAGCAGGGCAATCCCCGGCAGAGGGTGCAGGGCCGAGGAAAGAAGCTCCAGCAGGCTGCGAATGAGCGGATAGAAGTAATCCAGGTAGGCCATTGCAACCGCCAGTAACAACCCGGTTGCCAAGCCCGCCCCCACCACTGTAAGGGACTGGCCCAGCTGGATCAAAAGCACCCCCTGCACCAAGCCGGTAATCAGCGCCGTCACGACCGCAGAAAAGGATGGAAGCAGGAGGGGATTGATGCCGCCGAACCGCGCCGCCCCCTCCCATATCCCCATAAGGATCAGTAACCAAAGCACCTTTTGAACCGTTTTACCGTTTAGCATCCTTCATTCACTCCTGCCAGAGGATATCTTTCACCTCAATGTTTTTGGTCAGGTATCCCGTTTCCGCCATGAAGGCCGCGAAGCCTTCCGTACCGGTTATTCCGGTTTCGTAGTTGAGCCCCTGGTGGTAAAGTTGCTCCTTCACCGCTTCCGGTGTCATTTCGTAAGCCTTTGCCAGAATTTCCGCGGTCTCATCCGGTTTATCCGCCATAAATTCCAGGGCCTCCTTCAAGGCTGCCTGAAATGCCAGGCGGCGGGGGGCATCCTCCAGAAAATCGGGCTGGGCCACCCCAACGATAAAGGTGAACGGACCTCCAAAGGCTTCCTCCCCGGTGAGCAACTGACGAAGACCCGGCACCGCCAGCTCCTGCTGCAGGTAGGGCGGCGCCGTAAAGTGCGCCGACACCTCCGTTGCGGCCATTAAGGCCTGCAGACCGTCGGGATGCTTCATGGCGATCAATTGGTTGTCAAACAGCTTGGCATCCCCTGTTTCTCGCCGGGCTGCCATGGCCAGAAGGATATGCTGGATGCTCCCGGGCTGCGGCAGGGCTATTTTCCCCTTTCCGGCTAGGTCCTTCAGGGTGTTGATCTCCCCGTTGTTGGTCACGAGACCTAAGGGGCTTGAAGACAGACCCGTAAACATCTTCCACGGCATGCCGTTATCGGCACCGATCAGAAACGGCGGAATGGCCATAAATCCCACATCCAGATTACCGGAAAGCATGGCCTCCCGAATGGCGGCGGTGTTGGCCAGCTTCACCCACTTAACCTCAACACCCTTTTCCACGTATTTTTCTAAAAGTTTTTCATGCTTCATGATCTCCAGCGGCGCGTAAGCCAGACCGTATTGGTCGGCTACGATAAGCGGTTTGCGGCTGACCGGTGCGCAGCCGGCAAGGATCAGCAGGATGAGAATAATTCCAAGCAGTCGCTTCATTGTGTCCCTCACTTCTGTAGTGTCACCGGGCGATGCAGGGTGCGGTTGCGCCCTTCCCCGTCACGGATTTCAAGAATTTGATACAGCTTATAGAGCCGTTCCTCCAGCTCCACACGGTCCCTTGCCTTCACAATCACGTATCCGGCGCGGGCGGTGGCATCGGTAATGGGCTTCAGCTGCTGCCCGCGGACAATGTTCAGCCCGGCGGAAATGACCCCCTCCATGGCCAGTATCTGAGGCAGCTCCGGTACCGCGCCCACCTCGCAGGGCTCTGCAAAGAAAAGCTGCACGCTGAGAACGCCCTTCGGAGACAGGGGGTTCACCCTCTGCAGCGGGGCACAGTCCACCGGCAGCCCTAAAGCCGCCAACAGCTGCATACGGCAAAGATCAACACCGGTCACAACCGGCAGGTATTCCGCCTCGTAGGCGCCACCGATCCGGCAGGCAATCTCATTTACCTTGATGCCGGAGTTCCCGATGAAGAATTGAAAATATAAGGGGCCGTTACGAATCCCTATTCCGGTGACAATCCGCTGTGTCAGCTCCAGCAGCTCAGGGCCGTGGGTCTCCAGATGTTTGGAGGGATACTCGTGGGACAGGCAGATTCCCAGCCGTTCCTTCTCGGGAAAGGATATCCGGTCCGTAATGGCTACAACCCGGGCCCGGCCGTTTTCCACCCAGCCGCTTACCGTTACCTCCTCATGGGGATAGTAGGCCTCCACCATGATGGCCGAATCGCGACTGTAGGCTAAAACCTCTTCAAAGCGGGCCTTCACCTCGCCGGCGTTCTCTAAAAACAGCACGCCTCGCTGACCTTGGGAGTCCAGAGGTTTGACGACCACCGGATACGACAGGGTGGTCAGAACGGTTTCCGAGCGCCCTTTCTCATAGATACGATAATCGGCGACGGCGACCCCCGCCTGCACCAGACGCTGCTTCATTACCGCCTTATGGGTAACCGCCAGTGCGGTGTCGGGGGGTAGCAGCGAAGGCAGACCCAGTACTTGCGCCACGGAGGCTGCGGTGTATACCGGCTGATCCGTGCCCATGGTCACGATGCCGTCTATGGCAAAACGTCTGGCCTCTTCCGTAACCCCTGCCACGTCGAAGGTACTGGCGTATGCGCAGTGGTCCGCCTCCCGATGGCCCGGGGCATCGGGAAGATAATCGCAGGTAACCACCTCATGACCCATGGCCCGAGCCATTCGGATCCCGGTAAGCTGCGCTCCGGAGGCCCCCAGCATCATCAATCGCATGGCAGAACCTCCTTGATATGATATTGATCCCCCGTTTCCCGCAGCCCCTTAAGGCCCGGTATCTCCGCATAGTTTCGGACAACGTGCCAAAACAGCCGGATCAGAAGCCCCACCCCGTAATTGGTGGACTTGCGCTGCAGGGGTGCATAATCGGAGGGGATATTCCGGATATGCCGGGTACATTGCAGGAGCCGAGCGGAGATATACACATTCCGGACCGTGTCCTGAGCGATATAATCCGCAACAGGGCGCCGCATTCCACGATAGCTGGTCAGGCGAACACCCCGGGGTTTGTGGCAAAAGACGCCGAACACCCATTCCTTCAGCACGGTCCCCATTTGCCGGTGAGCCGCAGCATCCTGACGGGTGTTGTAGATGTAAACCGCGTCGAAGCCCCCATCAAGACCTTCTATGATGTGTAGGATTCCCTGGACGTCGTACTCCAGATCGTCGTCCAGGGTCAGCACATAGGAGAACCTGGCCGCCCGTATTCCTGCCAGGGTTGCGTTCTGCTGACCGCGGTTCTCTCTCAGAATGATGCCCCTGAAGGGGGTTTCGGGTTTACAAAGCTTCCTCAGAACATCAGAGGTATTGTCCCGGCTTCCGTCATCCACAAGAATGATCTCGTAGGGAACACCCAGTCTGTCCGCCTCGCCGGATATGGCCGCAACCACCTGGGGCAGGGATGCACCTCGGTTTAGGGTAGGAATGACAATGGAAATCATACCGCACCTCCCAGAAGAGAATCGACGGCATCCAGTATTCTCTGCTGCTGTTCCGGGCACAGAGAGGGATAGAGGGGAAGCCTCAGAAGACGCTGCCCCAGCCCGGCTTCCGTTTCAAAACAATTGTCGGATCGGACGAATTGTTTCCCCATGGCGCTTTCATGCAGCGGCACGAAATGATGCTGTACCGGAATTTCCTGGGTCTGCAGCTCCTCGCGGAGCTTTCGGGCCTCTTCCGCTTTCCTGAAGATGATATAATAGAGATGGCCATTATGGACAGAATGCTCAGAAAAGGTGCTGAAGCCCTCCAACTGCCCATAACGTCTTTGTCTGAAGAACGCGGCGTACACCGCAAACTGCGCCCGTCGCTTTATCCGTATCTCTCCGCTGAGCTGAAGCTGACTGTAAAGCAGCGCCATGGTCAGCTCGGAGGGAGAATAGCTGGACCCCTTGGATACCCATTGGTAGTGCGAAACCCGCCCTTCTTTGAAGTCCTGGCTGTTGGTGCCTTTTAACCGAAAGACCTGGGCCCGTTCAAGAAACCGCCGGTCATTGACCAGAAGAGCTCCTCCTTCGCCGGCAATAACATCCTTGGTGCCGTGGAAGCTGAGGCAGCCCATGTGGCCCAAGGTGCCGGCGTGACGATCCCCGTATGCCGATAAAAAGCTTTGAGCCCCATCCTCAATGACCACAAGCCCTCTATCCACGGCAATCTCCATGATAGGCGTCATATCTGCGCACATACCCCCGTAGTGGACCACGACAATGGCCCTGGTCCGCGGGGTAATATGCCGTTCAAGCCTGAGGGGGTCCAGGGTAAGATGGGCCGCTTCCACCTCGCCGTACACCACCCGGCCTCCGGCCAGCAGCACCGCGTTGGCGGTGGAGGGATAGGTGAACGAAGGCACAATCACTTCGTCCCCCGGTTCAAGCTCCAGAAGCTGCAGCGCCAGCTCCAGGGCATGGGTGCAGGAGGTTGTCATCAGTACGTTGGGGCATCCAAGCCGCTTCTGAAGCCACTGCTGACACAGCCGGGTATAGTTGCCGTCCCCGGCTGCAGATTCCCGAAGGGCCTTCATAATCTCTCCGGCTGCCTGTTCAATTCCAAACGGTTCATGAAAACGCATACGCACACCCCCGATCCCAAGCCTGCGGATTCTAAGAAAATATTCTAACACACAATCTGAAAGGAGGCACCGAAATGTTTAAGGTTGATTGTCTGGGCGATTTTTGCCCCATTCCCCTGCTAAAGGCCCAGGAGGCTTCCGGTTCCCTTAACCTGGGGGATTCCTTCATGCTGGTTACCGACCACAGCTGCACAGAGGAGGCACTGAGAGAGCTCTTTGAGAACAGTGCCTTCCAGGTGGACAGCGACGAGGTCATCAACGGCGTGTGGGAGCTCACCATCACCCGTTTTCGCTAACAAAAGCTTTTTTTGCCGATGGTGAGCAGGTAATCCCGGGACAGCTGCGCCGACTTCGGCAGCGCGGAGGCCTTGCGACTGACCATGTAGATGTCGTAATTCAGATCCAGATCGGGAACCTCCACAATCTTCATGGTTTTTTTATAAAGATCGTTCTTGATGGCCTCGTAGGGAACAAAGGCCATGCCATAGCCGTTGAGCACCGACGAGATCACCGAGGTCATGGAATCCGCCTTGAAAATAACGTTAATATTCCCCAGCTGCCTGTTCAGCGGCTTAAGGGCCTCATCAATACAGGTGCAGGTTTTCTGGTCCATATTGCACATGATGAGCTCCACTTTTGTAAGATCCTCGATGGTCAAGGCATCCTTCACGCGGTAGTCGGCCTTGGCAACCAGCACCACTTTTTCCTGCCCCATTTTGTGGTATTCCAGCAGGGATTTCGCCTGCATCGGGGCGTCCACAAAGCCAAAATCCGCCAATCCATCCTGGACGTCCGCCACGATATCATCCACATTCTTGTCGATGAGCCGGTAGCTGAACTCCGGGTATTTCTTTTTGATCCGGTAGATCATGCACGGCAGCGAATAGGCCGAAAGTGAGCGGGTGCCAATGATGGTGATCTGATTCCGATCATCATCGAAGGCCTTGATATCCGCCACCATCTGATCATAATTTTTAACAATCTTATGGGCATATTTCAGGGCTATTTCACCCCGCGACGTCACCGAAACACCCTTGTTGCTCCGCACAAGGAGCTCATAGCCCAAATCCTCCTCCAGTTTGTGTATCAGCTGACTCATGGCTGACTGTGAAACGTGTACCCGCAGGGCCGCCTTGGAAATGCTCTTCTCTTCAACGATATGAAGAAAATATCTTAAAGAATCCAGATACATGCTGTCGCCTCCACATTGACTTGACTTGATAAATCGACTATAGCATAAAAAAGTTCCATAAGTAATCCTTATGCTGCATAAGCAACATGGTCGCTCAGAAAGTCGGCAAAATGATAAACTATTAACGGGAACAGTACCAGCGATATGTATTTTTTCAGTCACCTATGATTAATGAAATGGAAGCAAAGGAGCGTATCGATATGAGCGAGAACGGAACCCCTACCGGGTCCATCAGAAGATCTTCGGCGCGTTCGGGCTCACGGGCGAAACCGTCTAAAAGTCAGCTGCCCCAAGCACTTCTGGTCCTGGCGGCACTGATTCTGGTGGGACTGGCGCTTCACAAAATGTCCAACGGCACGGCCTGGTACTTTGTAACCGGTTTGGCCTTCGGATACATCCTGCAGCGGTCACGCTTCTGCTTCACCGCTTCTCTGCGGGACCCTTACCTGACCAAGAGCACCACGGTTACACGGGCGGTACTGGTGGCCTTTGCCATCACCACCGTCGGCTTTACAGCCATCAAATACGGCTATTTTCAGGCCGGGCTCCCAATCCCCGGTATGAGCTATGTTGTACCCATTAGCTTTGCCACCGTGGCAGGGGCCCTGCTGTTTGGCACCGGCATGGTCATCGCGGGGGGCTGCGCCTCCGGTACCCTAATGCGGGTTGGCGAAGGGTTTTACATGAACATGCTGTCGTTTGTGTTTTTCATTGTGGGCTCCTTGTGGGGCGCCCATGATTTCGGCTGGTGGAAATACCACTTTATCTCGAAGGGTCCTTCCGTTTTTCTGCCGGATATCTTCGGCTGGTTTGGCGCCGTTGTGATCCAGCTCATCGTCATCTTCCTGCTCTTCGTTGGAGCGGAAAAATATCAGGAAGCCTTCAGCAAACAGGACAGTCACTAAACTAACACCCAAAAATAAATACCTTGGAGGTAATCGTTATGAAAGAAGTAATGCTGGATTGCATGGGCGAGGCATGCCCGGTCCCTTTGATCAAAACACAGAACAAAATGAAAGAGCTGGCGGTTGGCGATGTGCTGATTGTTCAGATTGACCACAGCTGTGCCATGAAGAACCTGCCCGATTGGGCGAGGGGCGAGGGCCATAACGTTGAAGTTGAGGAAGTAGCCGACGGCGAGTGGGAAGTTGTGATCGAAAAAACCGCTTAGAGGGCCATATCAGGAACAGGAGGTCCAATTGTGAGTCAATTCAATGAACGGATGCTTGCCATCACCAATAACGAGTCCTATAAGCGATGGCTGAAGGCCGCCTGGCCATACTATACCGGCGCCATTCTTCTGTCACTGTTTCAGATTGTCACCCTGGCCACCACCGGTTCTCCCTGGGGAGTTTCCGGAGCCTTTGCCAACTGGGGCGCCTGGATCTACGAGGCCCTGGGCGGCAACGTTGACAAGTGGTACTATTTTGCCGGCGACAATGCTCAGGCAACTCTGGATAAAGGCGTTCTCAACAATCCGGACTCCTGGCGGAACATCGGAATTATCTGCGGCGCACTTTTAGCCGTGCTGTTGGCCTCTCAAGCCAAGATAAAGAAGATCAAATCCAAACGCCAGGTGGTTGCGGCCATCCTTGGGGGACTTCTCATGGGCTACGGCGCACGGATTGCCTTTGGCTGTAATATTGGAGCACTCTACAGCGGGATTGCTTCACTTTCTCTGTCCGGCTGGGTATTCGGTCTGTTTATGTTGGTTGGCGCCATCATGGGCAGCAAGCTTTTGGTAAAATTTTTCATGTAAGCCGACAGCGATTGGCGCATTGCAACCAATATGGGAGGTTCCGTAATGGCACGAGAGAAAACGGTTGAGAATTATGATGTAATTGTTATCGGAGGCGGTGCCGCCGGTCTAACCGCGGCTATCTACGCCGGCCGCGCGCGACTTAAAACACTGCTGCTTGAAAAAGGACTGGTGGGCGGCCTGGCCACCTACACCAATGAAATTGAAAACTACCCGGGCTTCCCCAATAAGCCCAAGGGGGAAGACATCACCAACCTCATGAAGGAACAGGCCAAGAACATGGGGGTTACCTTCAAGCTGACCGATGTTAAATCCGTGGAGCTTCAGGGTGAGGAAAAAAAGGTGGAAACCTTCCGAAATATCTTCACTGCAAAAACGGTCATTTTGGCCACCGGCGGCAGACCCCGTATCACCAAAGCGGAAAATGAAGAAAAATTCCTTTTTGACAAGGGAATCTCCTTTTGCGCCACCTGTGATGCCGCCGCCAACACCGACAAAACGGTGGTGGTCATCGGCAGCGGTGATGCCGCCATTGAGGAGGGCATGTTCCTCACCAAATTCGCCAAGAAGGTTGTGGTATCCGTTCTTCATAACGAAGGAAAGATGGACTGCAACGAAATAGCCAAGGAAGCCGCCCTGAAGAATCCGAAGATGGAATTCGTATGGAACTCCACCGTCAAAGGCTTTGAGGGGGAGGAGCATCTGGAGCGGGTTATCCTGCGGGATCTGCGAACCGATGAGGAGATCGCCGTCCCCTGTGACAACTGCTTTGAGTTCATCGGCTATATTCCCAACACGGAGCTGTTTAAGGATCAGATTAAGATGACCGGAGCCGGCTATATTCTCACCAACGAAAAGATGGAAACCAATATTGAAGGCGTATTCTCTGCCGGAGACTGCCGGGACAAATGGCTGAAGCAGGTGGCCACCGCCGTGGGTGACGGCGCCATTGCCGGTTATGCGGCAGAAAAGTACATTGCCGAAAGCGAAGTGTTCAACCACGTTATCCTGCAAAAAGAAAAGCCGGGCCTCACCTTCATCTACAACGCCATCCATGCGGAAAGCAGAGACTTCCTCATTGAACTTGAGCGCATTGAAGCCCGCTTCGAGAAAAAGGTAACGGTCAACCGGGTTGATATCTATAAATCCAGCGGTATTGCAGACCGCCTCAATGTTTCGGAATTTCCCGCTGTAATCCTCACGGTTAACGGCAAGGTGCGGGAGCGTTTTATCGGCCATCTGGAGGCCGACCGGATCATTCGGGAGCTGGAAGGTATCTGCACCGAGTGCAACTAAATCCCCCCTATATAAAAAGAAAGAACGACGCCGGTCAGGTGTCGTTCTTTCTTTTTATCGGCAATACCAGGCAATGGTTCGGCGCAAGCCTTCCTCCAGAGGAATTATGGCCTTCCATCCCAGCTCCCGTTCTACTTTCCCTGAATCAAGGGCATAGCGGACATCATGCCCCGGTCTGTCGGCCACATGGGCAATCAGCGCCTCCGGGGCTTCCATGTAGTCGAGGATGAAGCGCACCATCTCCATATTGGTTCGTTCATTGCCGCTTCCGATGTTGTAAACCTCGTCCAAGGCCCCTTGTAAAAGCACCTTTTCCAAGGCCCTGCAATGATCTTCAACAAACAGCCATTCCCGTATCTGCAGCCCGTTTCCGTATATCGGCAGTGACTCCTCCCTCCTCGCACGCTGGATCATCTGCGGAATCAGCTTTTCTGAATGCTGATTGGGCCCGTAGTTGTTGCTGGATCGGGTGATATTCACCGGAAGTCCGTACGTTTTTCCATAGGAGCGGACCAGCAGATCCGCCGCCGCCTTTGACGCTGCATAGGGGTTATTGGGCGCCAGGGCCGCTGCCTCCGTGAACACCCCATCCCCCTCCAGGCTCCCATAGACCTCGTCTGTGGAAATCTGCAGGAATTTTGTTCCCCCGCGCCAGGGGCTTTCCTCCCCTTCATCAGCCCGCCAATGCCGTTTGGCCGCCTCCAGCAGCACCTGCACACCCATAACATTGGTGGAGATGAATATGTCGGAGGCCATAATGCTGCGATCCACGTGGCTTTCTGCGGCAAAGTTAACAACCGAATCGATCCGGTATCGGTCAAAAATGGCGTCCACCAGCCCGCTGTCGCGGATGTCTCCCCGTACGAAGACGTGGTTCGCCTCGGGAGGGATATCATTCAAATTGATCCGGGCTCCCGCATAGGTAAGAAGATCCAGCGTGATCACCCGATCCTCTGGATGGGTGTTTATAAAATGCTTAACAAAATGGCTCCCAATGAACCCGGCGCCGCCGGTGACCAGTATAGTCATACAATCCTCCAATAAACTACCCCATGTTACCTCACCCTGCCATTGTACTTCAGAACCCCATTCCCCTGCAATTGCTGACCCGTTTATGTCAAAAAACAAAGCTGCAGCCCCGCGTGACATGGATAAGTGTCTTTACGGTGCCGCAACTCCTTCAAGGCGCTTCGGAAAAAAAGCGGAAATGGTGTATGGTTAGGCCGCCCATGGATTTCTCCTTTAGAGTCGGTTGAATTCCTTCTATATTCAGTATAATATGAATACAAGTATTATAAAACCGCATAATTCTCATGATTTGCATGAAATTTTGTAATGGAGGTTTCGGATGAATATTCAGAAGTATTTAGCCTTCACCACCACCGTGGAATGCGGCAGCCTTACAAAAGCCGCCAAATTGCTGGGTTATACCCAGTCGGGAATCAGCCATATGATCAGCGATCTGGAGGACGAATGGGGGGTTGTGCTTCTCGAGCGAAACCGCTCCGGGGTGCGTATCAGCTCGGATGGCCTGAAGCTTTTGCCCCATGTTCAATCCATATGTGCCACACAGAAGGAGCTGATGGTAGAGCTTGACGCCCTCCACGGACTGGACTCCGGCCTGATTCGCATCGGTGTTTTCTCCAGTGTGGCCACCCACTGGCTTCCTGGAATCATCAAGGTGTTTCAGGGGGATTACCCCAATATAGAGTTTGAGCTGTTGCTGGGGGATTATACCGAAATTGAACACTGGATCACCATCGGCCGTGTCGACTTCGGCTTTCTCAGCCTCCCGGTGAACCCCAGCCTTGAAAGCGTGCCCCTGGATAACGATCCCCTGTTGGCCGTGTTGCCTGAGAACCACCCTCTGACGCTGTTGAGCTGCATCCCAATCGCTGCACTGGCGGCAGAACCGTTCATTTTACTGGAGCGCAGTGCCAAGACCGAAATCACAGGGTTGTTCGAGAGCCGCGGCCTTACCCCCTGGTCACGTTTCACCACATGGGATGACTACGCCGTTATGTCCATGGTGGAAAGCGGGCTGGGGGTCAGCATACTGCCCAGCCTTATTATGAAACGAGCGCCTTACCGCATTGTTAAGCGCCCCCTGGAGGGCTATCCCACACGGCAGATCGGCTATGTGATGAAATCCTCAAAGACGGCGTCTCTGGCGGTTAAAAAATTCCTCACTTATCTGCATTACCGTGGGGAGGCTCATTCAGAGACCTTTCCTGACCAACCGGAGCTCCGCGGAACCACTCTTCCGTAGGATTCATAAATTCTTCATAATTTAGACATATGGGATTCACATTATAACGGTAAACTAAGACTATCCCCACCAAACACGCCCCCCCTTTTTTCTCCAATATAAGAAGCCCAGCGTTCACTTACGTGAACCCTGGGCTTCCTTTTTTGAAGGACCAGCCTTTCTTTATGAGGACAACTGACAATCCGATACCTCTTTAGGGTTGGAACTCTATTCCCCATCATAACCGTTCTCCGGTTTAGCCGATGTTTGCCGCATCCGGTTCCTGACTATGGAGAAAACAAGGGGCAGCAGCGAGATTATAACGATGGACACCATCACCAGCTGATAATTGTCCTGTACGATGCTCAGGTTGCCGAAGAAATAGCCCCCGCCCACCAGCAGCAGTGTCCACAGGAATCCACCGACAATGTTGCTGATAAAGAAATTTTTGGCCTCCATTCGGCCCGCGCCGGCAACAAAGGGCACAAAGGTTCTGATGACAGGCATAAACCGTGAAAGGATCACCGCCTGAGCACCATGTTTTGCGATAAACCTCCGGGCGCTTACAATATGTTCGTCACGTATAAACGTGTTTCTGCTTCTTTTTATAAGCTGGGGCCCCAACAGAAAGCCAATCTGATAATTGACCGCATTCCCCAAAACAGCAGCCAGAAAAATGACAACTCCCAGGGTTTGTACGTCCATAATACCACTGGCCGCCAGGGTTCCGCAGGCAAAAAGAAGGGAGTCCCCCGGCAAAAACGGAGTGACCACCAGCCCTGTTTCACAAAAGATGATCAGGAACAGCATCACGTAGACCACGGAGCCGTAATGATCTGAAACAAACCGTAAATGTTCATCAAAATGCATGACCCACTCAAGAGCCACGGATATTTCACTCATCCGCCCAACCTCCAGTTATCATGCTACCATTTTACCATGCCTTCATGGAAAAATCCCCTCTCTAAGACATAATGTTACGATCGGCAGTTGCTTTTCCATTCTGAAACATACCGTTCGAGAATCCCCCTCAGATCCTGGCCAATTCTGGAGTAGGATTCGTCGCGCAAATTCGCCAGGGACACCCGTATGGACCACTCCGGTCCATGGAAGCCGCCGCCGCTGAGAAGGACAATGGCAGATTCCTCTGCCAGTCTCAGCAGAACATCCACCGGCTTATAGGTCGTTTGCAGATAATCGGCGAACTCAGGCTCATAGTTGGCCCGGGCCCATTGGAGCAGGTCGAACTGGGTGTAATAGGCGGCATCCTGAGGATTATTGGGCGCCGGTATCCCCAAGCCGTTGAAAAGCAGTCGCTGACGCCTTCTGCAAATGGCTTTGGTCTGTTCCTTGTATACCTCGCCTTCGGGCAGCATGGCATACAGGGACAAAAACGCCATCATTACCTGCTGTGGCGTGGAAAGACCTGCTGTGTGATTAAGCGCCACCTGTCGGCTGTCGGCCACCATACGGTCGATGAACCGTATCTCTTCCGGTTTCACCGACAGCGCCGAGTAACGTCTGCGGGCACGATCCTTCTTGTCTTCATCAAGATTTCCCAACAATTTTTCGAAGACATTCTCCTCGTGAAGGGCAATGGTCCCCAGGCGCCAGCCGGTAACACCATAGAATTTGGAATAGGAGTACACACCGATGGTGTTATAGGGAAGAATGTGCATCAGGGACTGGAAGCCGTCTACAAAGGTGCCGTAAACATCGTCCGAAATGATCATCAGGTCCGGATTGTCCGATTTCACCACCTCGGCAATGTACTGCATGGTTTCCTTGCGCATGGCAATGGAGGGAGGGTTGCTGGGATTCACAATGAACAGGGCCTTTATTTCCGGGTCCCTCAGCTTGTCAATCTCACTGTCCGGGAACTGCCACGTATTGGCGCCATTTTCATCCGTTTCTCTCGCCTTTATCTCCACCACCTCGAAGCCATAACGGGGAAGATGGGGAATCTCAAGGTACGGGGTGAAGATCGGGGTCATCAGAGCTATCTTTGCGCCTTTTTCAAAGATATTGTTGGCGATCAGGGAGTCGAAGATATAGCACATGGCCGCCGTGGCGCCCTCCACCGCATAGATCTTCATGGGGGTTTTCTCAGAGGAAAGATACCCCAGCTCCTTCACCAGATAGTCCTGAACCACCTTCTCCACATGGCGGAGCATGCGGTCCGGATAGGGATAATTGTCTCCGACGATGCCGTCCACCAGCTCATAAACCCAGTGATCTGGATCGAATTCCTTTTCCGTGATGCCATGCTCGATCATCTCAGAAAGAACCCGTACCCCAGCTGCCTGGGCGTTATTTTTTATAAATTTACGGAAGCGTCCATAGATCCCTTCCTTCTGAGGCATGCCGGAAAGGTCATTGTCGTTCCATACTCTGCGAGCTTCCTCAACAGCAAACAGCCCGAACATGAAAAAGGCTTCACGGGGAGCCGCCGCTGTCCAGTTTGGATTGCCCCTGCCTGCATCCAACAAGGAATGAATGCCGCTTTCCTTTGTTTCCTTTGCATAACTGATCAGCTTATCCTTCAGTTCAAAGGGACTTATTTTCCCATAGACATTTTCAATTTCTTCTCGCCGTACGCTTTTCTCAACCATAATGATTCCTCCGCTCTGTTTTCAATCGAACTGTTCTTCCAATAATATCATTCTCCTTTGTTTATATTACATGATTGTTTTTCATTATTGCACACACAGGACGTGCGTGAATCAAGTAATTGTTTACTATTATTAAGAGTTTTGCACGTTTGACTAATGTGATAATGTTTATCAATAACAGTTGACAAACCTATGGCCACCCGTTATGCTGAACAAGTATGTGATATCGATAATCATTATCACCGGAGGAGAATATGAAAAGAAACAGACTAAACGTATCTATTATAGCAGTGTCAGCGATTCTGGCATTGGCAGGCTGCGCCACGGCCCCTGCAGGCGAATCGGCAGCGGTTCCGGTTTCACCTAAGGCTGTAAACCTCTACACGGATCGCCATTATGAATCCGATGACGCTATTTACCAAAAATTCACTGATCAAACAGGGATTAAGGTTAATGTTGTAAAGGGCAAATCAGATGAACTGATTGAGCGGTTAAAAGCGGAAGGGGCTGACTCAGAAGCTGATCTTCTTGTGGTTGCAGATGCAGGCCGGCTACATCAGGCGAAAACGTCAGAACTGCTTCAACCTGTCTCCAGCGAGACGTTGGGCGCCAATATACCTGATAAGTTCCGGGACGCGGATGGGCAATGGTTTGGAATCACAAAGCGGGCTCGGGTTCTTGTTTACTCCAAGGAGCGAGTAAAGCCCGAAGATCTTTCAACCTATGATTCCTTAACGGATCCTCGCTGGGAGAAGAAAATACTTGTGCGCTCCTCTGAGAATGTTTACAACCAATCTCTGGTGGCCTCTTTCATTGAGCTGAACGGAGAGGCTTCTGCAAAGGCATGGGCTGCTGGAATCGTGAAGAACATGGCCAGGGACCCGGAGGGCGGAGACAGGGATCAGGCGAAGGCCGTCGCAGCAGGTTTGGGCGATATTGCCATGATGAATACGTACTATTTGGGACAGATGCTGAATTCCTCGGACCCTGAGGAAAAGAAAGTGGCTGAAGAACTGGGAGTGTTCTTTCCGGACCAAAACGGCGCAGGGACTCATGTGAATGTCTCTGGCGTTGGTCTTACAAAAGTATCTAAAAATACTGAATCAGCCATTAAGCTGATGGAATACCTGTCCGGCGAAGAAGCACAGAAGTTATATGCTGAGGCAAATTACGAATATCCCATCAATCCCAAGGTGGAACCATCAGAACTTCTCAAATCGTGGGGAACGTTTAAAGAGCAGGAGATTCCCCTGAACATGCTGGGAAAATTCAACATGGATGCGGTACGGCTTTTAGGTGAGGTTGGCTGGAAATAGCCCTATGTGATGGAGGTGTTTTGATGCGTCGGCGAAAATCTATCCCCCTATCGGATTACCTTACAGGCTTGGTGGTCGTCATCCTGTTGTCTCCGGTACTCTTGCTGGCGCTTCGAACCTGGGGTCTGGAAACAGACAACTGGGAGCACCTCTTGAAATTCCTGCTTGGGGAGGCCGTCATAACCACGTTATGGCTGGCCCTCCTTTCTGTATTGGGTGCCGGAGTGCTGGGTGTCCTGGGGGCATGGCTGGTCAGTTGCTTTGATTTTCCTTTTAGAAAAACCTTTGAATGGCTGTTGGTGCTGCCAATTGCCATACCCCCGTACATCGCCGCCTATGTGTATGCCGGAATGCTCAGTTATACGGGGAGTGTACAAGCCACAGCAAGGAGCTGGGGGCTTCATATCCCGCAGAACTGGCTGGATATTATGTCGTTGCCGGGAACAGTGTTTATTTTTGTCATCACACTTTATCCGTATGTTTTTATCATTGTAAGATCCTTCTTGAAACAGCATTCGTCTCAATTTATTGAAAATGCCCGTGTGCTCGGGTATGACAGCCGAAGGATTCTGCTGAAGGTAATCCTTCCTTTGATCCGGGTTCCTTTGATGGGGGCAATGGTTCTGGTGTTGATGGAAACCGTCAGCGACTTTGGAGTCGTTAAGTACTACGGCCTGCAAACGGTCAGCACCCTCATCTTTAACGCCTGGTTTGGCATGCGGGATCTTGGTTTGGCAGGCCGCTTATCACTGGGGCTTTTGGTGGTAATCCTGATAATCCAAAGCATCGAAGAGTGGCTAAGGGGCAAAAAAGGATATTCCATTGGCTCGGGGAAATCGGGAGAATTAAGGCCGATGAAGCTCCGGGGTTTTAGCGCAGCCCTGGTCACCGTATTTTTAACCGCCGTGTTCGGAATAGCCTTTGCTATTCCAGTGGGACAGATGATATTTTGGTCTGTACTAGCCTGGGAAAAGGTTGATGCCGCCAGAATTCTCAGTGTTTTTGGCAGTACGGCAACGATGAGCACCCTGGCAGCTCTGATTATTCTGGCCTTGAGCGTTATGATTGGACATCGCACACGCTTTTTGGGGATACGCCTCTCCCAGGTGGTCATTCGTATGACCCAGGTGGGTTATTCCATTCCCGGGTCGATTATCGCGGTGGGCACCCTGATCCTGTTCGTCAGCCTGGATGGGTTGCTGTACCCGGTTTATCAGGCCTTCAATCCGGACACTAAAAAACTGATTCTCAGCTCTGGCCTGGTTATGCTGCTCTTTGCTTACATTGTCCGATACATGGCCATTGGATACAGCGCTGTGCAGGCCGGCTTCATCAAGATCGGCAATCGCTTCAGGGAAGCTTCCGGTATTTTAGGCTATTCCCCTGGGCAGACCTTGATAAGGGTTGAACTCCCGATGCTCCAGCGGTCCCTGGTGGCTGGTTTCATCCTTGTTTTTATCGATGTACTGAAGGAGCTGCCGCTGACATTATTGCTCAGGCCCTTCAATTATGACAGCCTCGCGACACTGGTCTATGTCTACGCAGGAGATGAACGGATTCACGAAGCATCCATCCCCTCCCTAGCTATTGTCTGCATCAGCCTGCTGGCCGTGATTTTACTGGAAATTGTCACTCACAGAAAAAAAGGAGAATGATCCATGAACCTGAGCATTCATAACCTTCGTTTCAAATACATTGAATCCGGACCGGCAGTCCTCGACAGCCTCAATCTGGAGATGGCTCCCGGAGAAATTATGGCAGTGGTGGGTAACAGCGGCTGTGGAAAAAGCACACTGCTTCGTATTATTTCCGGTCTGGAATCCCGTGCTGAAGGACGCATACAGGTGGGAGATACTGTTTTTCAAAGTGACGATGAATTTGTTCCGGTGGAAAAAAGACAATTGGGTTTTGTGTTTCAGGACTACTCCTTGTTTCCGTTTATGACGGTGTTGCAAAACATTCGCTTTGCTGCGAAAAATCAGGATTCCGCCTCACTTCAAGAGCTGCTCCAGCTTACCCGTCTGGAGGGACTGGAAAACAGATATCCACATGAGCTTAGTGGCGGGCAACAGCAACGGGTTGCCGTTGCCCGAACACTGGCTTCCAATCCTAAAATTCTGCTGATGGATGAGCCGTTCAGCAACCTGGACGAGGCCCTGGTGCGTGAAATGCGGTCAGAGCTTCGTGAAATTCTCAAAAGCCGAAATCTCACCACCATCATCGTGACCCACAGGATGGAGGATGCCGATGCCTTTGCGGATCGGACTTTTAGATTGGGAGCATAACGTGAACTTGGCCATAAACGAGAGGCGTTCCAACAATTGGAACGCCTCTCGTTTTGTGTTCAATGAGGTTGGTTTGAGCTTCTTCCAGAGTCGCTAGACCGAATCACGGATCCTTCCGCTGACTTTTCTGGGATTTTTGAAAATCCTTAATCTCTTCCAGCGCCTTCAAGGGCTTGGTGATACACCGGCGGGGCACCGATTTGATAAAGGCCCGAACATCTGTTTTGAACTCCTCTGTCAGCCGGTGCGGCTTTGTAAGGATTCTTTCCATCAAATTTGCCGAAAACCTCGCACGGAGCTCTTTCTCGTTCATTTTGATCGTTTTTCCGCAGCTGTCGCAGGTGATCTCATCGATTACGTCGTATTGATATACGATCCGGTGCGTTGTTTCCTGTTCACACAGGTTGCAATACAACTCCGTCACAAATTCGGTTCTCGGCATCTTAACGCCTCCCTTTTCAGCTAACCCCGATATTTCCCACCACTCTGCCGAATTCTCCCAAGGGTCTTCGCAAACAGGCTCCCTCTCTTGACCACTGCAGGTACTCCCGTACTTCCTGGGCCGTTGACAGTTTAAGGACAATTTCAACCTTTCCTGCCATTTCTTTTGTATCCAATGCGCTGATAATGCTGCGCGTATTCAGCACAGAACCCGCACTCATGCTGAATTCATCAAGACCCATTCCTAAAAGCACCGGCACCAGGTTGGGGTCACCCGCCGCTTCCCCGCACATGCCGACCCATATTCCCTCCCGATGAGCATTGTCAATGACTGTCTTGATCAGCCGAAGAACCGCCGGATGGTATGCGGTATACAGCTTTCCTATTTTCGTGTTCATTCTGTCTACGGCCGTGGTGTACTGGATTAGATCATTGGTTCCTATGCTGAAGAAATCCACTTCTTTTGCCAGGATATCCGATATGATGGCTGCTGCGGGAATCTCGATCATAATTCCGATCTGTACGTGCTCGCTGAAGGGGATTTTCTCGGCCCGCAGCTGGGATTTCACTTCCTCGCAATATTTTTTTGCTTCAAGCAGCTCTTCTAATGAGGATATCATCGGAAACATTATCTTAAGATTCCCGACCGCGCTGGCCCGATAGAGGGCACGAAGCTGTGTTTTAAAGATATCGGGCTGGTCAAGACACAGGCGAATCGCGCGATACCCCAGAAAGGGATTCATCTCTTCCGGCATCTCCAGGTAGTCCAGCTTTTTATCACCGCCGATATCCAGGGTTCGGATTACAACCGGCTTATTCTGCATGCGTTCCAGAACCGTCTTATACGCCACGAACTGTTCTTCCTCGTCCGGCATCCTGTCCCTGTCCATGAAAAGAAATTCCGTTCTGTAGAGGCCGATCCCCTCTCCATCGTTTTCCAGGACTCGGTCAACGTCCTTTGGGGTTCCGATATTGGCAGCCAATTCCACCCTCACACCGTCCCTTGATACGGTGGGCTGGCCTATCAGCGATTGCAGACCAAGCAGTTTCTGCTTCTCCTGTTCCGCTTGGCTCGCCATCTTATCAAGGATTGCCTCTTCAGGGTTCACAAAAAAATCTCCCGACACGCCGTCCATGGCAATCACATCCCCATCCGATATCAGCGAAGTCAGTCCTTTAACCCCAGATATGGCAGGGATTTGAAGGCATCTGGCCATAATAGCGGAATGAGACGTTTCTCCGCCTATTTCGGTTATAAAACCTTTTACGTAGCGTTTGTCCATTTCTGCTGTTTGGGATGGCGTGAGATCTGTGGCGATGATAATGGTCGCTTCCGTTAATTCCTTGAGGTTTTGCTCCTCTACCCCTTGAAGTATCCGGTACAGCCGGTTCCGAATATCCCGAATATCTGCGGCCCGTTCCTTCATATAATCATCATCCATCTCTTCAAACATCATAATGAATTCATCGGTTACCGTTTGCAATGCCGCCTCTGCAGAGATCCCCTGGGCCGCAATCCTTTCTTTCACCTGCGAAGTCATTGCGGAATCATTGACGATGTCGCAGTGGGCCTCAAAAATGGCCGCTTCCTCCTCGCCCATCTCTGTACGGGCCGAGTTTGCCAATCTTTCCAGCTGCTCTGCGGCATGGGCCAGGGCCTTGTCATACCTTATATACTCCTCTTCGGCATTCCCAGCCGCAGCTTGGATAATAACGATTCCCTGAGTTTTCAGGACCATCGCTTTTCCAACTCCTATGCCTGGAGAAATTGAAATTCCTCTATTCATTATGATGTCTCCTTCAGGATATTATGGCACTGCAAATCTCCTCGCGGATACTCTGCTCAGATTTTTCACCCACGTACACACCCGCAATTCTACTGAACACTGCATTTCTTGTATAGCATGTGCCGATCAGCTTTTCTTCAAGAACCCCGAAATCACTCAGACCCCCGCATACTCCCGTGAACTCTACGCTTTCGATACGGCCCTTACAGACCTGAACCCGAACACCGGTAAGACTGCCGTCGGTGCAGGACTGTTTATCCACCACAAACCTCGGAGATTTGCCGTAGTTCCACTCCCACTGACTGTATCGGGTGTTCATCCGATCCAGGATTTTTTCGTTATCGGTTTCAGAAATGTGCAGCTCGGCGCAGCTTGGGTTATCCGAACGAAAGGCTTCAATCAACCTGTCTTGAAACTCCTTAACCGTCATATCCTCCACAAGGTGCTCCCGGATGTTGGTTACACGGCTTCTTACCGATTTGATGCTGTTGGAGACAATCCGGTCATCAGAGATGGTCAGCGAACGGACCAGGGGCGAAATATCTGTATCGAACAACAGCGTTCCATGATGCAGCACCTTGTCTCTCTTTACATATTGGGCATTTCCTGAGAATTTCTTTCCGTTGATGGTCATGTCGTTGCGGCTGTTAAATTCCGCCTCCACCCCCAGGGACCCTAGCAGCGCGATGATAGGATCTGCGAACTCCCTGAAATTAAAGGATTCCTCCCTATTCTTTCGCGTAATGCAGGTGAAGTTCAGGTTACCGAGATCGTGGTAAACGGCACCTCCCCCCGAGAGCCTGCGGACAACATGGATGCCGTTCTCCTCAACGTATTTTGAATTGACCTCCTCAAATGCGTTCTGGTGCTTTCCCATAATAACAGAAGGTTCATTTTGCCAGAGCATCAGGATGGTTTCGCCTGTATACGCTTCATCGAACAGAAACTCTTCCAGCGCCAGATTGTATCGGGGATCCGTGCTGTTCGACAACAGGTAGATCATGGGTCACCTCTTCTACATCGCGTTTATGACATCCCTGGCCTCGCACTGTGGGCCGCTTCTACTCACCGATTCCATTTTCAACAAGGGCAACCAGTTCCTTTAGCGCCGTTTCTTCATCCACGCCCTCCGCTGAAAGAATCAGCTCGCTCTGAGGAGCCACTCCTGCCGACAGGAGGCTGAGGATGCTCTTGGCATCAAACATCCTGTCATTGTATTGAACCATTATTTTCGACTGGTACCTGGCAGCTGTCTTGGCAAATTTGGATGCCGGTCGTGCATGTAGTCCCGTTTTGTTATTAACCGTTACCTTCATCGTGATCATCGCAGTTTTCTCCTATTTCTTTGGCAAATGTATACAGGTGTTCAACGCATCCGCACAGGCTTCCATCAGCACCTCTGAGTAGCTGGGGTGACCATGGATGCAGTTGGCCACATCCTCGCAGGGAATTTCCAACTGAAGCAGTACGGCGGCTTCATTAATCAGCTCCGAGGCACTGTGCCCGAAAATATGAACACCCAGTATTTCGTGATATTTCTTATCGATAATTACCTTGACGAATCCGCTGTATTCCCCGGAAGCCAGGGCTCTGCCGTTTCCATAATAGTTGAAGCGGCCAATGGCGATATCCCGCTTGGAGGCAGCTTCTTCCGTCAGGCCCACCGAAGCAACCTCCGGCAAGGTGTATACACAGCTGGGCACTGCGTTTAAGGAAATTTTCTCATCCCCGCCCATGGCGTTGACAGCGGCAATCTCACCCATTTTGAAGGCTGCATGGGCCAACATGCTGCGCCCGTTCACATCACCGGCAGCATAGAAGCCATCCACGCTGGTTTCCAGCAGCGCGTTGGTAACGATATTGCCTTTCTCAACCTTCAGTTGAAGTGCTTCAAGACCCCTTAATGAGGGCTTTCTGCCTACCGCCATCAGAATCTTGTCTGAAAGAATCCGCTCCCCGTCTTCAAGAACGGTTTCAATCCCATGGTTTTTTTCTTCAAAGGCAATAACCTTTTTCGACGTTTTAACACCAATTCCCTTCTTTACAAACGAATCGGCCATTGCTCCGGAGAGCTCCCTGTCGAACATAGGAAGCAGTGCGTCGGAAAGCTCCACCACCGTTACCTGAGCGCCATACCCATTGAATATTTCCGCAAACTCGCAGCCGATGACGCCACCGCCAATAACGACCAGGCTTTGGGGAACCTCTTTTAAATCAAGAAGCTCGTCGCTGTTAAGAATCCGCGTGCTCTCAATACCGGGTATGGGAAATATGGTTATTTCAGACCCGGTGGCCAGTATGATTTTTTTGCCCTTCAGCATTTCCCCGGTGGAAAGCTTCACGGTTTTGTCCGGAAAAGCCTCTGCCTTCGCTGCGTACTGCTTCACGCCATGGCTTCGCAAAAGTCCTTCTACGCCGGTGGTAAGGGTGTTAACCACCGCGTTCTTGTTGGCCACAATGGTGTTCATATCCAGTGTGAACGCAGGGTCTGCAACCGTTATGCCCCGCTGTCCCGCCTTCTTGAGGTTTTCTATGACTTCCACATTCTTGACATAGGTTTTTGTGGGTACACAGCCGCGGTTCAAGCAGGTTCCGCCGGCCTTTGTTTTCTCGATAACAGCAACCTTGCCCCCCAGCATGGCCGCCTTGATGGCAGCCACATAGCCTGCCGGTCCCGCGCCGATGACGATCACATCATATACGTCGGCGCTGTCCGCTTTGACAGAAGACACCGGAGTTGTGTCTTCCTTGTTTTTTTCTGCCTGCTTTTGAGCCGGAGCCTGTGGGTGCTGGGCGGCGTCCACCGCTTCGTTTTTGTCGCCCAGAAGTCCGATGGGGGTGAACACCGGCAATACCGCGCCCTCATGGTGAAGAATTTTAATCAGATGCCCTGAAGCCTCTGCCTCGACCTCCATATTAACCTTGTCGGTGGTGATTTCCAGAAGTGCCTCCCCCTGAGTAACGGGATCCCCCTCTGACTTTAACCATCTTACAATGGTCCCCTGCTCCATGGCCATCCCGGCCTTGGGCATGATAATTTCAGTTGCCACGTAAACCTCCTGTGAACCGTATGTTAATCGCCTGCTGTGAGCAAGTCGTTTAGTTGGCCTATATCAGTATTTCAACCGGATTCTCCAGGAATCCCTTCACATCGCGGAGGAATTTTGCTCCTGTGGTGCCATCGATTATCCGATGATCCACCGTTAGACACAGCGTCATGATGGATTTCAAAACCGGCGATCCATCCTCCGCCGGCATAAAGCGTTCGACGGTGGTTCCCACTCCCAGTATAGCGCTGTTGGGCTGATTGATGATGGGGGTAAAGTGTGTGATTCCAAACATCCCCATATTGCTGATGGTAAAGGTGCTGCCCACCTGCTCGTCGGGCAGAAGCTTCATTTTCACGGCACGGTCTGCCAGATCCTTGCTTTGAACGGCAACCTCTGTCAGCTTCATGGTGTCAACCTGCCTCAGCACCGGAACCAACAGTCCATTTTCCAACCCCACTGCCAGTGCAATGTTCACATCGTCGTAGAGAAACAGGCCGTTGCTTTGAAAGGTCCCGTTGATAAAGGGGTGCTTTCGCAATGTCTTCCCAACCGCCAGGATGAGAAAATCCGTAAGGGTGAGCTTGGCGCCGGCATTCTTTGCCACCCCATCCTTCAGTTCTTCCCGCAAGGCCTTCAGTCGGGTGACATCTGCTTCCATGGTCAGCGTAACGGTTGGAGCGCTAAAATAGCTTTCGCTCATCCGCTGGCTGATGACCTGACGCATGCTGTCCAGAGGGATTAGCCTGCCCCTTACGCCATGGGCACTGACATCTTGCGCCTTCTCCGCCACAGATACCGATGGCTTCAGGGAATCCAGCACATCGTCCTTGGTGATTCTTCCGCCAAATCCGGTTCCTGTAAGATCATGAAGGCCTACCCCTTCTGTGACGGCAATCTTTTGCGCCAGTCGTGTGGCCCGTACCTCCGGTCCATCTTCTCCCATATGCCGCACAAACTCCAGCACATCCTGCTTTTGTATTCTTCCCGCAGGACCCGTTCCAGCTACCTGAAACAACTCCACCGCATGCCCCTTGGCAGCCTTTCTTGCGGCCGGTGTTGCCCTTACCCGATCCTCTTCCTTCTTTAATCCATCCTGCCTGGCGGCAATCTGCGTATTGGCCTGAGCATGGACTGCCGTAGTACCGGTTACAGACGGAGCTGCGCCACCGATAAGGGGATCTACCGCTTCGCCGGCCACGCCGATATAGGCGATTTCTGTAAAGACCGGCAGCACCTCGCCCTCTTTTGCCATGATCTTGATTAAGGTTCCGCTAACCTCGGCCTCAACCTCCATATTCACTTTATCGGTGGTGATTTCCAGAAGGATATCCCCCTGCTTCACCACCGCACCTTCCTCTTTTAACCACTTTACAATGGTTCCTTTCTCCATGGCCATGCCCGCTTTGGGCATAATGACTGCAGTAGCCAAAACCTCACCCCTCTATTTGTTCATGACTTTATAGACAGCATCGATGATATCCTGCTCACTGGGTACTACCGCTTTTTCTAGCTCTGGGTTGTAAGGGATTGGCACATCCTTCCCTGCCAGCCGTAAAATCGGCGCATCCAGATAATCAAATGCCTCGCTTTCCACAATAACGGAAGAGATTTCGCCGCCCAGTCCCCCTGTTTTAACCGCTTCGTTCAGAACGATGACACGACCGGTCTTTTTCGCCGTTTTGATAATGGCCTCGTGGTCAAGGGGCAGCAGGGATCTCAGATCCACAACCTCCACCTTGATGCCATCTTCTTTTTCCAGTTTCTCGGCTGCCTCCAGTGCGCGATGCACCATGCGACCGTATGAAATGATGGAAACGTCGGTTCCTTCCCTTTTTACATCCGCTTTGCCGAAGGGAATCATATATTCCGTATCGGTGGGCACCTGGCCGGTCGTTCTGTAAAGCAGCTTCTGTTCAATGAAAATAACCGGGTTATTGTCCCGAATGGCTGTCTTTAAAAGACCCTTGGCCTCCGCAGGGGTGGAGGGGGTTACAACCTTAAGACCCGGAACGTGGCAAAACCATGCCTCCAGGCTTTGGGAGTGCTGTGCGGCGGCTCCTGTACCGGAGCCGGCAGGGCAGCGAAGCACCATGGGAACCTGAGCCTTGCCGCCGAACATATACCGCATTTTAGCCGCCTGATTCACAAGGGCGTCCATGGCGATGGTTGTGAAATCCATAAACATAATTTCTGCGATGGGTCTCAGACCGGTTACGGCTGCTCCAACTGCTGCTCCCGCTATCCCCGCCTCGGATATTGGGGTTTCCAGAATCCGCTGGTCACCAAACTCCGCATGCATGCCTACAGATACACCGAAGGCTCCACCGTAAAGCCCCACATCTTCCCCCATGAATACCACATTGGGATCTCTCCGCATTTCCTCACACATCGCTAAATTGATTGCCTGTGCATATGTCAACTCTTTCATACGTAACGACCTCCGTTATTCAGCATATACATCTTCTAAAAGACTCTCCAGGGATGGGCTTGGGCTGTTGTTGGCGAACAGGACCGCATCTTCAATTACTTGCTTTGCGCCGGCTTCTATTTCGTCCAATGCCTTTGCTGATGCAAGCCCCTTTTCCAGCAGGTAGTTTCTTAGGGTCTGGATGGGGCACCTCTTTTTCCACCCTTCAAGCTCTTCCTTTGTGCGATAGATCATAGCATCGCTTTTAGAATGTCCCAACCAGCGATAGGTCCGGCTCTCTATAAGCACAGGACCCTTCCCGCTTCTACAGTATGCGGCAGCCTCCCGAACCTTTTCGTATACTTCAACTGCATTATTGCCGTCAATGCTGTAGCTCGGCAAACCATAAGCCGCGCCCCGATCCGCAATGCTTGCTATGTTCATGTGACGTCCAGCGCTCATGGACATCCCATACTGATTATTCTCACAGTAGTAGATAACGGGCAATTTCCAGATTGACGCCAGGTTGAGACCTTCGTGGAACGTGCCTTCATTGGCCGCTCCGTCTCCGAAATAGCACAGCACAACCTTTCCGGTCTTCTTTGTCACCTGGGTTAGGGCCGCTCCCACCGCCAGGGTCAGACCGCCTCCCACAACGCCGTTTGCGCCAAGGTTTCCTGACTCAATATCAGCTATGTGCATGGAGCCGCCTTTTCCACGGCAGTATCCGGTCTCCTTGCCCAGAAGCTCGGCCATCATGCGGTTGATATCAATACCTTTTCCAATGATTTGACTGTGGCCCCGGTGTGTAAGAGATACCAAATCTCCCTCCGAAAGCGCCATGGCGGACGCGACGCCGGAAGCCTCCTGTCCGATTGAAAGATGTGTCGTGCCATGAACCATCCCTCTTGAAAAAAACCAGCTTACTTTCTCCTCAAAGCTTCTTGCTTGAGTCATACGCTTATATATTTCAAGCAAGGTTTTCTTATCAACTGCCATTGGGTATCCTCCTGTCTGTTATTATCACCCATCTATCAATTGCAACTTCCGTGCCATCTATGTTCGAATACAATCTTGAATTTCCAATGCTTCCACCCTTGTCCTTACACAAATCATTTCCTACCAGCCGGACGGAAATGTAATTTCGGTACAAAGCGTACGACAATTGCCTGCTCCCTCGGGGCAAAAAAAAAGCAGAAGATAATCACATGGGATCCTTCTACTTTGTCCTTGAAAAAGAATGTCGGTTAAAATTGGTCATTCGCGGATGTCTCTCCATCATCTTTTGCTCAAGAAGAGACTTCAACTCCTCACCGTCGCTAAAATCTTGAATACGTATCCAGTAACGCCCCTTAAAAAAACCGGCATCATTGATCCGCAGGTATATATCCTTGGACAGACCCATCTGCCGCATATTAAGCCGCTCTATCCCGTGAAACGGGTATACGTGTTGTCTTCTAAAGGAGGCGAAAGCAATGCTGTCTTCTGTGACGGTGATACATTCCGGATGTGTGAGGGCTACAAAATGATCCGTAAAGAGCAAGAGAGTAATGATGATAACGGAGGCCGCCAGCGCACTGCCCGCGTTATTAATGAATTGAAAGACCATATAACCTGCCGCCAGTAACGCCAGGCCGGTGGGTACAACGATACTGAGATAATAATTGGATTTTTTCAGCTGATAACACTTGTACATATCTGTCCCTCCCTTGCACCGTCAGCGGTTCTCCAATCTTGGAGAACCGCTGTACAGTGTGGCATGCGTATACCGTTCCGGTTTATGCCGTCAAGCCGCTCCCATTTTCCGAATCGAGAAGAGCTTCTTTGATAATGCGTTTGCGGTTGATTACGGCCATAACAACTGTAATCACACCGAGGATCGCCGCACCGATAAACTTCATCTCCATCAGCTTAACAAACAACCAAGCGGCCGGCGACGCACCGTCTGCGATACTGGAAATCATAGTCGCCCCTTCAGGCATTGTGAATTTTGCATCTGCCGCAGCCTGTGTAATGAGCGGCGCCAGATCGGTTGAAATCCAAAGGCCCATAACAACGATACATATCCCAATGATCAGGGTTCTGAAAAGATCGCCCCGGGTAATGGGCACGATCAGCACAAACAGAAAGGGGAACACGGCTAAGTCCGCAAAGGGAAGGAATTGGTTGCCTGGAAGCACAACCGCAATGGCCACTGCCAGGGGCACCAGGATAAGGGATACCGCTAGGGTTGTAGGATGTCCCACACCAACGGCGGAGTCCAAGCCAATGTACATTTTATAGTTGGTTTTGAACCGCTTTTCAATGAATTCCGCTGCCGCATCCGAGATGGGAATAAGCCCTTCCATAAGCAGGCCCGACATTCTGGGGATAAGGACCAGTGCACCACCCATGGAAATACCAAGACTCAACGCCCCTTTAAGATCATATCCCGCCAAGGCTCCAATCATGCCGCCAAGAACGGTTCCTACCAGGATGGGCTCTCCGAAAACTCCGAATTTTTTTTGAATAACCGCAGCGTCAATGTGGATCTTGTTGATGCCCGGAATGTAATCCAAAATTTTATTGACAACCAACGCAATGGGAACATAGGCAACGGTGAGACCATGAGGAATCGATACCCCTGGGAGACCGCAGTATTCTTCAACGCCTTTGGCCGTCCAATCCGCCAAAATCAACGTGATTGCCGCATGAATGGCTGCTGCAAACATTCCGAAGGGAACACTGCCGGTGGCAAAGGTTACAACGGCTCCTGTAAAAGCGTAATGCCAGAAATTCCATACGTCGATATTAACGGTTTGTGTTGTCTTGGTAAGAATCATTATAATGTTGACAGCCAACCCAATGGGAATTACCATGGCGCCAATCTTAGAGGCAAACGCAATGGCTGCCGCGGCAGGCCAGCCAACGTCAATTACATTCAAACTCAATCCATAATTTGTAACCATCTGCTGAACTGCAGGACCTAGATTCCCGCCTAAAAGTCCGATAACCAGGTTAAGACCTATGAATGCGACCCCGACTGTAAGTCCAGCCCGCAGTGCCTTGCCCGCTTTTGCGCCTAAGATAATTCCAAGAACAGTGATGACAATGGGCATCATTACTGTGGGTCCCAAATCTACAAAATATTGAATTATCGCCATGTCTGCCTCCTAATTAGTCGTTTATAACCCAAGTGTCTCGATGATTTCCTTCAGTACCGGTTCAGTGCCTCGTCCGATTAGAAAAGCCACCCCCATAATGACCTTAACGGGAAGCTCCTTGCTGTTATGAGCGGTCGTTATTACCAGATCATACTTTGTGGCTTTTGACTGTAGTTCGGCCACTGAACATGTGCCAAATTCCACCTTGCCGCCGTGGCCCATGTCGTTAAAAATGTCCTCTATTTTTCTGGCAACGGCGACAGAAGTTGCGATTCCTGTCCCACACGCAACCAGCACTCTTTTTTTGCTCATATACCCTCCTGCCTACCGGCACACTGCTGTCAATTCAACGCGTTTATGAAATCCTCTGTCCGATAAGCTCCACAAGCTCGGTTTCCGATGACACGTTCTTGATTTTAGCCAAGAATTTATCGTCCTGGATTAATCCCATTAGGCTTTGAAGCATTTGCAATTGCGAATGCGCCTCCTTCAGCGCCAGCATAAAGAGAATCTCCACCTGAATGATTTCATCGTGGTTTCCCATCATCCTGAAAGCAACAGGCTTCTCAAGAACACCTACTGCAATAATCGCCTCGTTGACATGCTCCGTACTGGCGTGGGGGATTGCGATTCCCATTCCCTCTGCCGGCAAACCCGTTGAGTATTCTTCCTCACGTTTGATGATGGCCGCCGCATACGATTCCTTAACGTACCCTGCCGCTGTCAGTGCGCCAGACATCTGATTGAGTGCATCTGACGCATCCTGTGCCTGAAGGTTGATCATCATCACCTTTTCATCAAGCAATTTGTATTTCCGCATATACCTCGCCTCACTTTTCAGCTTTCTTCGACATCAATAGCCTTTAACCCTTCAAACTCAAATGTAACCTTTTGGCCTTCCGATAGCCTTTTCATCCCCACACCTTTGATACCGGACATTTTGACCTGATACTCCTTGCCGTCGTCACCTGTGATGATTCCTGATCCCCGAACGAGGCTATACAGCTTGACCGTTCCTTTCATTTTCATTACCTCCTATCTTCATATTTGAGTTGCATGTATTAAGCATATTTTGGCAAATAGACTTAAACGAATGATATTTTTGCTTATACATAGCCACATTTTCTTCAATGGGCTGAAGCGTTTCTCGGAACCTTACCATATTAGAAACTCCCGATTCCAGCGAATCGAAAAGCCCTGCACCGTATCCGGCCAATATGCACGCTCCTACAGCCGGTGCATCCGAGGTTTCCAACGTTCGAACAGGGACACCCAGCATATCGGCAATCATCTGCCGCCATGCTTTTGATTTTGTAGCTCCACCAATAATGCTCAGTTGACTGATTTCAATACCCAACTGTTTAATGCCCTCATACATATCCTTGCTTTCCAAGGTAATCCCCTCCATAACCCCACGGATAAGGTCACTTTTGGTGGTTGACAGTCTCATGCCCAGAAAGGAGCCCTCCATATCAAGGTTCCAGTGCGGGTAGCCTGCTCCCATCAAGTAAGGCATGAATTGTATCCCTCGGGCTCCCACCGGACTTGCATTCAGGTGATGCTCCATCAGCGTGAATGGATCGATCTCCAGCTCCGAGCCTAATGCTTTTTCATGGCTGCAGATGACATCTCTGGCCCATTTATAGCCGCTGGCAGCGCCGAGCTGAATGCTCTCCAGCTCGTACAAGCCCGGAGCAAGCCCCAAGGTCACCATGAGGCCCATATCCTGATGGAAAACCGGCCTTTCAACGCCAACGACGAGGACTCCAGATGTTCCCAACGACAGGCACGCCTCTCCTTCCCGGAGGACTCCCGCTCCCAATGCGCCGCACTGGTTGTCGCCAGAACCGCAGCAAATCAAAGTACCTGCGGGAATCCCTGTCTTTAGGGCGGCTTCTTCATTGACGCGCCCTATCGCTTCACCGGACCGCGCAAGGGGTGGAAGCAGTTTACGGTCAATGTCAAACGCCGTAAGAATACGGTCAGACCATTCCTTACTATTAATATCCAGCATACCGCTGCAGCATGCGTTTGCCACATCACATACAAGGCTGTCCGCACCGAGCATCAACATGATATAATCCGGCACCCAGGTGATAAATTGCGCTTCCTTCAAAAGCTCCGGTCTGTATTTCTGAAGCCATACAATCTTCTCCAAAGTGAAGGTTGGCGTAACGGGCTGACCTCCAATACTGTACAGCTCATAAGGCTCCATCCTGGATCTCACAGCGTCCATTACCTCTGTTGCACGGCTGTCCTGCCATACATAAAAGGTGTCCCCTATGATTCGGTTGTCCTTATCGACCAGTCCAAAGGTTGCCCGCTGCGCCGATAAACTTACCGCCTTCAGAGCTTTCCTATCTATGCCGGCACTTTGCAGCGCCTCTCGAATGGCCTCGTATGCGTTTTCTACCAGCTGGGAAGCCGATTGTTCAACCCATCCGTTTTGAGGATACCTGCAGGAATACTCACGGTATCCGCTACCGGCAATGTTTCCCTCTATATCCATGACCAGGGCCTTTACTCCTGTGGTTCCGATATCGACTCCAAGTACGTATGCCAGAGAAGCCACCGCCTTATCTTTACAAGGATTTTTCATAGATTATTCTTGCGTCTTCAATGGTTAAGGGTTTAAGGCTGGCGTCCATACACCCCTTCATCGTTGAAAATGCATCCTTTGATAGCTGATCCAACATCTCGTGGGTCACTCCTAAATCACTTAACGATACCGCTACGCCAAATTTTTCAAGAATTCCTGCCAAAGCTTTACCTGAAAGGGCTGCAGCTTCCTCGTTTGTTTTCCCTGTTGTATCATAGCGGAGCATTCTTGTGAGGTTTGCATAGCGACTAACGTTGGATTGATAAGTTTCTTCCAGGAACGCTTTGCCGATAGCTGCCATTGTTAAGCCGTGGGGTGCGTTGGTATGGCCGCCGATAGGGTGCCCCATTCCATGGATTCCAACGGTGCTGGCCTGAACAATCGCCATGCCGGCCAACGTGTTGGCCCAGGCCATATTGGTTCTTGCTTCCATGTTCGCGCCATCTTCCAACGCGGCCCCCAAATTTTCCAGAACCAAATTTATGGCCTCGGCACTCAGAATGTCGGTCAGCGGTGTTGCAACATTGGATATGTAGGCTTCAAAGGCGTGAAACAAGACATCAATGCCAGTATGTGCAGTAATTTCTTTCGGAACCGTTACCATCAACTCAGGATCAACAATAGATACCTTTGGAAACATGCTATCGTGACCTATCCCGGGTTTTTCTCTGGTATCCGGATTCGTGATAACTGCGAATTTAGTAGCCTCTGATCCGGTTCCCGCCGTGGTGGTAACCGCAATAATGGGCAGGGCGTCTTTAACCCGCGTCATCTCACCCCGGGTGCCTCCTGGGTGATAATCCTCCATCTTCCCGCCATTGGCCGCAACAAAGGCAATAGCTTTTGCAGCGTCGATGGAGCTCCCGCCTCCTAATCCGATAACAAACTCACACTTCTCCCGTACCGCAGCCGCGGTCATCTTATCCACATAATGTGTTGTCGGGTTTGGCTCCGCCTGATCATCAACAATCAATTGCACCCCAGCTTCTGTAACCAGCCTCACCACACGATCGAGTATGCCGGTATTACGCATACTGCCCTTGGCTGCTATCAACATTCCCTTTTTCCCCAATACAGGTGCCGCTTTGCTGATTTCCTCCAAACATCCCGCTCCCACAACGATCCGCGTTGGCACACTGAATTCGAATGCGTTCATAACCCAACCCCCTTATAGTATATTATTCTATATTTAATAATATTTAACATTTATTTAGAACAAAAATCCTCCTATCCCTAAACGGTGACCACCAATTGGTGGTTCAGGAGCTAACTCTATTGAGCGGCCGTAATGCCTTGCTTCCACTCCGAACTCTCACTGAGGCTTCTAAGCAAGCCCCAGTTTTATTAGAATCTCATCAATAACCTGATCTTTGTCCTTTCCTGTAAGGATAGGCAACCCCTTAACCATCGGAACCCGACCTGCAAATTCAAATTCAGTAACCGTTACCAGTAGATCATAGTTTCCAACAGAACCAACCAATGAGCTGATGGAGCCCTGCTTGATGATGACATTTTCTACGCCTCGCCGATGAATCTCTTCACGCAGCCTGCTTGCCACCACTGTAGACGTTGCTATTCCTGATCCGCATACAACCAGTATTTTTTTATAGAACATCATGTCACCTCTAGTTCATGGATGCCTGAATCTGTTCAGCGATTTCTACATAGTCATTCGCTTCCGAAATCCCCCTGATGCACTGGGGATTTGAGCAGATAGACTGCAAATTCACAATTACATTGTAGGAATCGGCGGTAAGAGCCAGTACGAACACAACGCTGACATACTCGGCATCCCATAGAACCGGCTTCTTGAGGGTTACAAGCCCCACCGCCGGTATATTGATGTACTGTGCTTCCCCATGAGGAATGGCAACACCGTTCATCAGATAGGTTGACAGCATTCTTTCGCGGCGCTGGAGCGATATCTGGAAACCTTCCGTCACATACCCACCCGACATAAGCTTTTCACTCACCCGCTCCAAAACTTCCTGCTTGGAGCCTGCATCCATCCGTATAAAGGTGGTATCCTCCCGGATGACGCCCACCAGTGAATGCTCTGCCGGTCTTCCGTCCCGGGTGCTTAAATACTGACCAATCAGTATTTCCAGCCGCTGGGCCCCATCCTTGACTAAAATATCTTCAAGAGAGAAGAAAGGGACACGTCCCAATCCCGGATTCAGGGTCCCTACAATTGCAACCACCTGATACTCGTTTTCCAGCTCTAGGATATAATCATTGAACCGTGTTCCCAGAACACTGGTTGTAAATATCTTGACGGATTCGCTCCTGTCCAGGACATCCAACAGCATATCCCGGATCTGCAGCGCAGCGCCTTCTCCCGTAATGCAGGCCGATACGATGGCCAGTTCCTTGCGCCGTTGCTTCTGTACGGGCTCTAGAGTATTCATCTCGATGGTTCTTGCGATTTCAGCCAATGTGGTGTCTGGCAAAATGGAGCGTCTTACCGCCTCCACAACATTCAGGGTACTGAGCTTTGTAAGGGTTTGGGTGGGTATCCCTGTACGCCGGGTGATTACCTCGCCAAAGGTCTGTAAAGACCCCATATCGACGAGTATCAACACCCCTTTCCCTTCATCAATTCTTTCAACGATCTCCATTGCCCTTTCAAACGTATTTTCAGGATTTTCATCCAAAGGCATATCGAGTCCATGGGCATGACGGACATCAAGCAAGCGATTGGCTACCTCCGCCATGGCTGAAGCCACGTTCCCATGAGATATCAGAAGAACCCCTACACGGCCTTCGTCCTTCATTTCTACCGCACTGGTCACCATGCGGAGGTACAGGGCGATAAAGCCCACTTCATCCTCTGTCAGGCTGACACTGAAGCGCCGCTCCAAATCCGGTTTTACTTCAAGCGCAACACGGAACTCGTCGGGATATTCCTCTTTGATTTTTTTGAGATTTGGATTCTTAATGCGCTTTCCACTGCTGTGCCGTTTGATTGCGCTGCTGAGATGAACGGCCATCACGTGAAATATCTTATCGAATTTAACGCCGAGATTTTCCTCTGCATACTGCAGTAATGCAATGGTGGCCCCTACAATCTCCGCGCCCACAACCAGGGATATCTCTTGCCTTGTATGGGCCTTCTCCGTTTCTCTGGCCTGCTGTACAACTGACTTTATCTTGCTCTCTATCTCATTTCCGATAATATAATTGACAACCTCGGCATCCAGATTCCTTTTAACCAATTGCTGGTGCCTCACCTCGATAAACCGGTATATTTCCGAGGAACTCTCCTGAGCCCCTGTCAAGGCGTCTGCCTCGACCCCCTTCTCGTTGGGGTAAATCACCAGCTCCTCGTCGCGGATCATCTCGGTGATAGTCCGACGCAAGGTGTGTTTTCTCAAAAGACCCCGTTTAACGTGATCCGGCAGATCCTCCAGGTCGACGGTCAGTATTTTGCTGCCGCTGGTAATGTGGGTAAGAAAGCTTCTGGCACATGTAACCTGAATATCGCTGCGGAGTTGTCCGATGTTCCCATCACATTCATAAAGCAGCAGTGATGCCATGGCATCGCTGCGAACGCTGATAACCGAATTAACCCTTGAGCTCTCCTGCTCCAGAAAGCTCTTGATCAGGCGGAACCTTTCAACCAATGGTCGTTGGACCAGGGGAGGTATTTCTATGGTCATCGGAATTCGGCGACGAAAGGTTCCAAGCAGGGTGGAATCTACATTTTCCGTCGTTGCCGCTATGATGGTTATATCGGATTTTCTCTCTGTATCCGTTTCCCCCAACCGCCGGTAGCGCCCCTTGTCAATGAGATAGAACAGCATTTCCTGCCCCTTGGGCGGCAAACGGTGCACCTCGTCCAGGAAAAGGAGTCCTCCGTTGGCCCGATCCACCAGTCCGCTTTTGTCTGTATCTGCTCCCGTAAAAGCGCCTTTAACATATCCGAAAAGCTGCGCCATCAATAGCTGGGGATTATTTGAATAGTCTGCACAGTTGAAGATCACAAACTTAGATTGGGACTCAATTCGGTTCATGTTTCGGGAGTATTCGTACATTGCTTGAGCCAGCTCGCTCTTTCCAACGCCGGTGGGACCGGTAATCAGGGTGTGCAGCCCTTTTGGCGGATACAGCATTGCTGCCTTGGCTTGCTGCACTGTTTTCTGAAGGCTGCCGTCGAATCCGATCAATGTTTCAAAAACCTCTTTGCAATCGTCCCCTGTTTTTTCTACTGCGATTGCCTGGGTAACGTTTTCCCTGCCTTCGTGAAGAATTTCCCGGACGACATGGCGAGATACATTGAACCCCTTTTCCTTGATCAGCATGGTGATCTCCCGTTCGGAAGCCCCCTTCTGCCGATGACTGATTTTATGAATCTCGGCTACCAGCAGCTCCTTTCGCCTCATGCGGGAATCCGCAATCTCCAGCTCGTTCCGTATCAGTGTAACCGTTTCCCTTTTGGTGTTGAGAAACGCCGCCAGCTCCTGATCGGTATAAGGTGTTCGTTTATCTTCTTTTTCAATCAGACTCAAAACCTTATGCTTCATAGTTGATCCCCCGATGATAATTACTTTAGCAAGTCCTGTGCCAACCATTCCGCTTTTGTGGATACCCTTCCTGAAATCAAGCAGCTTCAATCCTTATCTATCTTTGATATCACTTTTTTTACTTTCCATACCGCGGTATAAAATGGCGCGTTACGTTCAGTACCAGTTTGCCTGAACTTCTTGTCGGTTACAAGCGATTATGGCTGATACCGATAAAAAACCGGCCAATGGCTCCAAATCATCCGTGAGAGGGGGTGATTTGATGCCGAAGGCCGGTTTTAACACTTTTTACATTTTAGATATCCCTAATCGGTGTAATATCGGATCCCGTTTCGGTTCACCCAGGAACGTCTTCTGCGGGGCTTGAGAGCTGGTTCATCCTCCAGATCCGCCCCACTCTCCAGATAATCCAGATTCTGCTCCGCGTGGCTGATGTAAAGATTCACATCTCCCTTTTTCTCAATAACGGTACCGCCAATCATTTCTGCAATCCTTACGGCCACCTCCACGTGCTTGAAGGGCCATGCCACCATTTCCTCCGTGGTCATCTCGTAGCTGCAGGCATCGTTAAAGCCCTCCGAAAACCGTGAAACCCCACAGGCGTAATACACCTTCCCCAGCTTCACAATCCAGTAATTCATCGGTTCCATGGGAACACCTCCAGTTAAAGCTTCATTGTTCCGTATAATACCCATTTTCGAAGCTGATTAACGGGGACAGAACGTTCTTTTACACCCCGTATGCTGCCACCCGATACATCGTTTGTCATTGCGGGAAGCGCAGCAACACGGCAATGACAGGCTCTCGTATCGTTTAAGCGTTTACAGTGTACTGGGTTTCGTACACAGGATTATAGAAAACTCAACTGCTGACTGCCATATTCCCCTGTGTAGCCCCGGATGATGTCCTTCATCCTGCAGGCCATTCCATACGTGCCGCACCGCTTCTCAACCAGTTTCCATAAATCCTTGGCATGGGGGGAGGTACAGCTGTACGCCTCACCATACTGCCGGATGTACATTTGCTTAAGTCCCGGAAATTGGACATCCAGTTTGTTGAAGAACCAGTCCCGCTGATTTTGTCTCAGGGTAACTCCAAAGGCAGGGTACACATAGCGGGCACCGCTTTCATAAGCTTTGTCCACAATCCCGGCAATGTTCTCAGGGTTGTCTTCAATAAAAGGAAGGATGGGCATCATCAGGATACCGGTATGAATCCCCTGCTCCGATAGGGCTTTGATTGCCCCGAACCGTTCCGAAGGCAGCGCAACGTTGGGCTCCACCTTCCTTGCCAGTTCATCGTCACCGGTGGTCACCGTAACCATCACCAGCACAGGGGAATGGGATGAAATGGCTGTCAGCAGATCCATATCCCGCACCACGAGGCTGCTTTTCGTGGCAATGGATATCCCATAGCGATATCGGTGAATGAGCTTAAGGGCCCCTCTGGTCAGCTCATAGTCCTTCTCCATGGGATTATACGGGTCGCTCATGGCACCGGTGCCCACAATTCCGGTTCTTCGCTTGCCGCGAAGCTCCTTCTCGATCAGCATAAGCGCATTTTCCTTGGCCCTTACCTCGTCAAAGTTTTCAACCCCGTAGCACTGGCTTCTGCTGTCGCAATAAATGCACCCATGGCTGCAGCCCTTGTAAATATTCATATTGTAGTGGGTGCCAAACCATTGATTCTTATCGGAATAGCCCGAGATAATGGTTTTAGCCGGAATCATACGCATGGGGTCATCTCTTTCTATATGGAGGTCACTCTCTGCCGGTATTGATTTGGATTCAAAAGGCTTACACCAGAATCCTATCATGTGTGCCGCAGAATTCAAGTACCTCCTCACAAGTCCCCAGAAGCTCCAGCACTAAGCCCGTTGAAAATTGACCGTTATCCTGAATTGGCGTCTTGAATGTCTGGAAAAATTGTACTATGTTCGAAGGGCGTCGGCAACCCGGAACGTTAGACGAAAATAAGTGAACAAAACAAAAGAAAGACGACTTTAAAACGCCTTTACTTATTGAAAATATAGAAATATAATAAGAAAAAAGCTTTTCGGAGGCGTTTATGAAATATCGATTATTATCGAGTATCTACTATGAAGATCCGATCACTTATGAATCTGTTTATCAAAGCAGATATAACGGAGAATCCACATATAGATACAATTTTTCTATTGGTGAAAATAAAGCTTTCTTTGTAATTAACAATACTATACTCCAGCAAATTCATCGCATTCTAAAAACAAATGAAGAACTTAGTATCAAAGCCAATTTGGTTCCTACGATTGCTTTAAAACAATACACGAGAAAGTGCATCATTGATGAAATTAAAATGACAAACGACATAGAAGGAGTCATAAGTACTCGGAAGGAAATTAGTGAGATACTTAACGATTTATCAGGCAAGAAAAAAGGGAATAGACTTTACGGATTAGTCAAAAAATACGAGTTGCTTATAGAAGAAGACATCCCATTAAACAATTGTGCAGGCATTCGCTCTATTTATGACGAACTTGTACTAACCGAGGTTGCGGAAGAAGATAGTTCACATGTGCCAGATGGCGCAATTTTTAGAAAGGACGCTGTTTATATTAGAAGCAAAACCGGAAAAGTAATCCATACAGGATTAACACCGGAAAGTAAAATAATTGAGGTGCTAACAGATTGTTTATCCATATTGAATAACGAAAACTACAATATATTAATTAGTATCGCGGTATTCCACTATATGTTTGGGTATGTACACCCTTTCTATGACGGTAATGGTCGAATCAGTAGATTTATTAGCAGTTATCTGTTGGCAAAAGAACTTCATCCGTTGCTTGCATACAGAATATCCTTTACGATAAAAAAGAATATTGATGGTTACTATAAAAGCTTTAAATTGGTAAACGATGCCAAAAACAAAGGTGAGATTACAAGCTTTGTTGAATATTTTTTCCAAGTGCTAATTCAATCATTAGAGGATTTATGTCTATCGCTGGATGAGAGAATTAGTAAGCTTGAATTCTTTGAAAAGCAGATCCGATTATTAGACAAAGTAGATAATATGGATAATAAGATACAGTCTATTTTATTCGTCTTGATTCAGAACACTCTTTTTGGTGAAACAGGACTTGGTGTCAATGAATTATCGGATATTACGAAGATTGGTCTTTCAAAAGTTAGAGCGTCCTTACTTTTACTTGAATCATTGGAGCTGATATCATCAAAAAAAGTAAGCAAGAAATTCATTTATGAAGCGAACTTAGATAAAATTCATGAGGTTTAATGCAATTAACTTCGTCTAAACAGAAGCTCTGCCGCAAGGGTTTCGGGCGGTTCAAGGGCGTCGCAAACCTGAAACGTTAGGTGAAATTTATGCTTTCAATATCATTAAGGAGATGTAGGATGATAAAAAACAATCTGCTTCGAATGGACAATGTGGGCATCGTGGTAGAATCTCTGGATGAGGCCATCTCCTTTTTCACCGAGCTTGGCATGACACTGGAGGGCCGGGCCATGGTTGAAGGCCAATGGGCGGGCAGGGTTACCGGATTGGGGAACCAGCAGGTTGAGATTGCCATGATGGTCACCCCTGACGGCAACAGTCGGTTGGAACTTTCGCGCTTTCTTGCCCCGTCGGTGATTGCCGATCACCGGAACGCCCCGGTGAACGCTCTTGGCTATCTGCGCGTTATGTTTGCCGTGGAAGATATCGACGGACTGCTTCTCAGGCTGTGCAATCACGGTGCGGAACTTGTTGGTGAAGTGGTTCAGTACAAGGATGCATATCGGCTATGCTACATCCGCGGGCCCGAAGGGATTCTGATTGGCCTGGCGGAAGAACTGGACAAAAAATAAGCTGCCGGATGCCAACTTTCATGTTGGCCGGTAACTTAGTTCACTTCGCTGCATTTAAAACGACAAAAGGATCAGAAAAAATCCAAAGGCAGGTGACCGTTCGTGAATAAGAAAGAGATTGCAGAAGCATTCCTAAAGCTTGCCTCCTCCGGCCGGGTGCGGGAGGCCTTCGATCTGTATGTACATGAGGACCTTAAGCACCATCTTCTGTTCATTCAGGGAACCCGGGATGCGTTTATGGAGGCCATGGAAGAGAATGCCCGTCAGTTTCCGGATAAAGAGTACACAACGGTTCACGCCCGCGCCTCCTCACACCACTGTTCAATCACATTCAGGAACTGACTGCCGTACCCCGCCAGCTTCTTCTCCCCTACCCCGCTGACCTCCAGCAGTTCCTCCCTGCTTCGTGGAACCTGCTGGGACATTGCCTGGAGGGTGCTGTTGCTGAAGATATAGAAGGCCGGAACGCCCTTGGCGTCTGCCAGCTGTTTCCGTAGGTCTGTCAGCCGATCGTATAGCTCTGGATTGCTTCCCAGGGCTTTTTTCTTTGACGCCTTTCCTTTATGCTGCACCCGCTCCTTGCGGATGGAGACGCTTTCGGTCCCTTTCAGCACCCCGGAGGCCAGATTGGTAAGCTTCAGCACCGGAAATTCATCAGCAGTCATATGGATGTAGCCGGAGGATACCAGATACATGATCATTTCCCTCAGGTTCTTCTCCGGTATCTCCTTCAGTATGCCGTAGGTGGAGAGCTGATCCAGACGCCAGTCGGTGAGCTTCTTTTCCTTGGAGCCCCGCAGCACCTTAATGACCATGGCAACCCCGAAGCGCTGCTCCATGCGGAAGATGCAGGAAAGGATCTTTTGCGATTCCAGGGTGATGTCCTGCATCTCCATGGAGGCATCGCAGTTAATGCAGTTGCCGCAGCTAGCTGGGGCGTCGGTTTCTCCGAAGTATTCAAGAATATACTGCCGCAGGCACTGCTGAGTGTGGCAGTAGTTCACCAGCACCTGCAGATTCTCCAAAAGGAGCCCCTGGCGTCCTTCGTCCACGCCGTCATTCTGGATCATCAGCTTTTGGTTGATGATATCCGAGGGGGAATAGAGCAGAATACATTCGCCGTACTCCCCGTCCCGTCCGCAGCGCCCCGCTTCCTGATAATAGGCTTCTATGCTTCCGGGCATATTGTGATGCACAACGAAGCGCACATCCGGCTTGTCGATGCCCATGCCGAAGGCGTTGGTTGCTACGATGATTTGTGTGTGGTCGAACATGAACCGGTCCTGAACCGCCTGCCGTACACCGCTGTCCATGCCGGCATGATAGCCCTCCGCCTTAAAGCCGTCCTTGACCAGGCGCTTGGCAACGCTCTCCACCATCTTGCGGGTAGCACAGTAAACGATCCCGGAGGAGCCGGGGAATTTTTCAGTGAGCGTTTGCTTCAGCCAGCCGTATTTGTCCCCATGGGTGATCACCCGGTAGTGCAGATTGGGCCGGTCGAAGCCGGTGGTCCGTTCAAAGGGCTTTCTCAGCTTCAGCAGCACCTTGATTTCCTCCACTACCTTGAGGGTGGCCGTCGCGGTGAAGGCCGCCACAACAGGCCGTACGGGAAGCCTGTCGATAAATCGGGGGATTTCCTGATAGCTGGGACGGAAATCGTGTCCCCACTGGCTGATACAGTGGGCTTCGTCAATGGTAATCAGGCTGATGTTCAGTTGGCTGATCAGCCGCAGGAAGGAATCCGCATTCAGCCGCTCCGGCGCCACATAAAGTATCTTCACATGGCCTTCCCGAAGCCGTTGGAAACGCTCTGAGGTTTCAGCCGCATCCAGGGTACTGTTGATAAAGGTAGCCGGAACCCCGGATTCCTCCAGGCCGTCCACCTGATCCTTCATCAGGGAAATAAGGGGCGAAATCACCACGGTGATTCCCGGAAGCATCAGGGCAGGCAGCTGATAGCAAAGGGATTTACCCCCGCCGGTGGGCATGATGCCCAGGGTGTCCCTGCCGGAAAGGATGCTGTCGATCAGGGCTTCCTGGCCAGACCTGAAATCATCGAATCCAAAGTATTTTTTTAAGACTGTTGGTTTATTCATGGGGTTCCTCGTTTCCTTGCCGTTACTTCTGATTCTATCTATCAGGAATATTATACCGGATATTACGAGGGTCCACGAGATTTTCTACCGGCGCAAAGTACGGTTATCCGCGTCGTATCATCCTGATGCCATCCGAGGCGAGCTGTAAAAATTCATATCTGCCGCAAAGAGGACTGAGCTCAGCGGTTTGCCGAGCTCAGTCCTCTTACATTTACGTATAGATACCACAGCTGCCACGCTGCTATAATTTGAACCGTTTCACCATCCCGGTCAACTCTTCTGCCAGCTCGGCCTGACCGACCGCCGATTTTGCCACATCTTCACTGGCCAGTGAGGTTTCGCTGATCCCTACCTGAATATCCTTTACGTTATTCATCGACACCTGAGCGATTGAGGTGATGTTCTCAATGGCGCTGCTGATCTGGTCGATGGCATCGGCCATTTGATTGATCTCTTTGGCAACATTGTTGGACATATCTCCAACCTGCCTGGCGTCCTCTTCGTACTGTACACCGGTTTGGATAAGCAGCTCATAATCCGGCGTTACGGTGTGCTCCATGAAGTCCAGTACCTCGCCGGCGCTCTTTGAAAGATTTCCGAAAACCGCCTGTACCTTCGTAATGATGACTTGAATTTCAGATACCGTCGTTGAGGATTGCTCGGCGAGCTTTCTGACTTCATCGGCAACGACTGCAAATCCCCTGCCCTGCTCTCCCGCTCTGGCTGCCTCAATTGCTGCGTTAAGCGCAAGCAGATTCGTTTGGGAGGCAATGTCGCGAATGGCATTCGTCATTTCAATGATGCTGTCAACCACCTTGCCCTCTTCAATTGCCTTTCGAATATCTGCGTTTTTCTCGCTGAAAACGGCTCTGGAGACCTCGCTGGCCTTCGTTCCTTTTTCTTTTATGGCATTCGCTCTGCTGGCAATTTCTTTTGTATACTGCAGGTTTTCCTCAGATTTTTTTGCCAGTGCGATTGTTCTTCCATGAATATCATCCACGGTGGCATTTACCTGCTCCGTTGTTGCGCCTAAGTCCTCAGCCCCCTTGGCAATTTGTTTGGATGATTCGGTTACAACCTCCATTTGGGAGGATATCTCCTCCATGGTTGCCGACAGCTCCTCACTTACGGCGCTCAAATTGCTGGAGCCGTCATTAATGCTGGTAATGATTTCTCTCAGATTTTTTGATGAGACATTTAATGCCGCCGCCACATTCCCAATTTCATCCTTCGTATCGATATCAATGACCCTTGATATATCCCCTCTTCCCATATCCTCTGCAAAAATCAGCAACTTACCGATCTGTTTTGATAATGTCGTAGTGAGAAAGTAGGAAATCAACGTCGCCACCAGTATTCCAATTCCAATCACCCAAAAGATGGAGGTTTTTGCATTCTGATAGGCTAAGTTGCTTTCATCAAAATTTCCTTTGGAGTTATGCGCGTTAAAGGCAATGGATTTATCCAGGGTGGCAAACATTGAATCTCTTATTTTGCTCACCTCCGGGAAGTATGCCTTGGCGCCGGTATAATCATTTGCATTGACCATTTCCATCAATTTATCCCTAGCCACCCTATAGGCAGTAAGCTCGGTTTCAAATTGGGCGAATATATCCGCATCTTCCTTTTCGGTTATGGTGGTTTTATACTCTGCGATCAACTCGTTGTTCTGATCACGGATGGCATTAATACTACTCTCTATTTCCTGACGTTTGGACGCATTTTCCGGATCCAGAACCAACAGGATGTCCGCTCTGATAGTCGTAAGGTTTGTCTTCAGCATATTTATGGATTTAATACCGACCAGATCACTTTCATACATACTTTTGATATTGTGATTCATACTGGCCATGTTGCTGATCCCTAAAAAACCCACCAAGCATATCATGGAAATCATGATGAAAAAAGATATGATGAGCTTTGTTCCAACCTTCAAATTGTTAAATCCTCGCATACGCATTCTCCTTTTTGCTGTGCTTTATCAGCTTTGTTTTTTCCCTGTTGTCTTATCCTAGTTGCAGCACTCAGCAAATTTGAGATACCATCGGTCTGTGCCAAGCCTACGCGTCATCCTTTCAGGCACAGCCTCGTTTCATCCTCGCAGTTCATCTATTCCCCTGAGCCCTCTAAATAAACGGATTTTCTATTTAAAACGCATTAATTTTTATCGCGCCTCCCCAAAATGCCCATATGCCTGAACCGCTTACATATACTGGCGCATCGCCGGACCAAGAACAAAAGGGTTCCGTAATCCGATCCGTATTGACATCCTTTCCTGCATGACTGTAATGGACCATAGAATTTGCATTTGGGAGGTGTATTTGATATCATTTTGTTTACAGAAAACAACCAAAATATATGGTAAAGGTGGGAGAAAGAAGGAATGTTGCACTTCTTTCGCTGAGCAATGGACAATAACGAACAAAAACACCAGCGCCGTGTGCGCTATAAGGGTACCCATCCCAAGGCCTTCAAGGACAAATATAAAGAACTTCAGCCCGAAAAATATGCGGATGCCATTGAAAAGGTCATTCAAAAGGGGAATACCCCTGCCGGGATGCATATCTCCATCTGTGTGAAGGAAATTTTGGATTTCCTGCAGATCAAGCCGGGTCAAACCGGCCTGGACGCCACCCTGGGCTACGGGGGGCATACCCTGGAAATGCTCAAATGCCTTAATCACGAGGGGCATATGTATGCCGTTGATGTGGATCCCTTTGAGCTGCCCCGTACCCGGGAGCGCTTGGCGCAGTTGGGGTACGGCCCAGAAATACTCACGATCCGGCAAATGAACTTTTCCCAAATCGGTCAGATCGCCGCAGAATCCGGGCCATTGGATTTTGTTCTGGCGGATCTGGGGGTATCCTCCATGCAGATCGACAATCCTGACAGAGGCTTCTCCTTTAAGCGGGAGGGCCCCCTGGATCTGCGGCTGAACCCTAAAAAGGGCAAATCCGCCGCCGAGCGGCTTAAGGAAGTTGCCCAGGATGAGCTGGAAAGCATCTTCGCCGAAAACTCCGACGAACCCCATGCCGCCATAATCGCCAAGGCCATTCTGAAAGAGATTAAAAAAGGAAAAGAAATCGCCACTACCACACAGCTCAAGGAAGTCATTAACGAAACTCTGAAATTCATTCACGAAAAGACCCGGGAGGAAGAGGTTAAAAAGGCCTGCCAGCGCTGCTTCCAGGCCCTCCGAATCGATGTAAACAGCGAATTCGACGTGCTGCACCGCTTCTTGGAACGGCTGCCGGATGTCCTGGCCCCCGGTGGGCGGGTGGCGATCCTTTCCTTCCATTCCGGTGAAGACCGTCTGGTTAAAAAATCCTTTCAAAGCCTGTTCCGCAACGGCGTCTACAAGGAAATATCCCCTGAATTCATCCGTCCCTCGGTGGAAGAATGCGCCGCCAATCCACGGGCCCGTTCGGCCAAGCTGAGGTGGGCCATAAAGGCTTAGACAATTTTTGCGGTCGTCACAGTGAAGGGGCCGTATCAAACAGGTTTTTCCCTGTTTTGATACGGCCCCTCGCTTTTAATCGCCTTTTTCCTACACCTGCCCCACATCCAAGAGACGATGCTGTTGCTTCTTCGCCTGATACATCCTCAAATCCGCCAGATACAGAAGCTCACTCAGCTTGTTCCCGTCCGCAGGAAATGAGGAATGACCCGAGCTCATCCCTTTAAATTCAATGTCTCCCGGCTCGACGACAAAGTGCAACTCTGCTAAGTTGCCGCATAAACCCTCTGTCACATGCATATCTGTGAGGATAATGAACTCATCCCCATGGAGGCGATACAGGCTATCATTCATTCGGAGGTTTGCTGTTGCCTTCTTGCTGAATTCAATAAGGTAGGCATCACCGGCAGCGTGTCCGTAGCTGTCGTTTACGGCCTTGAAATCATCCAGGTCAATAAAGATCAGGGCGAACGGAGTATTGGTGTCAATCTTATGCTGTACATCCTCATTCAACCCTTCTCGATTTTTCAGCTGCGTCAGAGCATCTGTTTTCGTTATGGTTGTCAGGGTTTCTGCCTTATTGTGAACATACACCAGCTTAAAGAGCATTTTGTAGGATATGTAGACATTCACGATGATGAGCAGTAGAACGAGGAATTTAAGTAGTGGGGTTGCCCCTTCGACAAACGCATAATTCAATAAGAAAATGATGAAGAACCATGACAGACTTACTGCCAACAGCGGGTCCAGCATGGATTTTTCAATGTTCCTGAAGATATAGATAAATACACGGTTCACGAATTTTATGTAGCTGGGAAGCGTAAGTACATAAATAACGGATTGAGCGGTAACCGCGGAAAGAAGAATTGGTGACGTGGGGATCAGGTAAGCGATCTGAACCGATACCGCAAATACGAACATGGTGTAGACCCAGGCTGAGGACATGATGATCATCGTTTGCTTTATGGATTGCTTGAACAGATATTTCAGAGGAATCACGTACAGGAAACCCAGTAGCATGAACAAGCCCTTTCCATTGGCAGTTTCTGCTCCCAAGGTTGCTGATTCAAGGTAAAACCAACCCACAAGAGCTGTAATAACGGCCGTTACGGCAATCACCGACACCACTGTGCGCAGGGACGGCCATTTTCTTGACGAACAGGAATAGGTGGCATACGTATTGATGCACAGCATTTCAAGGACGAGCAGGCCTGCTATAAAACCCATGGTTGATCTCCCTTTCTTGTGCTATACATCGTTGTCTTCAATATTATTAAGATAACACAGGCACCCGCAAACAGCAACGAGAAACCCTGTAATCAGAAGCTTTACAAGGTTTCTCATTTTTGCATTCTATCGGGATTTCGATTAAAAATGCGTTTCCACATACGCCGCAAAGTTTTTAAGTATGGCCTGCCAGCCCTGCCTCTGGAGCCAAAGGGTGTTCTCGCCTTCGGCAGTGAAGGTCTCTTCCACCAGAACCCCCTCCGCCACGTTCTTAAAAATCACCGAAAGGGCTCTTCCGTCGTCAAGGGAGGAACCTATCCTCTCATGGAATACCACCTCCGAATACGTTCCCGAAAAATCAAACGCCACACTCCCATCCTTGGCAGACATGGTGTAAACGAAACGTCCGCCAGCCTCCGGGTGGTTCTCGGCTTTAGGGCAGTACCAATCATCGGAGGCGAAATTCCATCCCGTGATGTGCTCCGGCTGAGTAAACGCTGCCCATACCTGGGGCAGAGGCCGCTGAACAACGGCCCTTACCGTGATGCTCATGGGCTTTCTATAGCATTCCTCACTGATGTTTTTGATGGAATCCAGCGCACTCGGCCACATGTCGTCGAACATGTCCATGTACTCCTCGCCTATGCCCATGTCAACGGTGAAGCGCATCCGGCCTTCTTCCACCGGATCCATATGATAGTTTTCGAAAAAATTTGCCCACTCTCTGGCCATTTCACTGTTTACATCCTCCACACCGTCGTTAACGATTCCCATGTGTTGGATCGAAAGGAACTCCGGATAACGGCTCTCCGCAATTCTGGAAACGACTCCACCCAATTGCCCTTCGTCGTTACGCGCTAAGAAACGTATGGCATCGCCGGTGTTCCAACCCCCTTCAAAATGCGATCCCTTGCCAAAATTCTCGGCCCAGGCTTCATACTTCAACGGATCGACGACGGTCTCCCAAACAGTACGCTGATCTGCAGCAATTTCAATGGATTTAGTGAACTTTTTCATGTGGTTCCCCTCCTACTGGTTTTTCGAAATCTGGGATTTATCTGCAAACATAATCTCCCACTGATGATCGTCCAGTTTGATTGATACCCGTTTGAAATTGTCCAAATCAACAGACAGAACGTGGCCTTCTGAGTCGGTCTCTTCGTTTTTTGTAAATCACTGCCGATGCTTTACAATCGCTTCTGCAGGGTCTGTATAGGGAATGCTGTATTTATCTGCTGTTTCTTTCAGTGTCAACTCCCCATGATAAAAGGTCAGCCCCCTACGAAGATGTTCGTCATTCATTAAGGCGGACTCAACGCCGTTGTTCGCAATTGAAAGCATATATGGAAGTGTTGCAGCTGAAAGCATCACCGAAGCTGTCCGCGAAAATCCTGAAGGAATATTATCCACGCAATAATGGAGTATGCCTTCCTCATAGTAAACGGGATCCGTATGGGTTGTGGAGCGGCAGGTTTCAATGGCACCTTCATCATCACATGCAACATCAATAATCATAGCTCCCGGCTTCATCAGTCGCAGATCTTCACGATTGATCAGATGATCCTTCCTCGTTTTATTCCAAAGAATACAGTTGATGATGATATCGGATTCCTTTAAACAGGTTTCAAGATTCTCCCGGTTTGAATAAAGAAATTCAACATTCACCGGCAGCTTCACCTTCGCTTTCTCCATTGCCTTGTAGCTTATATCCAGCATGGTCACCTTGTTTCCAAAAGAAGCCGCCAGCTCCGCCGCGCCTACACCGGACCAGCCGCAACCGATAATGGAAACCCGAGGCGTCGATACCCCTGTAACCTGACTCACCAGAAGCCCGGCTCCTCCGTGCACCGATTGTCCAAAATATAGCGCCGCCAGAAACCCGCCTTTCCCAGCCAGAATGCTCATAGGAACCAACAGCGGAAATTCAGAATTGTCATCATCCACATCTTCATAAGCGATTCCAACCACTTCTTTGTTAAGAAGCTCCTTTGTCATTTCAAAATGTGCATTGGAATGCAAATAAGTGAATATTACCATGCCTTTGCGAAGCATCTCATATTCAGAAGGTTCAATTTCTTTGACTTTGTATAAAATATCCGCTTTTGCATAAACGCCCCTTTTATCAGACATATGTGCCCCCGCATCCATGTAGGCTTGATCAGAAAAACCACTTCCAACGCCTGCACCATATTCCACATAGACCGTATGACCCTTTTGCGTCAATGCTGATACCGCCGAAGGAATCGCTGCCACTCTGAATTCATTATGCTTGTTTTCTTTAGGAACGCCTACAATCATAATCTATGCCTCCATTTTTTTGTTTAGTAATAAACACGAAACAAAATGCTCCGGTGAAACTTCAACCAGCAACGGGTCTTCACGCATACAGCTCTCTGTGGAAAATTCACAGCGAGTTGCAAATCGACAGCCCGGTTTCATATTAATGGGACTGGTTACCTCTCCCTTGATAACGACAAAGGGGTTATCTCTTTTGGAATAATCAGGCTCAGGAATTGCCATGAGCAGCGCTTTCGTGTAAGGATGCAGCGGGTTAGCGAACAGCTCGTCGGACGGTGCCATCTCAACGCATTTTCCAAGATACATGACCATGATCTTCTTGGAAATATGCTTAACAACGCTCAGGTCATGGGTTACAAACATATATGTCAGCCCAAGATCATCCCCAAGATCCATAAGGAGATTCAATATCTGTGCTTGAATGGATACATCCAATGCTGAAACCGGCTCATCACACACAATAAATTTCGGATTCAATGAAAGGGCGCGGGCTATGCCGATCCTCTGACGGCGGCCACCATCCAGCTCGTGGGGGTATGCGTTGGCATAGCGCCGTGCCAAACCCACAAGGTCCATTAATTCTGCCGCCCGATTATAGGTCTCCGCTCTATTCTTATACATCCGATGGATAAACATATACTCTGCGATAACCTCAATTACAGACTTGCGCGGATCAATACTCGAATAGGGATCTTGAAAGATAATCTGTAAATCCTTCCTAATCTCACGCATCTTGCCCGATTTAAGGTCCATGATATTCTGACCGTTATACAAAATCTTGCCAGAGGTAGGCTCCACTAATCGGAGTATCGATCTGCCCAGAGTGCTTTTTCCGCACCCCGACTCTCCCACAACGCCTACCGTCTCCCCAGGATATATCTTAAGGTTGACGCCATCCACCGCATGCAGCTTCGCACCGCCATTTAGCTTGAATAATTTTTTGAGGTCTACAAGCTCTATCAACGGCGCTTTCTCATTATTCATCCCTCTCTCCCCCCTCTCTGATCAACACTGAACTCCTTACTAAACAGATGACATCGCAGGGCATGTGTGCCATACGTGACGGTTTCAGGATGCATTTTTGTGCAAATGGCCATGCGCTGATTACATCTTGGCGCAAATACACAGCCCTCTGGCAGGTTGGAGGGATCCGGCATCAGACCCGGAATGGGGGTCAACCGCTTTGCACGGGAATAAAGGCTTGGTATGGAGCCAAACAAACCGTCGGTGTAGGGATGATGCCTCTTAGCCAAAAACAAATCCTCAACGGTACCCGATTCAACAATTTCCCCTGCATACATGACAGAGACATCATCACAGATTTTCGCAACAATACCCAGATCATGGGTAATCATAAGCATTGAAGTTCCCAGGCGGTTCCTGAGCTCTTTAATCATCATAAGCACCTGGGCCTGTATGGTGACATCTAAGGCAGTTGTCGGTTCGTCTGCAATCAGCAGCTCCGGCTCACAGGCAAGCGCCATTGCGATAACGACCCGTTGCTTCATCCCGCCAGAGAATTGATGAGGATACTCGATTTTTCTTGAAGGGAGTATGCCTACCATGGAAAGCATCGCTTCAACCCGTTTTTCAATATCCTCTTTGCTGATATTCACATTGTGCAGAATAATAGCCTCCGCTATCTGCTCGCCAACCGTCATAACGGGATTCAGACTTGTCATGGGGTCCTGAAAAACCATGGCGATCTTGTCACCGCGAATCTCGCGCATTTTATTCTCATCCAGTTGAAGAATCTCCGTATCATTGAATTTAATGGACCCGTTCAAAACTCTTCCTGTATTGCTCGGCAATAACCGTAGAATGGACAGGGCCGTTGTCGTTTTCCCCGCTCCGGTTTCCCCCACCAGTCCCATGGTTTTCCCTTTGCCGATTTTAAGATCTATGCGGTTAACTGCTTCAACTGTTTCCAGGTCCGTCTTATAGATCACTGTCAAATCCTTGATCTCCAAAATGCTCTTATTCATACAGGTATTTTCCTCTCAAATAGTGCAAATTAGGACTTCAAATGCGGATCCATTGCATCCCGCAAACCATCGCCGATCAGGTTGATAGATGTTGCCGACAATACAATCGCCAAGGCTGGAAAAAACATCAGGTGCGGCGCGATACGCATATATTCCCGTGCATCAGAAAGCATCAGGCCCCATTCCGGCGCCGGGGGCGGCATCCCAAGGCCTAAGAAGCTCAAGGTAGATTCATACAGAATGACCTTTGCAACATTCAGGGTTGTGTTAACAATGATGACACCCATCGCATTGGGCAGGATGTGGGAAAGTATAATCCGGGTACTGCCTGAGCCCCCTGCCCTGGCCGCTTCTACATAATCCTGTTCAGAAAGGTTCAGAACCTGTGAGCGGACAAGCCTCACGTAATTTGTAAAATATGCTAAGGTCAACGCAATCAGGAGATTCACAAAGTTCGCGCCTAGGGCAAACACCACTGCCATGGTGAACAGAATATCCGGAACCGACATGAAAATATCCAACGACCGCATAATGATGCTGTCCACTTTACCACCAAAATAGCCTGCAATTGCCCCCAGTGCACTGCCTACTACGCAGGCAGAGATGGTGGATAGAATGGCGATGATCAACGATGTTCTGCCGCCATGAATGATCCTTGCAAATACATCACGACCGTAGGCGTCTGTTCCCAGAAAATGTTCAACCGACGGCGATGCCAGTTTGTTTACGAGTTCTTGTTTTGTTGCCATGTCATAGGGGGCGATTACATCGGCAAAGAGTAAAATGATCAGAATGGCGGATAACATGACTAAACCGATTACAGCGCCCTTGCTCTTTTTGTATCTACGCCATATTTCCTTTGCCTGGCTTTGCCTTTTGAATAGATCCCTAGGTTGCTGCGCATTAATAATCTCCATATTTTCCATTCCGTTACCCCTGTGTTCTCGCATACTTCGCCCTTATTCGGGGATCAATGTACGCATATATTAAATCAACAATCAGCATGACAAGTGTGAAGCATATCGCAATGAGGATTGTGCCTGCAATAATAACGGGTTCATCCTTATAGGCAATGCGATCTACAATTAAACTGCCTATCCCGGGAATTGAAAACAGTTTTTCAGCAACAACCGCTCCGGCAATCAAGCTCCCTAAGCTCAGTCCGATGTTTGTTATTACCGGTAATAGCGCGTTTTTCAGTGCGTGTTTCCAAATAACCACATTCTCAGGGGCCCCTTTCGCCCGGGCAGTACGAACATAATCTTGCCTGATGGATTCCAGCATGGAGGATTTCGTGAATCTTAAATTCATTGCTGCAGGAGGAATAGCAATGGCCAGCGCAGGCATTATATAGTGTTTCCATGACGTAATTCCATAGGAGGGCAGCCAATTGAGCTTCAAAGAGAAAACAAAAAGCAACAGCATGCCCAGCACAAACGATGGTATGGCAGCAATCAGAAAAGCAAGAATGGATGGAATCGTATCCCATAGGGAGTATTGTTTCACTGCTGCATAGATGCCCAAAGGAATTCCAATAATTGTAGAAATAATGACACCCATGAATGCCAGGTTGATTGTTATGAGATACCGGGGCCAAATTTCATCAAAAACAGACTGCTTTGTAAAATAAGACACCCCAAAGTCTTGATGCAGAACCATGTTTGAGATGTAGTTGACGTATTTCTGAAAAAACGGCAGATCATATCCCAGCTCATGGTTCAGTATATCGATGTCTGCTTGTGGTGCAGAGACGCCGAGCAAAGCCCGGGCCGGATCGCCTGGGGTGATATTCATCACTAAAAAAATGATGAATACAACGCCCAAGATTGTAGGGATGAGAAAGAGTATTCTTTTTAAGATATACCTATACATCTGTTTATCTCCTTTCATCATCGTCTTTAAAATATCAGAGGATCCCTACCGAATGGATGCAGGGATCCTCCCCTTGGCTTGAGTCAAATCACTTCCAACTGAAGGTACGGACTTTATAGTAAGTTGGAACCGGTTTGCCAATATTCAAATCCGGAGCCCATACGATTGCCACCGGCCTGTGTAAAACAGGCAGTATCGTGGCTGAATCCATAACGATGGACCACAACTCCATATAGTAAGTGCGGCGCTGATCGACTTCAACGGTTGAAACGCCAAGATCAACAAGCTCCTCAATACGCTTCCAATTGAATGGACCCTCTTTGTACTTAACCACGTACATCCCCACGGATTCACTATCAACCTGTTGACGAATGTTGTTGAAGTCATAGTTCCCTGAATCTGCGAATACACAAATATCATAATCCTGTGCATACAATTTGGGGGTTACAACCGCGGTTTCCATGACACTTACGGCTGCAGTGATTCCTGCATCCTGGAGTTGAGCTTGCAGGGCTTGCGCCATCTTTGCATTATTTGATGTGGCGGCACCATAGGTCAGAATGGTTCCCACATCGACGCCATTAGGATAACCCGCTTCAGCAAGCAATTTTTTAGAAAGCACCAGGTCATAACCGTATGTTTTAAAACCGTCCACCGGTGAAGTTGCCACATATTCCGAAGGCATATATTGTGTTGCTTCAGCACCATAGCCGTCGGAGACCGCCAGATTGATGTCCGTCTTGTTGACCGCATAGAATATGGCCTGACGCACTTTGTCATTAGCAAGCGCTTTATTGGGTGACAGATAATTAATTGCCATAAACATGATATTGTTGCCCTTAATCAAGGCGCTATTTGCACCAGCCGTTTCTGAAAGAGATTTCCAATCCGATAGCGGCGCGTCTTCAAAATAATCGAGTTCACCATTCTGATATGCGATGACTGCCGCCGTATCATCCGATATAACAATGTAATCAATGGCTTTAACGGCAGGAACGCCTCTCCAATACCCATCAAATGCCTGAAGCTTTACCCCTGTTGCGATATCATAGTCTGTGACATAATAAGCACCCGTGCCTGCCTTGTTGAGAATGGTGCCGAACTTGTCTCCTTGCGCTGTGACTTCCTTCTCGCTCATAATCTTTATGCAATAAAAGGTATGGTCAATTGGAGAATAGGGTGAATCCAAAGTGATCTTAACAGTGTTGTCATCAACAGCCTCAACGCCCGTAATCATATTGGTCAAATAGTTCAATCCGGAGTTCTTCATGGCATGCTTATAGCTGAATGCCACGTCAGATGCTTTCAGGGCTTCGCCATTTTGAAATTTAACGCCCTCTTGCAGCGTGATCGTATAAACCGTTTTATCCTCGCTGAGCACGACATCTTTTGCGAGCTCCTTATAGTAGCCATTGTTTGCTTCATCCATTCCGTAAAGGCCTTCATACATTTGATGCCAAACCTTCATATCCCGTGTGTTTGTTGTCTGTTCCCAGTTAAGGGATGGCAGGGATGCCGTCAGTCTGAGTTTGATTGCCTTATCCGCGGCAGTGTTCGTACTACCCGTGTTTTCAGCTTGTTTAGGGTCGGCCTTTGTAGAACTTGAGCACCCCGAAATGCTCACTGCAACCATCAAAACAGTCAGTATGATCGCTATTAGTCTTTTCATGCAATTTACCCCCTTAAAGTGTTTCTATAGTGCTGTGTCACGCCATGTTGCTTTGTGTGTTCTTTTTCAATCCGGCAATTTACTATTACTGAGTTCAATCCATTTGCCGAAGGAGCCCCCCCACTCCCTACCGATCTGAATATCCGCATCTATTCATTACATAAACAGACAACGCAAGCACCATGCCAAACTTTCATCACCACAAACACGTTGGTAATGCACACTTTTTATGCAAAATAGAAATGAGCACTACAACAAGCGACAGTTTTCTGTCGCTTGCTCTTCAAAAACAAAAATAACCGCTATATTTCTAGCGGTTAATCTGTTTAGCGACAGTTTTCTGTCACTTGTACTGCTGTATATTCATTTTGTACTTGTTAATCTTATATTTCAGTGTTTGCCTTGGAATCTTCAGAAGTGCGCCAGCTTTCGTAAGGTTGCCCCCCGTCATGCTTACTGCACGGATTATAAGGTCCTTTTCCGTCTTGGATAACGCGTCCTCCAAACAGATAAACGTATTCGTTGCTTGAGTTGCCTCTGCTTGCGTGACAGAGCTTGATTCCGTGTTTTTCAGTCGAGACTGCATGTATACCGGCAGATGGCTGACTGTCATAACCGCATCATCAGAAAGACTGACCATTGATTCAATGATGTGTTTTAATTCCCTAACATTTCCTGGCCATCTGTACTCGCTAAAAATCCGCAACAGCTCTTTAGACAGTCCGGTAACGTGCTTTTTATAAACGGTGTTGAATTCCTTTATGAAATGGTTCGTATACAATAGAATATCTTCCGTACGTTCACGTAACGGAGCAAGCACCAGGGTACTGCTGCTGAAGCGATAAAATAAGTCTTCTCGGATTAATCCCTTATCGATTGCCAATGATGGATCCATATTCATCGCAGCAATTACTTTGACATCCACCCGCTTCTCTCTATTTGAGCCTATGGGGCGAACTACCCCATCCTGAAGAACCCGTAAAAGCTTGGCTTGAAGCCCATAGGGCATTGAATTAAGCTCGTCAAGAAAAAGCGTTCCCCCATTCGCCAATTCAAAAAGACCCGCATTATTTTCAGCCCCCGTGTATGCCCCTTTCATTGAACCAAATAATATGGATTCAAACAAAGACTCGGGCAACGCAGCGCAATTCTGTGCGATAAATGCCTTGCCGCTTCTATTACTGAAATTAAACATGGCCTGAACAAGTAATTCCTTGCCGGTTCCTGTTTCACCATAAATAAGCGTTGGGTTTGGCAGCTCGCAAAGAATTTTTGCTTTTCGGATCGTATTTATAACCTCATCATTAGACGTCAGAATATGGTCAAATTGAATCCTTTCCTGGATGGCTTTCGCCTCAGAGGACTCCGTCTTTCTTGGCTTTTGCTTCATGTCATAGCTCAAATCATTAATAGAGGTAATGTCCTTTGAAAGTTCAATAACACCAACAATTTCTCCGCGCTTAATGATCGGTATCGTGATATTTTTTGTGTTGTATACCCTGCCCCTGAAATCTCTGAATATCTGATTCTCTATTAGGACGGGTTTCCCTTTTTTTAAACACTCGGCCACTGAGCTTTCGTCCACCTTGATATCCGGATATACTTCAAAAAAATTTCGGTTCAGATACTCCGAATAGTAGTTATCTAGTCCGTCGATGTCAAATCTCGGATTAAAGCGAAGCGAATGAACAATCATGTAATTTTTATCAACAATCAAGACCGAATCCACATATTCCATTGATAGTTTTTCAATTGGAAACATAAGGCCCCCCATCTTACTTTGATGACCGTTTATTTCATATAGCCGTCGTTCCCACATAAGCAACGATGAATATCCGCGATTCCTAAAGAATAACCGTTTCAGATGCTATAATCATAATATCATATTGCGGAGTCTCAAAAGACGATTGACCACATGATTCCCCGGCAGATTATCCATGCAACAGTACCTGAATTTTTATCGAATCCTCCATGCTATATTTTTATTCGCTGCGCGGATTGGTCTACTCCTCATTTTCGGAATAGAGCTTCCAAAAGGAGACCGTATTATGAGTCATGAAGCAAGCACTCTAAAGAAAAGCATCCGGTTGTTTGAAGGAATCATGTTTGTTATTGGCTTTGTCATCGGATCCGGCGTATTTCTAAAACCCTCCGTTGTATTGAAAGATATGGGCTCTCCTGGCGCAGCCCTCTCCATTTGGATCCTAGGGGGACTTATCACCATTTGTACAGCGCTGACCATTGCCGAACTGGCTGCAAATATCCCCAAGGTCGGCGGACTATACGCATACCTGACCGAAATCTATGGAGAAAAAGTGGGATTTTTGTACGGATGGGTGCAGGCCATCATCGCGAGCCCAGGTTCAGCCGGTGCGATTGCAATCGCATTTGCCATGTTCGCCACTTTTTTTGTTCCGATGAACGCCTTCCAGCAAAAGTCCCTTGCCATACTCGTTGTTAGTTTGCTCGTCATCGCTCAAATCATCTCAACACGCTTTGGCGTATGGATTCAGACGATCTCTACGATAGGAAAGCTGATTCCCCTTGCTGCCATCATTCTGTTCGGATTAGCAAATGGCACCGCCCATGATTTCAGTTTTGTCTCCGAGAGCGTCGTCAAAAGCGCAGGGACAGGGACCGCCTTGCTAGGGGTTTTGTGGGCTTACGACGGATGGATCAGCACCTGTACGTTGGGCTCTGAAATGAAACACCCGGAGAAAGATCTTCCCTATGCCATTGTATTCGGCGTTCTGTTTGTAATGGCCGTTTATGTTCTTTTCAACTTAGCCATCTTCAATGTTCTGCCCGCTGCAGCAGTGGCTGCATCCGTGAGCATCGGCGTCGATGTTTCCGTCAAACTCTTCGGTACTTGGGGTACAGCCTTTATCACAGCAGGTATGCTGATTTCTGTATTCGGTGCTCTGAACGCACAGATGGCCTCCGGTGCAAGGGTATCCTACGCAATGGGTACAGAAAAACAATTGCCGGGATCAAATGCGCTTGCAACCATCAGTCCCAAGCTTAACACCCCTGTAAATGCGCTAATCCTTCAGGGAACTTTGACAATCCTCTTTATTTTGACCGGCACATTCAATTCTCTTACAAATCTCGTTATATTCGTTCTATGGATATTCTTCACCCTAGGGGTTGGGGGCGTTTTCATTCTCAGGAAGAAGGGTGCGAACAATGAAAAGCTCTATCGCGTGCCCCTCTATCCCATTACGCCGCTTCTCGGTATTGCAGGTGGCTTGTATCTAACATATGCCACCATCAAAGATTCCTTTTGGGGCGCAATGTTTGGAATTGGCCTCACCCTGGCTGGACTTATTGTTTATCATTATTGCAAAAAGCGATCCGCTGAAGAGCGTACTGCCAACTCGTAATTTGTCAGCAAATCGGCAAACTGCTATGATGATAAGGCAGTTTTGAATTCATTGATAATTAAAGGATTGATACGATAATGAAAAAATTAGCAATTGGCATACTGGCCCATGTGGATGCAGGGAAGACATCCCTGTCTGAAAGTATGCTCTTTTTGAGCGGCAGAATACAGCGTCCCGGACGAGTGGACAACCGGGATGCCTATCTGGACACCCATGACCTGGAAAAGCTCAGGGGAATTACGATTTTCTCCAAACAGGCGATTTTCCCTGTTCTGGATACGGAAATCACCCTCTTGGACACCCCGGGCCATGTGGATTTTTCTGCAGAAATGGAACGAACCCTTCAGGTTCTGGATTATGCAATTCTGGTCATCAGCGGAGCCGATGGCATACAGAGCCATACCAAGACGCTGTGGCGCTTGCTACAGACTTACACGATTCCGGTGTTCCTTTTTATCAACAAGATGGATCAGAACGGAACGGACGCTTCTGCACTGCTGACCTTGCTGAAGAAGGAGCTGGGGGATGCGTGCATTGCCTTTGATACGGTTTTTTCGACCGAATCCTTCGAGCAACTGGCCCTGTGCGATGAAAAAACCATGGAGTCCTATCTTGAGAACGGCACGATCCCTACGGAGGAAATTCAGCGGTTGGTGGCAAAGCGGAAGGTGTTTCCGGTCTATTTCGGCTCTGCTCTGAAGCAAGTGGGTGTTGAGGCGTTGATGACCGGCTTGGAAACGTATACGCTCATACCTGCCTATCCCGAAGCCTTTGGAGCCAAGGTATATAAAATATCCCGGGATGCCCAGGGCAACCGGCTGACCCATTTGAAAATCACCGGGGGGTCTTTACGGGTTAAGGACAGCATCAAGACCGATACCTGGGAAGAAAAGATCAACCAGATCCGCATCTATTCCGGTGACCGGTTTGAAACCGTAAACGCTCTGAGAGCCGGAGCCATATGTGCCGTTACCGGTTTGTCTAAGACAAAACCCGGAGAAGGCCTGGGAGGGGAAGTCCCATCTGCCGGTCCTGTTCTTGAACCGGTTCTCTCCTATAAGCTGATTCTGCCGGAGGATGCCGACGCCCTGTCCATGCTGCCCAAGCTTCGCCTGTTGGAAGAGGAAGAGCCGTCCCTACGCCTGGTCTGGAACGAAATCCTGAGGGAGATTCACATTCAGATGATGGGGGCTGTTCAGATTGAAATTCTTCAGGCGGTTATCCTGGAGCGCTTCAACACGGCAGTATCCTTTGGAGAGGGACATATTGTCTATAAGGAAACCCTCTCGGAACCCGTTGAAGGCGTTGGCCACTTTGAACCCTTAAGGCACTACGCGGAGGTTCATCTTCTCTTAGAGCCCGGAGAACGAGGCAGCGGCCTTCATTTTGATACGGCCTGCAGGGATGAACAGTTGGATAGGAACTGGCAGCGGCTGGTGCTTACCCATCTGCAGGAGAAGACCCACCTGGGGGTATTGACCGGAGCCCCCCTAACAGACCTTAAAATCACGTTAATGTCGGGCCGGGCCCACACCACCCACACCGAGGGAGGCGACTTCAGAGAAGCCACCTATCGGGCGGTCCGTCAGGGACTTAAAGCCGGAAAACCGGTTCTTTTGGAACCCTATTACGCCTTCCGGCTGGAGCTTCCCGGAAATTTGGTAGGCAAGGCCATGGCAGCCGTCGATCAAATGCATGGACGCTGCGGAATTGCCGAAACCAATGGGGACCAGACCGTTTTAACCGGCTATGCACCGGTTTCGGCCATGCAGAATTATCACAAGGAAGTTATCGCCTATACCAAGGGACATGGCCGACTGGTGACCACCCTTCATGGCTATGACGTCTGCCACAACGCTGAGTCCGTTATAAATGAGATTGGCTATGATTCTGAGCGGGATGCTGAAAACCCCACCGGCTCTATCTTCTGTCAGCAAGGTGCGGGTTACCATGTGCCCTGGGATCAGGTGAAGGACCACATGCACCTGGAAAGCTGTATAGCCCCGGTTCCCACACCGGCGTTGGAAACGGAAGCCAGTATACGGCCGAACCAGGGAGATTCTTGGATCAGCCTTGAGGAAATCGACCAGATCCTAAACAGCACCTATTATGCCAATCAAGGCCGGAAGTCTGCCTGGAAGAAACGAAAGACCGGCAAGGAGAGCTATTTTCATGATTTTTCCGCGCCAACCCCAAAGCCCTCGAGGCCTGAAGGCGAGGAGTACCTCCTGGTGGATGGCTACAATATCATCTTTGCCTGGCCGGAGCTGAAAGCCTTGGCCGATGAGAACCTTGACGCAGCCAGAATCCGCCTGCTGGACACCCTTTGCAATTACCAAGGGGTTAGCAACAAACGGATCATTGTGGTGTTTGATGCGTACCGGGTTGAAGGGCGCCGGGAGATGATTGCGGATTATCACACCATTTCTGTGGTATTCACCGCTGAGGCCCAAACAGCGGACCACTACATTGAAAAATTTGCCCGGGACCATGGGCTTAAGCTCCGCATCACCGTGGCCACCTCCGACGGCTTGCAGCAGGTTATCATAAGAGGTGCAGGCTGTCATCTGCTTTCCGCCAGAGAACTTAAGGAAGTGGTTGATCAGACCTTGGAACAGTTGGAAACCCAGTACCTAACCCCTGATAAACGGCACCGTTCCACCCTGCAGGACGCCTTGACGGAAGAAGAAAAAGCTCTGCTGAGGGGAAAGCATTCCTAAGCATTGATCCCCTTGTTTATGCTATTAAATATGGGTTACAATAGTGTCATAAGAGATGCAATTTGCACCGGGATATGGTTAAATGAATTCAACGCTACTAAAAGGAGCACTTGAAAATGGATATGACGATTTTAACGGTAACTGTTGTTGTTTTGGGTGCAGCTATGGGAGGCGCTTATTTCTTCTACCGCCGCAGAGCAAAAGATGTGCAGCAGTTATTTGAACAGGTTTCCGAATCCGCTAAGCAAATTCCGCAGCAAAAAAGACCCAGCTTCGTCCTTTTCATGTTCAAGGAGAGTGTCCGGGCTTCTAAAGCGAAAAAGGGTACAACTCCCCGCACAAACAGTGATCCAAGACAGCTTGAAGCACAGCTTGTACAAATGACCTACATTCTTAAGGACCGGACCAAGGTAACCGACAAGAATATGAAACGAGCCCTTCAGACGTATGACAGCTACCGGGATTGGGAAAAGAAAAAGACCTCAAAAGGCAGCAAGACAGCCTAGCCTGTGTACCTAACGGCCGATTGACTATGCATTTTATAAAAATATGTCCCGTCATTTGTCTCACGATGAATGGCCGGACATATTTTATTTTCTGTCAATTAGGAATGTCCTCCTCTGACAAGTCGAACCGCATGCACTCTGCATAGGATTAGCCCTTGACAGAGGTATTTTAATTTTGTGCAATTCAATTGTATCAAATTTAAATCCCCGATTTATCCCTTTACGGAGGCGATTATGAATCCCTATGACATGCTCAAGCTGGAAAATCAGATTTGTTTTCCTCTCTACGCCCTCTCCAGAGAGATTATTAAGCTCTACACCCCCTTGTTGGACGCTCACGACCTTACCTACACCCAATATGTTACTCTGATGGTTCTCTGGGAGCATGAAACCATCTCCTTCAAGGAATTGGCCCTTCGGCTTCATCTGGATTCCGGAACCCTGACCCCGGTCTTAAAAAAATTAGAATCCAAAGAACTGGTGACAAAGTACCGGAACAAGGACGACGACCGCACCGTAACCGTAGAACTGACAGACAAAGGGCGCACCCTAAAGGATTCCTTGGTGACGATCCCTATGGAAATGGCTAAGCATTTCGCCGGTCAGGATCATCTGATAGGCGCCCTGAAGAAAGACTTGGAAATGACCCTTGCGTTGTTGGATGCGTCCCGCTGAAACACCGAGGTTCTCTTTTGGGCAAATCGATTGCTATCAATTATATTTATATAAACCACATCAGGAGGATCACACATGAGCATCTACCCATTCACCGCCAATGACATCGATGGCAACCCCGTTTCCTTTGATCAGTACCGCGGCAAGGTTTTAATTATCGTCAATACCGCAAGCAAATGCGGCTTCACGCCACAGTATGAAGGCCTACAGGAGCTTTACGACACGTATCGGGATCAGGGGCTTGAAATCCTGGGATTCCCCTGCAACCAGTTCCTCGGGCAGGAACCGGGAGATTCCGGTGAAATCAAGGGCTTCTGTTCCCTGAACTACGGGGTTTCATTCCCCTTGTTTGAAAAGATAGAGGTCAACGGCACAGCCACTCACCCCCTCTTCGCCTATCTGAAGGAACATACACCTCTGAAGGATCCTGAGAACAAGGACACCGGCAGTCAGCGTTTGTTCGACCTGCTGAAAGAAAAGTTTCCTTCATTCCTCAAAGGCAACGCCATCCGTTGGAACTTCACCAAATTTGTTGTTGATAAAAACGGCAACATCACCGATCGTTTCGAACCGACAGTGAGTCCGAAGGACATGGAAGCACGGATTCTGGAGCTTTTAAAGGCATAGCCTCTACGTAGCGTCACTAAGGGAGTTCAACACGCGAAACGCAAGCAGAGCAAAAGAATAGGGCTATCCCAAGAAGATGAATGGATCCTCTTGAGATAGCCCTGTTTTGCTGATGATGGATTTTCTTCTAAAGCTCCGCTTTTGTCATTCCCGGCCAGGGATTCCCTTGAGCTCCCTGGCCCTTTCAACAATCTTCAAATAGACACCAATCAGATACGGCTCATTGGAGTATGCCGCCAGTTCATCCACTGGAACCCACGCCACACCGCTGTTTTCATCCTCGTTGGCCTGCAGCCGGTGATTTTCATCTGCAATCAACACATACGTAACATTCAGATGCAGGTGGGTGGAGACATATTGCCCTTTCCGCACATGGCCGTATACCGGCAGAACATCCAGGGAGGCAATCTGATCCGTCAAAGGAGTTAATCGCTGTACCCCGGTTTCCTCCTGCCCTTCCCGTATGGCCACAGCCAGCAGGTCGGAGTCCCCATCCGCGTGGCCCCCTGTCCAGGCCCAGGTATTGTAGATGTTGTGGTGAACCATCAGCATCTTATCCAGAGACTTATTCACGATCAAGCCGGAGCTGGTCAGATGGGCAACGGAATTTTGTCTTGTGAGAACGGTGTCCGGCTGCTCCCCGATACAGCGGAGCATCAGACATCGGTCGGCTGCTTCCTGGGGACTCCTTGGGCAGTAGCTTCTATGGCTTCCATATAATGCATGAGGGTTTTCATCCCTTCTTTATCTTAATTTTAAAGCACTCCCCATCGATCCTTCACCACCGGAAGGCGTTTGAAGAATTCCGCATAAAAATCATCGTTATCTGCCGGGAGCCGGTAGAAGGTGTCCAGCAACTCCTCCTGAACAGCCTTGAGTTCCTGCTCATCCCGGATGAATTTCATCCGGAAGGCTAGGGCCTTCACCAGCTGATACCAAGCCAGAAGAAAAGCCTTATTGGCGGCGTAGTTCTCAATTCCGATCCATTTCTTGACCTTGATTTTTAACAGATGGGTTTTCGTACAGGCCCCCGTTTGTAAAAAATACTTGAAATCATCCTGTTCGTAGGCCCTGCCCAGGGGAAACAGACGGCAGATATTGGGCCGGAAACCATGAATGGAACAGCGGTCATGGGGATCCAGAAAACTGCATCGTTCAGCTTCTCCCACCATTTTTAGATGGGGTAGCAACAGCTTATCGTCCAGGCGCAGCTCCAGCCGGTCCTCCAACAGGTGGTCAAAGGTTGCATTCCCCTGACGGCGAATTTCATGCACATCAAAGGGGGTCAGCACCACCAGCTCTCCAACCCCATGGCAGCAGGCGCTGCAGCCTTCGCAGCCGCCGGTGTCCGCTTTCACCATATCGTTTATATCATAGAGCCTGCCATCCGAGACAGCATCAAGTCGAACGTTGGATATCATGGGTACCTTCCTTATTAACTCCTTGGTGATACGCACTAAGACGCTATCAGTGTAATCACATACGAACAGCTTGTCAATGGATGCGAAACCCCCTGTCAGCAATCAGACAGGGGGTTTTAAGGCGTCGCCGTGGACAACGCTGGACATTCATTTTGTGCCGGGTATGGTTATACCTTGGCGTAGAAGCAACGTACAGGGGAATGGATGACGCCTGCGTCCTTAAGTTTTTTAATTGCCTTTTCCACTTCTTTTTTGTCCGCATTCAGGGCTTCTGCAATTTCACCCGGACGCATGGGCTTTGTAGCGTTTGCTAAGCATTCCAACACCTTGTCTTCCATTTCAATCCTCCTTTATTGGTAATGTCAGTATACCCTCTTCCAATGGGTTGCCGGTCACTACAGCATTTGTATCGTTGAACCGCAGGGTCTAATGAGAATTGATATCCCTTGATAACCATTATAGCCTATTCTCACACGCCTGCCAAGACTCTGCTATCCTTGGTGAGGAATAGATTTGCCTTTGCCTCTGCCTCTGCTCTAGACCCTGTCCGACAGAACTTTTTTAATCGCTTCAAACCGTTCATCCGTGATCCCAAGCTTTTTCTTAAAGGGTTCATCGTCCATGCGTGCAACGATAACCTTGCCGGGTGACAGTTCTCTGATGATCGTTTTAATTTTTTCTATTGAGCCTTCATCATCACTGTAGCCCTTGACGATTGTCACTTCAAGGATAAACTTGCCTTGGTATTGCCTGCGGAAGGAAATCATGTTGGAAATGTGTTTCTCCAGGGTGTATCCCGCCATGGGCCGTTGTACCTTTTGAAAATCCTCTTCCGTTGTGACCTTGATCTCTCCGATGACTTCTTCGCACCGATTGGCGATAGCCATATAGGCAGGCTCCCCAAGCAGGTAGCCGTTTGAAAGCAGCCTTACCGGCAGTCCCTTGGCTGCGATGAAAGCGATGATTTCCCCGATTCCTTCATTTACAAAGGCCTCTCCCTTTGAATTGATGAAGACCAGATCGGGCTTGGTCTCTTCAATCCGATTCCCCAGCTCGGCCAGGGAGCTGGGCAGCGCGTCAAATGTGATCTGCGCATCCGTTTTGTTCTGTGATCTTCCGATGGGACAAAAGATGCAGTCGAAGTTGCAGTACTTCTCCGGAAGCACATTCATCTCCAGCACCCGTTTTCCCTCTTCCATGTATATTTCCTTATAGGTGAAACCTTGCATCATCAATCCTCCTGAGCTTACATGATGGGTACCGTTTTATTGTTTTTATCCAGAACCTCAATTCTGCATGTTCCACCTAAGTGAGACTGAATCATTCCGGCCAGTTCCTCCAGAGCAAGCTGAAACTCGGCAGATCGTTTTTCATCGACCAATTCAATGCAGAGAAAAGCATTCTTTGTCTGTTCAGTGAGCATGGTCCTTACCGATTCCCGCCAGTTCCAGCATCTGCAGATAGCGCCTCCATCATCCTTATAGACAATTTCCCCTTCATAGGGAGGGGCATTTTCATCCGTACCCAGTGTAACGAAGTGTTCATCGCCAAAGGCCTTTGTCAGTCGGACATCCCCCAAAAATGTATCGATGTCTTCCCCACCGCAGGGCAGTGCATACTTTAATGAAATGGAGTTGTAGATATCCACCAACGGGTTGATGGTCCCGATATGATTTCCGTTGTTGACTCGCTTCAAGAGTGCCTCAATGGAGGACCGTGCGCCCTTTTTCGTTTTGAATTTCTGGAATGCATCCCGCCATACCTTGATGACGTCGTTGTTGCTGAATTCCTCATCCTTCAGGAATTTCCGCACCTCTTTTTCAGCATTTGAAAGCAATTCCGCATACTTTTCCTGATTGCCGACCAGGTTGTCGATATCACGGCAGACAACAACACCTATCTTCGCCTCGGGGAACATATCCCAAAATTGATCTTCCACTACAAAATTCTTCATTGCAAGTCCTCCTTATTGTATGCACCGGATCTCCGATATCTGTTTGTTAAAAGCATACACCTTATCTTTTGATTTTTCTGCCCCCTTAACTTGAAACAACCACCATCTTACAATGTCAATTTTAAGATGTTAGTTTCAGTCCAACAATTCCTATTACAATAAAACCGATAAAAATAACCCCCGTTATATTCATGGGTTCTTTAAACAAGAGCATCCCTAGGATCACCGTGCCAACCGTGCCAATGCCTGTCCAAATGGCATATGCCGTTCCTAAGGGAAGGCTTTTTAGGGCTAATGACAGAAAATAAAAACTCGCTATCATTCCCATAATTGTAAACAAACTTGGTACTAATCGTGTAAATCCGTGAGAGTACTTTAGTCCTAAAGCCCAAAACACCTCAAAGCCTCCCGCCACCAACAAATACGTCCATTTCATAAGATTATCCTCCTTGTATGATACCCAAAGCAATTCTGCTCTTTTATTTGGAATAAAAAAAAGCCATGGTTGATATATTTAAATATCTCCCAGGCTTTTATCCTTCCGTGTACACAGTTGCCTGTGCGTTTTCTCTCGGACCAGCCGGTGATTGACCGCGGAACCCTAGAAAACTGGCTTATATGAATTTTTTGTACTCACGCTGCAGCTTGAGCATTATGGTAGCACGAAGATTTAAATACGTCAAGAAATTACTTTTAAAAACGCTTGACAGACTTTTAAAAGGCTTAAACCACCATGAGTCCGCATTTCTCCTGCTTCATTTCCTGAACGAAGTCAGATGAAACTCCCTTATCCGTAACAAGCATATCAATCGCATCCAAGGGCGCAATTTTAACCGTCACATCTTTCCCAATCTTGGTGCTGTCCGCCGCAACGATAACTTGTCTGCTTCGCTCGATAATCTGCTTCCGGGTAACGGCCTCCAACATATTGTAATCTGAAATACCATTCGCAATGCTGACACCACCGGCCCCAATAAAGGCTTTCTGAATATTAAGCTCTGAAAAATTGAACAGATAGTTGAATGACACCACCGAAAGTTCATCGTGACGAATCTTCCCGCCGATAAGGATAATTTCAATTTCAGTATGCATCAGTTCATTGACCACTGGAATGGAGTTGGTCATAACCGTCAGGTTTTTCCGGTTTTTTAGTAGTCGGCTGATATGGTAGGTAGTGGTGCCACTGTCGATGAAAATGCACTCTCCGTCTTGAATTAGTGAACAACAGTAGCCCGCGATAGTTTCCTTTTGTTCCAGGCCGGTGTTCATCCTTGCTTCCATGGCGGGCTCCCCAAAATGGGTTTCTCTGATTCTTACCCCTCCATACACCTTTTTAATTTTATCCTGTTCAACCAATATGCTCAAATCTCTCCGAATGGTTTCTATGGACATTCCAAAATGTGCGGAAAGATCGGGTATAGACACGAAATCTTTTTCTGACAAGAGCTCCACTATTTTTTGCTGCCGTTCACTTGGCATCATCTGAGTATACCGCCTTTCTGGGTAGCTACTTTGCAATAAATTTATCATATATATTGATGCACTTCAACAAACGGCCCTTTATCACCCTTATTTCCGGTAAACAACGAGCAACATTGTCATCTGTTAGTCATTAAATATTAAACAATTGATAAACTTAACACCAGCGTAACACACCGTCAATCTCCCCATAACATTAACTGGCTATGCTGTAACTACAACCATTCATTGGAGGACCCCTATGCTGACGCTCCGCAATATTCATAAATCTTATCACGGAAAAACCGTCCTTGAGGACATCAGCCTGACAGTTCAGAAAGGTTCCATCATCTCACTGCTGGGCCCCAGCGGCAGCGGTAAGACCACACTGCTGAACATTTTATTGGGAATCACGGCTCCCGACAACGGCGATCTCTTTTTCGATGATATAAACCTCACCCATACTCCAATGCAGGATCGGGGATTCAATATTGTTTTTCAGGACTACGCCTTGTTTCCAAATCTTAATGCATATGACAACATCACCTACAGTCTGAAAAACAAGCGAAGTGGCATGAATCTGGCTGAACTTCAACATATCATTCAGAGTCTTGAGCTGGAAGCTCACCTAAAAAAGAAAATTCACGAGCTCTCCGGGGGCCAGAAGCAGCGGGTTGCCTTGGCCAGAACCCTGGTGACAAAGCCCCGTCTGCTCTTGATGGATGAACCCTTCAGCGCCTTAGATGGTGTAATCCGGGAGTCTATCAAGGTAACAGTGAAAAATATCGCCCGGGAATTCAAGCTTACCACTGTCATCGTTACCCATGATCCAGAGGAAGCCCTTACCCTGTCCGATCAGGTACTGATTATCAACAACGGACGGGTCGCTCAGTATGACACCCCCAGAGTCATCGTGGATTCCCCCTCCGGTTCCTTTGTGAAAGAATTTATTCTGAGACAGCTGCAAATCAAGCACGCCAATTTGGAATCCCTGTTTGGAGAACCCCATGCCAACTAATCTGAAAAGCATGAAAATTGCATACGGGACGCTTTTGATCTTCTTCTTTCTGTTCCTCTTCCTGCCCCTCATTCATCTTTTCTATTCCTCGGTGAAATTCCAGGGCAGCCTGAGCCTTAATCATTACAGTCTGGTGCTTCAGGATAGCCGCTTCTGGACCGCTCTGGGCAACAGCTTTTCCGTTTCACTTTCCTCAGCTGCGATAGCTACGCTTTTGGCACTGCTGTTGGTGAAAACCCTGCGTGAAACACCAATGAACAGAACAATAAAGAGGTTCGTCAGAACGGTTATCACCTTGCCCATGCTCTTGCCAACGCTAACCTATGGTTTTGTAATTCTATACGCCTTTGGCAAACAGGGGCTGATCACAAGTATGGTGGGAAGGGAGTTCTTCTCTTTTTACGGATTCAATGGCCTTCTCCTGGGCTATGTAATCTACACCCTGCCCCCAGCATTTCTTTTGCTGGACAATGCAGCAGGTTATCTGGACGGGCGATACGTACTTGTTTCCAAGCTCATGGGGGATCATTGGGCCCGAACCCTTTGGCAGACATGGCTGCGTCCCATGGCGGGAGCTATCGGCGGTGCCTTTGTTCTGGCTTTCATTCTGGCTTTTACGGATTATGGGATACCCGCTGCCATTGGTGGCGCCTATCCTGTATTGGCCACGCAGTTATACGATGTGATGTTGGGGTCTATTCCCAATATCGAAAAGGGCTCCGTCATCGCCATCCTTTTACTAATGCCCGCCTTTATAGGCTTCGCACTCCTAAACTATCTGGAACGATTCCGCTTCCACTCCGACAGGATCAACCCCGCAGAACCAACCCGGTTTCCTTTCCGCGACAGATTGTTGGGAGCCTTCGCGATCGGACTGTCCCTGATGATACTCAGTATTTTTTCAGTGATGTTCATTGTTCCCTTTGTTAAGGATTATCCCTACGACATGGCCTTCACCTGGGAAATTGCCTGGCATGCCCTCAGCGCCAACAATCTTGCAGAGGCCTACGTTCATTCATTCATGGTGGCATCGCTCACCGCCATCCTAGGGACTATCATGACCTTCAGCGCCGCCCTTGCCAACACCCGGAGTCCCCTTCCTAAAAGTGCCAAGCAACTGATTGATGCCATTGCCATGCTCTGCAACACCCTGCCCGGTATGGTAATTGGAATCTCCTATCTTCTGGCATTCACTAAAACAGATCTAAAGGGAACCCTGGGGATTCTTGTTATCAGCAATATGGTGCACTTTTTTACAACGCCTTACCTGATGGCAAAGAATGCTTTGGAGAAAATGAATCCCGCCTGGGACACCACCGCCGCCTTACTTGGAGACACTTGGTTAAAAACCCTGGTACGCATCACCCTGCCCAATGCAAAACCCACCCTGATTGAGATGCTTTCCTATTACTTCATCAACAGTATGGTTACCATCAGTGCGGTTATCTTCCTGGTTTCCAGTAAAACGATGCTGGTCACTACCAAGATTAAAGAGTTTCAGTACTTTTCCCGGTTTTCTGATGTTTTTATCTTATCCATCCTTATTCTCATCACCAATTTGATGGTGAAAGCCCTCACCTGTACGGGACAACATCCTCGCCGTTTAGGTCTGATCACCCTTCGCGGTAAGGATTTGCTCATAAAAACCAACCTACCCCTTAACTCAAAGGAGAGCAAATCATGCTAAACAACAAACGCAGCATTCTTCTGTGTACCCTAATTGCAGTGACTGCCCTTATCGGTTGTGCCTGCAGCCCAAGTCCGGTTTCCCAGTCCTCTGCACCTGCCGCCCCTGCGGAGGCTGCCAAGCAGGTGGTTATCTACTCCAACGCAGACGAAGAAGCCGTGGCTTCCATGGAAACCGCGCTTAAAAAAGCCGGTTACGACGGCAAATATGTATTTCAGTCCTATGGCACCTCCGAACTGGGAGGCAAAATGCTGGCTGAGGGAAAAGACATTGAAGCCAACATTATCACCATGAGCTCCTATTTTGTGGACAGTGCCCAAGAGCAGCACCACATGTTTGCCGCGCTTACAGCTGCTCCAAAGCCTGAAAAGAACTCGTCGGAATATGCAGCCCCCCTGCTGGCCAATACTGGGGCACTTTTTGTGAATACCGAACTGATAAAAAGCAAAGGCCTGCCCATGCCAACCAGTATCAAAGATTTAACCAATCCGGTTTATAAGGATCTTGTCTCGGTTCCCAATATTGCCAGCTCGTCAACTGCATGGCTGATGGTTCAGGCAGTGGTCAGTGCCTATGGAGAAGAAGAGGGTGCTAAGGTTCTACACGACCTGGCAGTGAACTGTGGTCCTCATATTGAAAAATCCGGTTCAGGCCCCATCAAAAAAGTCCGTGCTGGGGAAGTTGCTGTCGGGTTCGGCCTCCGTCATCAGGCTGTTGCAGATAATGCTGCCGGCAAACCCATTCAGTGCATCGATCCGATTGAAGGAAATTTCACTCTGTTGGAATCCTTAGCGGTGGTTCAGAAGGATGGTGCCACCACTGCACTGGCACAGGAAATGGCTGCTGTGATTCTCAAGGATTCACGTAAGGATTTGCTGGCCGTTTACCCCGTTACCCTCTACGCCGGTGAGTCCGTGGAAAGCGTAAACATCCCTGCGTATCCCAAACAATACAAAGACCCCTTGACAGTACAGCTTTTGGAATCTCATATTGCCCTGTTTGAAAATGCTCAGTGATCGGAGGCGGCATGGACCACTATAAACTACTGACACCCGGACCGCTTACCACCAGCAAAACCGTTAAAGAGGCAATGCTTCTGGACCGCTGCACCTGGGACGATGCCTATAAGCAGCAAACGCAGTTGCTTCGCGGCAAGCTGCTGGAAATTGCCGAGGCTTCGCAAGAGACATACACCACTGTTTTTATGCAGGGCAGCGGCACCTTTGCCGTGGAATCTGTTTTGACCACTGCCCTTAAAACAGGAGACCGCCTCTTGATACTTGTAAATGGCGCTTATGGCGAACGGATAACCACCATTGCCCAGCGCTTGGCCCTGGACTACCGCTGTTATCGCGTTCCTTATAACTGTGCACTTGCCTCAGCAGAGGTGACGATGATTCTTGACGAGGACCCTGGCATCACCCATGTAGCCTTTGTTCACTGCGAAACGACCACCGGCATTCTAAATCCCTTGCCAGAGCTGGCCGCCGCCATAAAAGCACATAACCGGGTGCTCATCGTGGATGCCATGTCCAGTTTTGGCGGCATGCCCATCCCAGTTGAAGATATGGGAATCGACTATCTTATCAGCAGCGCCAACAAATGTATTCAAGGGGTCCCTGGCTTCGGCTTCGTCATCGCCCGAAGGGATGCTTTAGAGGCCTGTAAGGGGAATGCCATGAGTCTGTCATTGGATCTTTATGACCAGTGGGAAGAAATGGACAGAACGGGCAAATGGAGGTTCACCTCCCCCACCCATGCTGTGGCCGCCTTTTGCACGGCGGTTGAGGAGCTTGCCCAGGAAGGGGGCGTTGCTGCACGGGAAAAACGCTACCGGGCGAACAACCAACTCCTGCGTGAAAAACTGGCGGCACTGGGAATACACGCCTACATACAGCCCGAAAATCAGTCCCCGGTGATTACGACCTTTACATTTCCAAGAGACGATTTTGACTTCCCAGATTTTTATCAGTTCATTAAAGCGCGTGGATTTGTTCTGTATCCCGGAAAGCTAACCGATGTGGAAACCTTCCGTATCGGAAATATTGGAGAGATTTATCCCAGTGATATCGAAGCCCTTGCGAGACATATTCAGGCTTATATGAAGAAGGAGTGATCTGATGAAGCACCTTGAAGGAATTATTTTAGATTGGGCCGGTACTACCGTTGATTTCGGATGTTTCGCACCGGTGGAGGCATTTATACGGGTTTTTCAGGATGCCGGAATTACCGTCACCATGGATGAGGCCCGGGCGCCCATGGGCCTTTTGAAGATCGACCATATCCGCGCCATGCTGGCGATGCCCAGAATCCGTGATGCATGGGAAGCCAAGTACCAGCGCCCTTCTCAGGAAGACGATGTAAAAACTCTTTTTGCCAATTTTGAGCCTCTGCTGATGCGCTCTCTGGCGGATTACACCACCCCTATTCCCGGTGTGCTGGACGCGGTTAACGTCATTCGCGGAATGGGCCTGAAGATAGGCTCAACGACAGGCTACACGGATAACATGATGGACTGTGTTGTTATGGAAGCAAAAAAACGGGGTTATGCGCCGGACTGCTGGTTCACTCCAGATGCCACAGGCCAACTGGGGCGCCCTTATCCCTACATGATCCACCGGAACATGGAATACCTGAAAATCACCAGTCCCAAACGATTGGTGAAGATAGGCGATACGGTTTCGGATATTCAGGAAGGTCTCAATGCCGGTGCCTGGACCGTAGGAATTGCCCTGGGGAGCTCTGTTTTAGGTCTTACAGAAGCGGAATCCGCAACAATGAATAGCACGGAACAACAAGACCTTATCAATGCAGCAAAAAAAACATTTCTTCAAAGCGGCGCCCACTTCGCCTTGGATTCCATTGACAGGCTTCCAGATCTTTTGATTCATATTGACCAGCTGATGGAAAATGGGGAACGACCCTGAGGTATACGGCGATACGTCAATAACTCCACTGTCGGCGAGTTAACCGCCTCCGATCATTTCAAGCTAAAGATCTCCTAATAGAAAGTTGTGCACTCCGCAATTCTTCAAAAAACGACAAGAGTCTCCCACCCAGTATTTTCAGGTGAGAGACTCTTTTGCTGAAACAAAACAAACAGTTCCACTTTTCAAAAATCCGCAATCTCTATTACACTTTTTTCTAAATGAGATATCCGTAATGGATCATTCAGAATGGGCTGCGTCAGACTTACGTGTTGAATACGCCGCAGTACCCAGGATGATCAGTCCCCCTATCACCCCACGCAAACTCGGTACTTCGCCGAAAAGAAACAGGGCTGCCACGATTCCGTACACCGGTTCCAGGCTGGCAATGATGCTGGCTGTCTGAGCCTTCACGTGCTTCATGCCGTTGATGAACAGGGTATGGGACACGCCGGTGAACACAATTCCCAGAACAGCCAGGAGTAGAATATTTCTGGGCTCCAGAGTTGGATGAAGCATCCCTACAAACGGCAACAGGACCAATGAAGCAATACTGCATTGATAGAACGAAATCAGGGGACTGGGGTAGCGACTGACAAAGTTCTTATTGAGAAGCGAAAGACATGCAAAGGTGAAACCCGAAGCAATCCCCCACAGTGCCCCCTGAGTCATGGCGCTTTCAAAGTGGAAGCTTGGAATCACCAGCGCAACGCCGATAACTGTAATAAAAGCCAGCAGGATGTTCGCAGGCCGAAGCCGCGTTTTAAAGAAAACAGGTTCCATAAAGGTTACAAACACGGGGAAGCTTGAAAAGGTTAAGAGGCCGATGGCCACCGTTGAAAGTTGAATGGACAGAAAAAACGTTACCCAATGAATGGCCAAAACCAGTCCTAAAAGTAAAAACAGAAGGTAATCTCGCCTGTTTTCCAAACGTAAGGTCTGCTTTTGAATGCGCAGCAGCACAATCAAGAACAACGAAGCGAAAAAGACCCGTCCGAATACAATTACCAAAGGCGACAAGGAAATGAGCTTGCCGAAAAGTCCGGCCAGCCCAAAGAATACAACAGCAATATGAATTTCGGCTAGGCTTCGGGTTCGTGCGTTCATCAAAGGACTCCTTCGTGGAAGTGCAGTTTTAAAACATTATATCATCGCTGAAGTGATCATACACGCATCCACCAATTGAGCCTCTACCGTCTCTACGTATTTCGCTGCATTTTTTCTAAAGGAATTTATTTACTTTCTGAAATCGGCTTTAGAAATCCTCCGTGCCAAACTTCCCATTCCGAAAATCTTCGTTTGCCTGCTGTAGTTCTTCCCTTGTGTTCATGACGAAAGGTCCTCCAGCCGCAATCGGTTCATTGATTGGCTCACCGCTCAACACGAAGATTTTCGCATTTTCGCTGACTGCTTCCACCAGAACCTCACCCTCTTCATTTTTAAAGAGCACAAAATCCTTCGCCTTGCAGGCTTCACCATTCACACGAATCTCACCCTCCAACACCAGCATTCCGAAGTTAAAATGACCTGGCTCATTGATGGTCATTATTCCGTTTTTCTTTAAGTCGGCTATATAGATATTCATTGGTGTGAAGGATTTGGCCGGGCCTTTCACGCCGTCGTAAGCTCCTGCTACGACCGTTACGGTGCCCAGACCGTCCGGCAGATTCACCTTCCCCATTTCCCCATAGGTTATGGCTTGGTAGCCCGGCTCCGCCCACTTGTCCTTTTGAGGGAGGTTCACCCACAGCTGGATCATGTGAAACAAGCCGCCCTTTTTTGAGAATTCCTTTTCGTGATACTCCTTGTGCATGATCCCTGAAGCAGCGGTCATCCACTGTACATCCCCCGGATAGATGATCCCGTGGTTTCCCCTGTTGTCATGGTGCTCCACGGCACCTTCGAAAGCAAACGTCACTGTCTCGAATCCTCTGTGGGGATGTTGCCCCACGCCACGGGGCGAGTCACTTGGCGGGAACTCCTTGGGTGCGTTGTAATCCATCAGTATGAACGGTGTGAAGCGCTCCAACAGGTTTTGACCCGAAGGAAAGTAATTGCTTACATGAAAGCCGTTGCCTACCCAATGTTCACGAGGACCCGTAAAAACCAGTTCAATCGCTCTTTTCGACATCTTTATTTCCCTCCTTCTTCATCAATGGCGCCGATCGACGCCTGGAGTTCAATCAACTTCTTGATTAGTACCCTTTTTTCATCCGCATTCACGCCCTTGAACAAACGATCCAGAAACTGCTCATGCTCCCTAAACGCATCCACAATTAGGGCTTCACCCTCTGCCGTAAGCTGCACATAGTACACACGTTTATCATGGTCGCACTGCTTCCGGGCAGCATAACCCTTCTTTTGAAGCTTGTCGATAACATAGGTTATGGTGCCGCTGGTTACCAGTATCTTTTCCGCAATCCTCTGTACCGGCTGCTCTCCCTTATGATACAGGTACTCCAGCACACCAAACTCACTGATCGTAAGCCCATAGGGTTTGAGACTTTTTTCAACGGCGAATATCATGCTGTTGAATGTTCTGGATAACGAAATCATCAGCTTAAGATCTTGCTTACTCATAACCTACCTCCTCGATGAAGTGAACCTTTGCTTCAGGTGGGGTTTCAACCCCATCTGAAGCTTAGTTGAACGGATCCAGGGTCTTTACAGATCAACCCTCCCGCATTATTTAAAAATCTGAATTCTATCCTGTAGCGATTCAAATACCTTCTCTGCCGGTTGACCCGTTTGAGCTCCGAAGGGCATTTGAGCAATCAGCTTCCAGCTTGACGGAATGCCCCAGGTCACTTTAACCTGATCATGGATCAATTCACCGTAGTGCTGCAGGGATGCGCCTAAGCCTTCTGCCTCAAGAGCTGTCCAAACAACCAGTTGGAGCATGCCGTTGGACTGCTGTGCCCATACCGGGAAATTATCTTTATATGTCGGGAACTGGTTCTGGAGACCTTCCACAACGCTTTGATCGTCGAAGAAAAGTATCGTACCATATCCATCCTGGAATGATTGGATTTTGTCGTTTGTCGCTTGAAAGTGTTCTTCAGGAATAATGGCGCGCAGGGATTCCCGTGTGATCTGCCATAATTTATCATGATGCTCCTTCAAGAGTATCACGGTTCTTCCGCTTTGTGAATTGAAGGCCGATGGCGTGTGTTTCACAGCATGCTCTACGAGTTCCTGGATTTGCTCATCCGAGTTGGGGATAATTTTGCTGATTTGATAGTATGAACGTCTCTTTTCGATGGCTTCCTTGAATTTAGTACTCATGATTATTGCTCCTCTCGTGGCTATAGATATTTTTGTTTTGTCGGTTCGTTCCCGGTTCTTTTTCGGTTGATGGTGAATATCTTGATCTCAAGATAATAATACCGCATATATATCTCGATGTCAAGATATATATGCGGGTGTTTTTACCTAACAAAAAAACACCCATGAAAGGTGTTTTCGTTTGTACTATTGGCATTTATTCAGGTTCTACAGCATCTGTTTGACGGAGCTGGGAGCAACAACGAGAACACGGGTCAGAAACGAGAACTTTTCCTTCATCATCTCGTACTCCGAGCCGCAGTCTATGAACCTGGCATTCCCCTCGATAACAAGCCCTGACCCCTGGTAGTCATTGTAGCCCATTACCTCTTTACTGCCCAACGCCAGCTTAACCTTGCTGTTTACAGTGATGTTCTTTTCTGTTCTACGCATTGCGTACGCCGGAATCAGAAGCTCCCCCTCCGGGTTCACCACGATATAGGAGTTCCACGTGTTCACAATATGGGGTTCATCCTGACCCCAGGATACGATGGATACAACGCCTTCCTTTTGCAGCACCTCGAAAAATTTCTCTGTCAACATTCCAATGACCTCCACTGAGTATTTTGCACTGCGCAACCACTTTTATTAGGATATTCCGGATACGCATTGTCTGTATTAATACTACATGGACATTTTGCGAAAGTCAATCTATAATTAGTATATTACAGATACCAATTGTCCGCGTTTTCACTTGGACCGATATACAATGGAATCAAATCACGGAGGTGGAACATATGCAATTCTCAATCGGCGTCGAGTATGCAATTCATTGCCTGCTGTATATGACGGAATTTCCTGATGGAAAGAGCGTGGCCATCAAGGATCTTGCAACCTATCAGGGTGTTTCCGAAACGTATCTATCGAAGATTTACACAAAGCTGAGGAAATCCGGTGTCGTGAAGTCCGTTCCGGGCGCCAGCGGAGGATATGCCTTGGCACGGACGCCGGATACCATTACCTTTCTTGACATCGTCGAAGCCATTGAAGGCACAACGCCGTTGTTCCAATGTGCCGAAATTCGACAGCATGAGATCCTTCTGGATAAAAACAACCTGCCTGACAGCTATACGAAGTGTCCCTGTCTGATCAAGGTGGTCATGCTGGAAGCAGAGGATCAAATGAAGAATTACCTCCGAACAAAAACTCTTTCCTGGCTTCGAGAGCAGGTGGATCATAAGATTCCGGCGGAACACGGCAAAGCAACCAGCGAATGGTTCAATAATCCTAAATCACGCTAATCAGTATGTACACAAAAGCCGTCTCATTCCAATCAAATTGGCATAAGACGGCTTTTGTACGTTCCAGTTCTGTCATTGGCGACACAGTGCTTTTTTAATCTCTTCATAACGTTCGTCCGATATCCCCAGCTTTTTCTTAAAGGGTTCATCGTCCATTCGTGCAACAATGACTTTGCCGGGTGACAGTTCCTTTAAGAACACCCCGATCATCGTATTCAGCGTAATGCTCTCTTTGTACATCACTAGGCCGATCGGAATAAGCAGCAGTGCCACCAGGGTATTGGACACAAGGCTTGCTGAACTAATGTTCCACCCGGATCGATAGGCTAGGAGAAAGCCCAATTCCAAACCCACCACGGCGCATCCTAGAATAACACTGGCCATATTTGCCGTTTTGACGGATTCAACCAAGCTGATCATATCCGCTTTCGGAACGAAGATCAGGTACGACAGGATGTTTTCTCTGACACGGGTGAAAATATACGATGTTTTATCAGCTTTCCGTTTTCTTGCCTTGATTTTCTTTCCTGTATACCAATGGGGAAACGCCGCTCTTCATCCTGAACCTTTCAATGAAATAGCTGGTGCTGCCAAAACCGCACCGATAGGCAATACTGGTGATCGGCTCATCGCTGGTCAGCAACAATCCGGTGCTCATAGTCAGTCGATAATCCATCAGATACTCGAAAACCGTGCACCTTACATATTTCTTGAAGGTTCTGCAACATGCGCTCTTGGAGAGATTCACCTCGGCCGCAAGGGCATCTAGACGGATGTTTTCCGTGTAATGCCTGTGGATATAATCCATCATCACCTTTATCCGAGGATCCCATACATTGGCTTCAATTGGGGAGGTCACTCGAAAGAAGTCCTTAACGAGGGCTTGCCAAATTTGTAGAAGGAGAATCTGTATCTGCAGTTCTCCCCCCTCTTCATGCAGGGCAAAGATCTCATGAATTTCCATCAGCCAATTCAAAATGCTTATATGCCAGGTTTGATCCCCTTGCAGGATACAGTACGCTGGCGCTTCCGCTGCAAGGTACGGTGAAACGTATCGGGTATCGATAATACTTCCCAAAAATCCCGTCAGAAGGCTGGGCTTAAAACCCACACAAATGTACGATCCGTCACTGCCCTTGTGATTCTTGGCCTTGTGCATCTGCCCGACATTGATGAAAATCCCCTCGCCCTTCGCCAATGAAACCACATCATTTCGGATATGGAAATCGACAATGCCCTCCGTTACAATGCAAAACTGCAGCTCCTCATGCCAGTGCCAGGCAATATATCCCAGTATGTTTTTCCTGACCTGCGTTGTATAGACGGCCAGCGGGAATTCGAAGGACCCATGCCGGGTGATCTCTTTTCTATTGCTGTCCAGAACAATGTCGTATACCTGCATATGAATTCAGCCCCATGTCAACGTAGTTATATTTTCAGCCTGTATATTTGTATTTTAACACATAAAAATCAATACAATGATATTAACAGGATCAAGAACACCATTTAGAAAGGGGAATGAACTCACCATGGCAGCGATACAACTCTTATTGAACCGGCAAACCGGGTACGAAAACCTGGAGCAATTGCCCGATAATTTTTCTGATGTCGAAGACTTCCATAAATCCCTGACATCCTATCGCGAGACGCCGCTCCACCGCCTGAAATCCCTGGCAGGAAAACTGAATGTTAAGAGCATCTATGTGAAGGATGAATCCGCCCGTTTCGGGCTCAACGCCTTTAAGGGTCTAGGGGTCAGCTATGCCCTTCACCGGATTATAACGGACGACCCAAAGGATTCGTACACCTTTGTATCCTGTACCGACGGCAATCACGGCAAGGCCTTGGCGTGGCGTGCCCACGCGCTGGGGCACCAAGCCGTCATATTCATGCCCAAAGGCAGCGAAGAGCGAAGAATCAAAGCCATTGAGCAGTACCATGCCAGGGTGATTGTCACCGACATGAATTACGATGATACGGTGCGGCACGCCGCTGAATACGCCGGGGAGAACAACGCCTACCTGGTTCAGGACACGGCGCTGCCCGGCTATACCCGGATACCCAATGATATCGTACTGGGCTATTCCACCATGGCGAAGGAAGCGCTGGAGCAGATCGATGAATCGCCGACCCATGTGTTCCTCCAGGCTGGCGTAGGCTCCATGGCCGGCGGTGTGGTCTGGTATCTGCAGCACCGATTTCCGGACGCACTTCCCTTCATCGGCATCATTGAAGCTGAAACCGTAGCCTGCATCTACGAATCCGCCAGTCAGAGCAAACCCGTTGCCATAGGCGGAGAACCTTATACGGCCATGGCAGGGCTTAACTGCGGAGAGGCGAATCCCTCTACGTATCCGCTTCTGAATGCCAAGGCCAGCAGCTTTATCACATGTGCCGATGCCATCACCTTCGAAGGCATGGCCCGGGCCAGGAACCCTGTTGGCGATGATGCCGCCTTCAGCTCCGGCGAGTCCGGAGCTGTGAGCCTGGGTATGATTGAAGAGTTGCTTTCAAACCCGCTCTACGCAGAACAAAGAGAACAGCTTCAGTTGAACGCCGACTCCGTCATCTTGCTGTTCAATACGGAAGGAGAACTTGCAAATGTCTAAAAATCAGAAACTTATCCAATTTGCCCAGAAGGCCGTACAGACACCCAGCTTCTCCAATGAAGAACAGACCTTTGCGCACCTTGTTTTGCAGGAGATGCAAGAACTGAATTACGACGAGGCCTTTATCGATTCCACCGGGAATGTCGTCGGTCGGATTGGCCTCGGACCGACAATCATCCAGTTCGATTCCCATCTGGATACCGTCCAGGTTCATGACTCTGAGGAATGGCAGCACGCCCCCTTTTCCGGTGAAATTGCCGAGGGCTTCCTTTGGGGCCGGGGCAGCGTGGATATGAAATCCGCCCTTTGCGCCAGTGTCTATGCCGCTGCCTTGGCCAGGGAGAAGGGCTGGATAGAAGGCAAGACCATTTATGTCACCGGGACCGTCTGCGAAGAATACTGCGACGGCGAGAATTTGAAGCATCTGTACAAGGAGCTGTCCTTAAAGCCGGACTACTGTGTCATCTGCGAGCCCAGCAATAACGTGATCACCCTGGGGCATAAGGGCAAGGCGCAGATTCGGATCACCACCCATGGGGTATCCGCCCACGGATCTGCCCCCGAAAAGGGCGTCAACGCCGTGTATGAAATGGCAGAGATCATTTCCCGGGTCGATGCACTGAACAACTCCCTGCGTAAGCCAAGTGACCCTCACGGAACCATCGTACTGTCCGACATCTCATCCGTCAGTGCATCCCTCAATGCGGTACCCAGCCAGTGTTCCATCTATCTGGACCGCAGACTGGCATTCGGCGAAACCCTGGACCATGTCACCGCCGAAATGAACGGCCTTATTGCAGGCAAAACCGCCACCTGGGAGGTCGGCACCCTCCGTCATACCACATATACCGGCACGGAGCTGGTGTATGAACCCATGCACAACCCTTGGAAAATCGAAAAGGACCATGTGCTGACCCAGGCACTGATAACCGCCTGCCGGAATGTCCGCCATCAGACCCCGGAGCACTTCGACTTCTGGGATTTCGGAACCAATGCCATCACCCCGGTGGCCATGGGCATTCCCTGCATCGGGTTCGGCCCCGGCGGATACAAGCTTGCCCATATGCGGGACGAGCGTTGTCCTATTTCTCAAATTGAGGAAGCCTGCGCAATCTACGGTCAATTAATCAAAGAACTGTAGCTTCGGGTGGAGTTTCTACTCCCTCCGAAGCTTAGTTGAACGGATCCAGGGCCTCTACAGTTCTCCACTCACCGCTTTAAGAAGCGGGAGTCTTCGAACTGTTAGGCATCGGATAAAATCGCACCCTGAAGGTCAGATACATATCCGACTTCCGGGGTGCGATTCGTTTTTTCAGGGGTCATGCGCTGGTTTGTATTTCGTTTTCTGCGATTTCAAGAAACAGCTGAGCAATCGTGGGGTCGAACTGAGTTCCTGCACATCGCTTGATTTCAGCAAGGGCTTCCGTCACTGAAATCCCCTTGTGATAACTGCGATCATGGGTCATTGCGTCATAGGCATCTACAACGGCAAGGATCCGAGATGACAATGGAATCGATGCGCCCTCCAGTCCCAAGGGATACCCTTTCCCATCCCATCGTTCATGGTGATAGAGGATAGGCTCTGCAATGGCGATCAGTTCCGGGGTGCGAGAGGCGATCCGGAATCCTATTTCACTGTGAGATCGCATGATGTCCCATTCCTTGGGCGTCAGTTTATCCGGTTTATCCAGAATATGATTCGGAATCGCAACTTTCCCTATATCATGGAGAATCGCCAGAAGCTCGATGTCGGAATCCTGAATCTCAGGAAGATTCAACGCTCTGGACATGGCGATCATATAATCCTTCACCCGTTGGCAGTGAGCTTCTGTTTCGTGGGTTTTTTCCTCCAGTGTCTGCCGCAGGGATGAAATGATGGAACTCCGTGTGCTTCGGTTTTCAAGCAGCTTATTATTGTACATCCGATCCTCAGCCAGTTTCATAACGGCTTCAAGATTCTCTCCGCTGCTTGTGGCCGTCGCCGCCCCCAGGGCTACAGAGATATGAATCTGATTTTCTGTCTTGTGGTTACAATGGCTTTTGAGTATCTGCATATACGTTTGTGCACTGCTGTGAGAGGTGTTGGGCATCAGTATGGCGAATTCATCCCCGCCCACTCTGGCCACCGTGAACAATTTTGGCATCACAGAGGAAAAAATCTTTGCAATCTGGACCAAATAGCGGTTTCCTTCCTCGTGTCCAAAGACATCATTGATCATTTTAAGTCCATTGACATCTCCCAGTATGATGCTGAACGGCGGAGCATAGGTGGTATTCAAATCCTGAAGGATGGCATCAAAATATCTTCGGTTGTATAAATCGGTAAGGGAATCGTGGTGACTGAGATGCCTCATTCTCTGTTCCTGTTTCTGGACCTGCTCTATAACTTTTGACTGCAGGACATTTTGTACCGCCAGTGTAGACAGCTGACGCGCGAACAGGTAGAGCATATGACAGATTTCGTCGTACCGTTGCCGGGACATCCGGGTGACTTTGGCTAGGGCATCTTTGAACGCATCCTCATCGGCACCGATCATGCGGCCAAACGCCATCATCCGCTCGTCGGAATCCTCTGAATCCAGAACCTGACCAATCAGCCAATTGGCTACATGAACATCTCCAACGAAAATACTGGCGCCTCCATCCATCATTCCGGCACTCATACAATATTTAAAGCTTGGTCCCCCAACAGTGGGGCATTCGTAGATTGAATGGGATGCACCGCAAAGCTCCCGTCCTTTCGCCGTGGAGGGGATAACCTGGGTGCAAAGGGCACAGTAATTACTGGGACGGGTAACCGCATTGCCGTTGATGTCCGTGATCACCGAAGCAACCCCCATGGCCGTTGCAAATGCATCCTGCATTTCCTGAAGTTCGGTCAGGTCAAATAGATTCTCCAGACGGTATGTTTCCTCTGTTAGATTTTCCGGCATTAAGGCCTTCCACGAGAAATTCGTAGTCATAACGCACCTCTCTTTGGTGCCTTTTTTACCCATAACTGTGCAGATATAATCTACATACTTCTAAATACCTTCTCCCCCCAGCAAATCAGGACCATTTAACCACTTTAAAGTAAGTTCTGGCAGTCAACCGATAGAGAATATAATAGAATCCCGCAAAAACCGCCACGGTGACCGTCGTGCAGAGGATAAAGAGGGGTGTGTTGGTAAAGCTGAAAAGGGCCAGAAGTCGATTGATGACGTTAAAAGCAAACGCAACGTGTATGCCCGCGGTGACCAATGGCAGGAAAAAAACCAAGACAGTTTGGCTTTGAATTGCTTTTTTGATCTCACGGTGACTCATGCCTACCTTTTGCATGGTGACATATCTGTTTTTATCATCAAACCCTTCTGAAACCTGTTTATAGTACATAATCAGGACCGTCATAACCAGAAAAAGCGCACCTAAAAAGAGTCCCAGAAAGAGAAAGCCTCCATAAATCATAAAGAAGTTATCCTTCGAAAGGGTACGGCTCTTCAGATGAATCTTATGATCGTAGTCATCGAGGGCTTTTTTTGCAGCTTCGCCAAATGCCTTCTTATTCGCCTCCGCCCCTATAATATCCGCCTCATAGGTTAGCTCAAAGGAACCGGTCGGCTTTTGTGTGATACTGCCGTAATATTTTTGAATGGCCGCTTCGTCCTTCATAACCAGGGTCAGGGTGGGAACGATGTCCCGTTTATCTTTTCCCCAATCCCCCAGGGTTTTCAGTTCCTCTTTAACCTGAACCTGTTGGCCTTGAATGGTCAGCTGATTATATCCAAAGGACGTATCGTTGATGAACAGCAGCGCTTCCGAATCCGTAGCCGGGGAAGCCGACGGCTTAGCGTTAAACCGATTAGACTCCATAAGCGCCTTATAGTTCGGGTATGAAATCATCTGCACAAGAATGGTGTCCGGATCATAGGATTCTTTATCCAGGGTGATCAGGTTGTGCATTTCACCTTCTTGTTTAGCGAATAGAAGCATGTATCGAAGCGTATCTTCATCCGTAATTTCAACCCCCAGCTCCTTCGCCACATTGCTGAGTATTCCGCGAACCGCCTCTTCCTGCCCGGCCTTGGGCTCTGATACCGTGACGGTTACCTCTTTGGGGTAGCGGTTCAGGAGCGAATCATCAAGTCCGGCGTAAATGGATATGGTAGTTGTAAGCGAAATGATGACCATGGTGCTCAAGATGCAGATATTGGCAAGGCCCACTGCATTTTGTTTCATGCGATAAAGCATACCGGAAATTACGGCAAAATGGCGGGTTTGGTAATAGTATGCTTTATTGCCTCTGAGTGCTTTTAGCAAGACAATACTTCCTGTGGTGAACAGCAAATAGGTTCCAATCATCACAAGAACCACCGCGACAAAGAAAAGTGTCATGGCCTGGAGAGGTGACTTCACTGTCAGGGAGATGCCATAGCCGGTTGCAAGCGCCACAATGCCAATGACTGTCATCAGCCATTTTGTCTTGGGTTCCCGCTCCCCAACAGCGGATTCCCTCACCAGCTCGATGGGATTTGCCAGATGGATCCGGGCTAAATTGTAAAGGAGTATGGCCCCGAAGATGCTACTGAACAGAACCACCGTGCTGAGAACGGAAGCCATGGAGGCTTTGAAGCCAATCGAAACAGGAAACCCCAGTAAGTGGATAAACAGCAGATAAAGCAGCTTGCCCAACAGCATCCCGCTGACAAGACCTAAAGCGAGGCAAAGGAGTGCAACAAGAATCGTCTCAAGTCCCATCATCCGGGCAATATGCCGTTTGGCCAACCCTAAGACATTATAGATGCCGATTTCCTTCTTTCGCCGTTTCATAAGAAAGCCGTTGGTATAAAAGACGGCAAGTACGGCGAATATGCCGATCACATAGATCCCAAAGGTCAAAATCATCTTCATTTCCGCGCCGCCGCTCATCACACGTAAGCCCTCGCTATTTGCAATGCTGTGCATGATGTAGTACATGGCGATGCTAAAAATATTCATCAGTATGTAGGGCCCGTACAGTTGCCCGTTTTTTCGGATAGCCCCCACGGCCAAATTCAAATAGAACGACTTAACCATGGAGTTCCCCTCCTGTTGCAAGCTGGGTCAAGACCTCTGCAATGGTGGAGTAAAACAGCTCATTGGTCATATTGCCCCGATAAAGCTGATGATAAACCTCCCCGTCCTTGATAAAAAGCACCCGCCCGGCATGGCTGGCCGCCAGAGTACTGTGGGTGACCATCAGAACCGTCTGGCCTTCACGATTAATCTGTGAGAAGAGATGCAGCAGCTGTTCTGTAGACTTTGAATCCAGGGCACCGGTGGGCTCGTCTGCCAACAGAATATCGGGTCGGTTCATCAGCGCCCTGGCCACCGCTGCTCTTTGCTTTTGTCCTCCAGACACCTCGTAGGGAAACTTGCCGAGAATGTCGTCGATTCCCAGCTTCCGCGCAATGGGTTGAAGGGTCTCCACCATCACCGGATATGTTTTCTGCGCCAATACCAAGGGTAGGAAGATGTTGTCCTGAATCGAAAAATTGTCCAGAAGATTGAATTCCTGAAAAACGAACCCCAGGTGCTGCCGTCGGAAGTCGGTGAGCTCGGACTCCTTCAGTTTGGACAAGGATTTGTCGGAAATCGACACCTCGCCACTCGTTGGACGATCAAGGGAGGCCATAATGTTCAGCAACGTAGTCTTTCCGGAGCCGGATTCCCCCATAATGGCGACGTAATCCCCTTCATCCACGGTAAAACTGACATCCTTAAGCGCTTCCACCTGATTTGAGCTGAAACGGGTTTGATAAATTTTCTTGAGATTCTGAACATGAAGCAGTGACATATGTTTTCCTCCTAATGGCTTGTCGCAATCGGATGATCCCGACTTTTTAGCTGTCACTGGAATGGCAATCCCCTCCAGTCAGTTCTTAAACACCGCAGAGGGCTGAGGAATGACAGTGAATGCAAATTTAATAAATCATTCAGAATTCCCGGAACGCAAAAACCGGAGGATCTCAAGGGTATCATCCGGTTTTTGATGAGTAATTCTAAAAGGTAATTGGTAACTTGTGTAGAATTATATATTTCAACGTGTTAAATGATTACAGATTGTGGCGAATGACTGTGAAATAGTCACAAAGCTCTATTCCATGCCCTATTATGCCGCTGATCCGGATGGCTTTGAAATTGATTTTAGTCAGTGGGCGGATAAGGACTGCACTTACAAAGGCCAGTGGACGAAATGAAAGGACGTGTAACATGGACATGATACCTGTAATGACTTCCGATACTTTTGAATCCCGTTTTTCTAACGCTAACATCATCCTTACCGAAGGCGCCATCGGTGTTCGCTTAAGAAGCGAGTTCGGTATAACATCCGATGAACATATCGCAAATGCGGGACCAATCTACTCCCCTGAGCAGGCTGCCGTTCTAAAGCAAATGTACCGGCAGTATATGGATGTTGCCGTCAAATATCACCTGCCTATCCTGGTGAGTACCCCAACCCGAAGATCTAACAAGGACCGCATCGCAGCCTCGAAATTTTATGACCGCCCCGTTATTCAGGACTGTGTATCTTTTCTGAAGGCCATTCGGGACGACTATCCACAGCACAAGGACCATATCTCTGTTACCGGCCTCATGGGCTGCAAGGGGGATGCTTACAACCCGACAGATTCCCTGGATCTAGAAGAAGCCTTTCAATTCCATTCCTGGCAGGCCAACCAATTCCGAGAAGCCGGTGCAGACTGCCTGATGGCAGGAATCATGCCCGCTCTGCCCGAGGCCATAGGTATGGCCAAGGCCATGGAATCCACCGGTCTTCCCTACTTTATCAGTTTTATGATCCGCGAGAACGGACTGCTGATGGATGGAACCCCCATCAGTGACGCCATTGAAAGTATCGACGGCGCCACCGATCGAAAGCCCGTATGCTACATGGCGAACTGTGTTCATCCCACCGTATTGGCCAGTGCACTTCATAATCCCGTAAATCAAACGGTATGGGTGCGCAAACGGTTCTTGGGTATTCAGGCCAATGCATCTGCACTGAGTCCCGAGGCTCTTGACGGCGCAAAAGAACCCCAGGGCGATTCCCCGGAGCGATTGGCGGAATTTATGGCTGATTTGAAAAGGAACACAGCCATTAAGATTTTTGGAGGCTGCTGCGGGACAGATCACCGTCATATGGATGCCATTGCACTGAGACTGACTTCGCATATATGAACACGACTGACTAAGCATCGGAGGCGTACGCCCAATGAGTACAGACAACCAAAATCACCAGGAGCTGGAGTCGTATATTCCATTCCTTTATGCCATCAGCTTCAAGCTCACTCAGAACCGCCACCAAAGCGAGGATCTTGTTCAGGAAACTCTGCTCCGGGCGTGGCAAAACTGGAGCACCCTGAAGGATTCCCAGGCCCGAAAGGCCTGGCTCCGAAAAATCTGTACCAACTGTTTTCTGATGGAAAAGCGCAGGTCCGGAGGATATGTGCCTCTTTCTTTAGACGCCCTTATGGAGCTTGAGCGGGAGGGAGAGCCGCTGCAGCTGTCCGACACCAGCCCATTACCTGAAGAGGAGGTCGTGGTGGAGGAAACCATACGGGAAATGCGGGACGGCTGTTTCCTCGCCATGACCCGAAAGCTCACCCTAAGCCAGCGGATGGCCTTTTCCCTGATTGATATGTTCGGCATGGGTATCGCCGAAGCCGCCGACATACTGGAAGTGTCCGTTCCCGCTGCCAAGGCTCTGCTTCACCGGGCTCGGATGAACCTGGACAACTTCTTTTCTCAGCGATGCAACCTCATCCGGGTTGAAAATCCATGCAGCTGTGAATCCTACCTGAATTTTCAAAATGAGCGGGCTGAGCGGCAGGAGGAGATCCGGAGCCGCATTCAAACCTTCCGCTTCGGCGAACAGGCAGAGGGCTACGTGTTCAATCCCGAGGTCCGACAGAAGGTAACGAACATATACGCTGCCATGCCGGATCGCAAGCCCGATCCGGCATGGTTTGAGTCTATTTTGCAGTCATTCTGAGAAAGTGTTCCACCTCTTCTGAGGGTGCTTCATCCGATGTCTATCCGTTCTAAGACATCGATGCATTTTTTTCATGCAGGCCGTATCTCTCCTCTTTTTTTTGCATCTACTATTGTGTAAAGAAAAATAATGGGAGGTTTTACAATGAACAATGACCGAATTCACGAAGATCTGGGGGTCTGCGGACTGGACTGTTCCCGCTGCGTATCGCGAAAAGATGGCGAAATCCAAATGCTTAGCCTTAAGCTGAAGTCTGCTTTAGCCGGCTTTGAAAAGAAGGCTCCCGTGTTTTCTGGCTTCGTACCCGCCCTGGCTGACTACGACCGATTTGCTGCCGTTTTAGAGTTCCTGACAGCCGGCACCTGCGAAGGCTGCCGCTCGGGCCAATGTCTTACCCCAGGCTGTTCTGCCCGGGACTGCCACAAAGAAAAATCCGTGGACTTCTGCTTTCAGTGCGATGAATACCCCTGCACCCGGAACCAGTTCAGTCCCGATTTGGATGCCAAATGGCGAAGGAATTGTGAATCCATGAGAGAGATTGGCCTGGAGGCCTATTATCAAAATTCGAAGCGTGAGCCTCGCTATTGAAGGATGCGGTTTTCCACCCTGATTTGAAATGTACTGCCTGTATGGATTTATGACATTCTCGCGAAATTTTGGAGGTGATGGCCCTATGAATGATGTTGAAATTGGCACCGGTGTGGTCCATGACGTACCGGAAGACTTAAAAGCGACTCTCGTTGCAGATTCAGATTTGCTTGCTAAATGGAACAGCCTCACACCTCTCGCACGCAACGAATGGATTTGTTGGGTTACCCGTGTAAAAAAAGCTGAAACACGAGAAGAACACATTCGCCGTTTAAGTGTCGACCTCCTGAATGGAAAGCGAAGACCCTGCTGCTGGCCCGGCTGTCCTCACCGTACGCCCAGCACCGAAAAGCCGCTTGTGTAAGGCTTCGAACATGGGCCATATTGACCTTACTCCCTATTTTGTACCAACTGATCCTCCGGTTCGATTTCCCTTAGAATCAAAGGGGCTGTCTCAAAATGATTTCCATAATCATTAACGAGATGGCTCCTCATTAATGGAAACGAGGAGAATACCGCAAACGTTACACTGGTTCAGCCTCTTCTGAGATACCATCAAAGCAGCGGTTCTATTTTCTTCTGAATGAACTGAACACGGTCAAATATTCGGGGCTTGAAGGTGCCTGCGATTCCGACGCAAATGTTTTTGGCCTCGTTGACATAGATGATATTTCCTCCATCGCCTATGGCCGCATAAATTCGTTTGTTGGCGTCTATGATCCACCAAAGAAAGCCGTATGACATATTCCCAAACCGGTCATCCAAATCGATATAGGGTGTTGAAAACGCGTCAATCCACTCTTCCGTTACGATCCGCTTTCCATTGTATATCCCTTTCTGAAGGCACATAAGGCCTATTGCGGCAAGATCATTGGCCGACAGCGTAAGTCCCCAGCCAGCCGTATTCACACTCTGCGGGTCCGCATACCAGACATGGCCCTTGGGCTCCTTGCACATTAAAAAGTTCAGCTGCTCCTCTTTTGTGCTGTTTTCCTTATTCGTATGACGGGGAATGCCCAGCGGTTCAAAGAGAAAGGTGTTGGCAAAATCAATCACCTTCATGCCGCTGGCATTTGCTATCACGCCGGACAGTATCTGAATCCCCAACGTTGAATACTTGAACTCACCTGTAATGCCGTTTCTTCCGCCAAGGATGTCAAGAGCCGCTTTTGTCCAGTCATCGCTGGTACAGACCTTCGTCCATGGTTCAGACGTGTACTTGTACGGGGCCCTCATTGTGAGAAGGTGGCGGAGCGTGACATCATAGATTGTCTTTTCTCCCCGCTTCACCTGATAGTCCGTGAAGAACTCCAGAACCTTCTGGTCAACACTCTTGATAAGCCCTTTGGCGATCGCAATACCGGTTAAAATTGCCATGACGCTCTTGGTGACCGACATGACATTTAGCGCATCTCCTCGCCGGTATCCATGCCAGTAATCTTCATAAACGACACGTCCGTTTTTTATGGCAGTTATCTCACAGATGTTCTTCTCGTTGCCTGAACTCTCTTCCACATACCTGTACAGTTGCTCAAATTCTGTGTTCTTTGCAATCATTTTTTTCACTCCTTTAAAGTTGTTAAAGGATATCCTTGAAACAAAGGATATGACCATTAAAAATTAATATCAAGACCCATTATAAAAAAGTTTTAAAAGCGTTTGAGAATATCTTAATAAAAAATTCAAAAATAGCGCAGGAACAAATGGAACTTTGCTAGTGAGATTGCCCCACAATGAAATTCCAGACCACATAATCTTAAGAAATCCGAAATCGAATCCTCCAAAAGTCTGTATGTTCCCCATGATACACTGAATTAAGAACAGTGACGGAGGACTATTAACATGAGACTTTTAGGAAATTTAATCTGGTTCATATTCGGCGGATTGCTCCATGCCCTACTCTGGACTTTATGGGGAATCCTGTTCAGCATAACCCTGATTGGAATCCCCGTGGGGATACAGTGCTTTAAAATGGCCGGACTTCAACTGGCTCCTTTTGGAAAACAGATTGAATACAGGCCTTTCGGGGCAACCAGTGCCCTTGCCAATATTTTGTGGATCCTGTTCTGCGGCTGGGAGCTGGCAGTAGCGAACCTGATTTCTGCAGCATTTTTCGCCGTCACCATTGTTGGCATCCCCTTTGCCATACAAAGCGTCAAGTTGGCGCAGTTGTCACTGATGCCCTTTGGGGCGGAAGTGGTAACGGAACATGTTTTCTAGGGGTACTCCAACACCATACCGACAGCCGATTAAAAAAATGGCCGCGTCATTCGCTGAAAAACGGATGACGCGGCCTCTTCATTGATCCAATCGAGCTGTTTAGCGTTTGGTGAATATCAGGATGGCATCCCGCAGGAATTCAGCGGTCCCCGGGCGGGCTGCATCGTAGTGAGCCCGGAACCGTTCATCTTCCACATACATCTGGGCCACCCCCCCATGGGCTTCTGGGCTGTACGTGTTCCAGTGGAACATCAGCCACTCCTTGTGCAATGCAGCAGCCTTTTGCGCCGTCTCACTCCCCGGATCTCCGGTGTCCATGGCCTGTGACAAAACAGCCATCAGCTCTTCGGTCAGACGTGTAAAGGCTTCATGGTCCGTCGGAGTCATCCCCATCAGCTTCTTATTTGAGGCATCCACCACCGGATCCCCGTATTTGTTTCGTATTTCCCTTCCATATTTCTTTTCATTGTCCTCCACCAGCTTCTGCTTGAAGCCTTCAAATTTTTCAGCATCGGTCATCGCGATTCTCCCTTCCGATAAGGCAATACTCTTCTCTATGTTGGTAATCAGAACATCCAGCTGCGCACGTTTTTCCAGCAGCCTGCAGCGATGCGCCTCCAGAGCTGCTGCAGCGTTGTATTCCGACGCGCTCAGCAAGGTACGGATTGTTTCAAGGGGAACGTCCAATTCCCTAAAAAACAGAATCTGTTGAAGACGATCCACCTGAGCCGCGCCATAGATGCGGTACCCCGAGCTGCTGATCCTCGCCGGCTTGAGGAGATTCAGCTCATCATAGTACCGAAGCGTCCGAGCGCTTACACCGGAAAGCCTGGCCAGTTTTTGTACGGTGTATTCCAATCCTGGCACCTCCCTTCACTTTCATCATAAACCTTTACGTTACGTTAATGTCAATGGTATTTTGCAGCTCTGGAGAACAACAGGGCATATGCTGTAACGGCTGAAGGGATTTTATCTTTCGTATTGTATCCGAGGAGCAACCCCCTATCATTAAGTTATTTAACCAATAGGCAAAGTAAAAAGTGCTCTGTAGACGAAGGTCTTAACAGAGCACTTTCTTAAATTCACCCGAATCCTTTTACTTGATGAATGCCAGCGACAGCCACGGCACATAGGTGATGATCATCAGCGCGAAAATCGCTACGGCCAGAAGAGGCAAGATGAACGGAAACATGTGCTCCATCTTGATCTTGGCCACGGCAGCCCCCACAAACAGGTTGCAGCCATAGGGCGGCGTACACAGACCGATTGCTAGGTTCACCGCCATCACCACCCCGAAGTGGATGGGGTCCACATGGAGAGCCTCTACGGTCGGCAGCAGCATGGGCGCCATGACGATGACCGCCGGAACGGTATCCAGGAACAGACCTACCCCCAGCAGGACCAGGTTGATGAAGAAGAGAACAATCAGCGGATTGTCCGACACGCCGGTCAGGAATTCCGTGATCATGACCGGAACCCGTTCATAGGTCATGAACGTAGAGAAGACCGTCGAATAGCCCAGCAGAAAGGATGTGATGCCGTTCAGCACCGCTGTATCAAGCAAAACCTGCTTGAGATCGGTGAAGGTCATGTCCTTATAGACAAAAATACTGATGATGATGGAATACACTACGGAAATACAGGCGGCCTCCGTCGGTGTGAAAACACCGGTGTAGATGCCTCCCAGAATGATCACCGGAGAGAGCAGCGCCCAGAAACCGTCCTTCCCACTCCTGCCGATTTCTCCAAGCCGGTATTTCATGGCTTGGGCAAGGGGGACCTTCTCGTCCGATGCTGCCCGTTTCTCCTTGACAAGATCTGTCTTGGTGATGGTGCATATGACGATATTGGCGATGACAAAGCAAATGCCGATGAGTATTCCTGGGAGAATGCCCGCCAGGAACAGCTGGGAAATGGAAACCCCAGTGGAGGCGCCATAGAGCACAAAGGATAGGCTTGGCGGAATAATAGGTCCAACAATTCCCCCGAAGCACACGATGGTCGCCGCATACGCCGGGTCATAGCCCTTCTTCTTCATTTCGGGAATCATCATCCCTCCGATGGCGGAGGTGGTGGCCATCCCCGAGCCGGAAAGGGCCCCGAAAAACATACAGGAAATAACTGCAACACAGCCTATGGCGCCGTTAACGAAGCTGATCAGCGTTGATGCAAAATTGACGATTCTCCGAGCAATGCCTCCGGTTGACATGATAAGGCCGGCCAGCATAAAAAACGGAATCGCCATAACTGTGAACGAAAAGATGCCGCTATAGCAGTATTGTGCGTTGATTGCCATATTGAGGTCCGATGCCGTCAGCATGGCGACCATGGTCGCCCCTCCGATGGCAAAGCCCACGGGTACGCCTATTAGAAGCAAGACGAACAGGGCGATAAAGAGGATTGCAACCGCCATTGGTCAAGCCCCCTTTCTCGAAAGTACGGTCGACGCCTTAATGGCTTCGCCGAAATTGATGACCGCTCTAAGAATGAAAAGCGAGCAGCCAAGGACAAGAGACAGGTATCCCCAGGCTGTGCTTATTTTGATCCCGGCATAGGGTACGTTGATCTGGATCTGCATCATGATAACGCCGTAATACAGCGTTATCCCACATATCAAAATAAGAATCAGTTCGCAAAAGGCCTCCGCCAGACGGTTGAACTTGTATGGCAGCTTATCTACCAGGAGCGTTATCCGAATATGCTCGTTTCTTCTGTGACCAATGGATATGCCCAACCAGGATACCCATACGAAGAGGAACTTACCCAACTCTTCAGACCACGATAGCGAGTCGTTGAAAACGTATCGCATGATGACCTGAAAGAATATGATGCCTACCATTCCGGCAAACATGGCAATCAGGCAGGTGTCTTCTATCTTGTTAATCGTGTTTATGATTTTTGAATTCATAATGCTCATCACCCTTGATCAGGGCAATGTCCTCCTTTCCAGAGTCAAAACAATACCCGGCATCATGTGGGGGAATGATTCTGCACAATACCGGGTATGCTTAAAAAACCGTTGCCACTTACTTAGGGCGGGTGTTCAGCCACTTGTCGACCATGGCGTCACCGACGACTTTACGCTGCTGGTCATAGACCGGCTGAACCGCTTTCTCGAAGGCCGCCAGTTCGTCCGGAGTCAGCTCGTACACCTCAGCACCTTCGCTCTTGAAGCGCTCGATGTAACCCTTTTCTTTGGCGAATTCCTCAGCCCGCTGCTGCTTGGCCATATCCTTCACGCCTGCTTCCAGCACCTTGCGGTCTTCCGGATTCAGGGACTCAATCCACTGCCGCGACGTGATGATAGGAAACGGCGAGCTTGCGTGATTGGTGAGGGTAATATAGGGTGCGATTTCATGAAGGTTGAAATCGTTGAATACGCCCAGGGAGTGGTCAAGGGCGTTGATCTGTCCCTGTGATAGCGACGTTACAACTTCGCCCCATGCCATGGGTGTAGGATTGGCTCCCATGGCTTCCCATATTTTGATGTTAAGGTCATTCTGTGCGATGCGGATTTTATGCCCCTTCAGGTCAGCTTGGTTATGATAAACCTTGTCCCGGCTGATGACCTGGCGCATTCCGTTGTAGTACATGTCAACACAGTAGTAGCCGGAATCCTTCAGGGTTTCGTTGAACAGCTCAAGGCCGCCGTTCTCGAAGGTTCCCTTCTCCCAGGCTTCGAAGGATGGATACAGATAAGGCAGATCGATGCAGGTCGATGCAGGTCCCGATGCGGAGGTAATGACGGAGGACAGGTCGAACATCATGGTCACCGTGCCGATTTTGATGCCGGATACCAGGTCCGGTGTATCACCCAGTTGGCCGTCGGGGTACACTTCCACCTTAAACCGCCCGGGAGCGTTCTTCTCCAAATAATCCCCAAGGGCTACGCTCCATTTGTGTGTGGAACGTTGGGAAGAATCGGTATGGCCGATCTTAATCACAATTGGTTCGCTGGATGCTGCCGGAGCCGCTCCAGGAGCCGTTGTAGAAGCCGTCTCTTCTTTTTTTGTGCATCCTGGAAGCATACCGACTACCAGAACCGCCGACATCAACAGCATCAACACTTTTTTGGCTTTCATACGCCACGTCCTTTCTCTCTTTACCGGAATTATGGCCGCCACTGCTATACGGCCACATCTTTCATACATTGCAACAGCCGTGCCAACTCCAAACCCACTTTTCAAACCTCTGTGAAGCCCTGTTTTAGGGCAAAGGCATGGTGAAGTTGTCTTTTCCCAAAAAAATGCGCGAAATATATTTCGCGCATTCATGTCATGCTGAAGTTTTATTCACAGTTTTTGCAGTCGATTCGGTACTCGCTGATCTTGTTCCAAAGCTGCCTTGTGCTGATATCCAGCTCCTTTGCCGTTTTGGCCACATTCCCCGAATTGTTCTTAAGTGCACTGGATATGAGCCGTCTTTCGAAATCAGCCCTGGCGTTCTTCAGGGTCTTTGGCGCGTAGCTGTAATGTTCATGCTGCTTTTCACCGGATTTCACCGGCATCAGGATCTCGTTGACCGTAACAATGCCGTCCCTGCTCAGCGCAATCATGCGTTCGACAATATTCTTGAGTTCCCGGATATTTCCCGGATAATCGTAGCGGAGCAGGAACGACATGACCTCCTCGTCTACCTGTGAGATCCTTTTCTTCTGCTCAGCGGCGACCCTCCGAATGAAGAAATCAATCAGGGCAGGCAGGTCCTCCCGGCGCTCCCGGAGTGGCGGGATTTTCAGTGTCAGGGTGTTGATCCGGTATAGCAGGTCTTCCCGAAAATCACCGGTTTTGACCTGTCCGTCCAGATTCTTATTGGTGGCTGAAATAAATTTCACATCAAGGCTGATGGACTTATTGCTTCCCAGCCGCTCGATTTTTCTGCTTTCTATGGCCCTCAGGAGCTTGCCCTGTGTCGCTACCGGCAAATCGCCGATTTCATCAAGGAAGAGCGTACCATAGTTGGCCTGTTCGAATTTGCCGATCCGAGACACAGCGGCGCCGGTGAACGCCCCTTTTTCGTGGCCGAAAAGCTCGGATTCGATTACACCCTCTGGAAACACCTGGCAGTTCACCGGGACAAAGGGCTCCTGGATACGTCCGCTGAGCCGGTGGATATGATTGGCGATAATCTCCTTGCCCACTCCGGATTCCCCCAGAAGCAAGATGTTGATACCGGTGTCCGCAGTTCTTCTGCACATCTCCAGCAGCTTGAGATAGGCTTCGCTTTTGGAGTTCATGAATATTTCCGTATCATTCTGCTTTTCCAGAAGTGCCGAGCTTCGTCGCTCCAGGCGGTAGATTTTCGCCAACCGGTCAACCTTCATGACCAGCTCGTTCAACTCCCCGCTTTTCACGAAATAGTCCACAGCCCCGTATTTGATGGAGTCCACGGCGCTTTCAATGCTGCCGAATGCCGTCATCACAATGACGTCGATCTCCTCATGCCGTTCCTTGATACGGCGTATAAGCTCAACACCATCCATAACCGGCATCTTCAGATCCGTCAGCACCAGATCCACAAGGTTTCCCTCTATGTAGGCAAGGGCTTCATTGCCGTTGGAGCAGGTGGCAATCTCATAGCCTTCACCGCTGAGAATAATCGACAGCACCTTCTGATACTCGATTTCATCATCCACTATGAGAATCCTATACCCCTTTTTGCTGACCATGGTCTCTCTCCTTGATCGGAAGCAGAATCGTGAATACCGTGCCTTCGCCCAAATCGCTGTCAACCATGACGGATCCTCCGCAGTTGGCGATTTCAGTGCCGATGATATACAGTCCCAGACCCGTTCCGGTTTCTTTTGTCGAATAGAAGGGATTGAAAATGTTCTCCTGGATCTCCTTTTCGATGCCGCAGCCGTTGTCTCTTATACGGATCGTCAGCTGCGTCTCTGCCACCTCCACGCCGATTTCAATGGTTTTATCCTCTCTCTGTAGGCCTTTGAAGGAGTCGATGCTGTTGTTGAGCAGGTTAAGCAGGATCATCTTCAGGATGTCTTCATTGACCACCGCAGTTTTCCTGTTATCCCCCGAAACCTGGCTGATGACACGGATTCCGCTGAGTTCAAAGCTCTTTCCTTCAAGGGCAAGTATGTCCTGCAGAAGGCTTTCCATATCCACTAGCTTTGAATCGTCATTGGAAAGCTTTGAGAACCGGAGCAGGTTTTCGATAAGCTTATTGATGCGACCCACGGAATCGTTAATGACGGATATCGCATGCTGGCCGATTTCATCCCTGCAGTACTTGTCGATGACGTAGATGTAGCTTTTGATAAGACCCAGGGGATTCCGTATCTCGTGGGCCAGACCTGCGGACAGCTGGCCTACAGCAATCATCTTGGACTCCTGCCTCAGCCGCATTTCATGGGTATACTTCTCGGTGTAGTCCTCAATGACAATCAGGATCTTACTCCCGGAAAAGGGCTGCTTAGTCACATAGTAATATGCACTTCCCAGATTAAAGACCCGATTCATGTTTTCTTCTTCCATGAAGGGCTTCAGGGCCTCAATGTTGTTGTAGTTTCTGCCGATAAGCTGATCTTTCTCAATCCCCAGCAGTCGTTTGATGGTATCATTGCATTCCACGATGACGGAATGGTTTTCAATCACTATGATGCCGCTCTGCATGGTGTCAATAATCAACCGCAGCTTCTCCTTGCTTTCGGAAAGCTCCCGGGTCTTGGTATTGACCTTCTGCGTGATGACATAGTTCCAGACGGAAAATAAGAGGATGATCGAGGAAACCGCTAGCAGCACTTTGTAGGCAAGTTTCAACTTTCTCAAGTCCATACTGTCGCTTTCAAAATCACCTAGCCATTTAAACTGCGTCTGTGCAATAAGGTTCTTCTTCTTCAGTTCAAGAATCGCCTTGTTCAAAATATTGACAAGCTTTGTATTGCCCTTGGGAACCGCCAGGGTGATTTCTTCGGCGTACAGCACCGGTTTAAGAAACTTGAAGCTGGCCTCGCGATTGGTCACATTTAAAAAGTGTGCCGCTTCCATATCGTCGCCGACGAAGCCCACAGCCAGATTATTGCCGATCAGCGCGAAGCACTGGTAGATATTCTCCACTTCAACAATCTGGATATCCCCATAGGGGTCAAAAAAGGCCTTAATCCTGCCATAGGAATTGTCACTTGAAAGCGCAACAAGCGTCTTCCCTCGAAGGTCATCAACGCCTTTGAACTCCCCGCTGGCCTTTACGAGAATCCTGCCCTTGGTCACACACAAGGTTTGTGTGAGGTCAAACCGCTCTTCAATCTCTTTCGTCCGCTTAACGACCGAGACATCCACGTCGCCCTTTTCCAGAGCCTTCAGCACATCTTCTTTTTGCAGCACCTTAAGGTGGATATCGTTTCTGATTTCGATGGCAATCTGTGAAATGTAATCCACGATAATGCCTGCATTGTAATCGTTAAACCGGTTCAAAAAAGTCATGGGTGCTTCGTCATACACCCCCACCAGCAGTGCCCGCTCCCCCACGATGCCATCCACCGAGAGATTCATTTCGCTGTTGTAATAGATATAATCCCTCAAGCTCAGATTATATTTCAACTGCGTATTCAGCGCCATGATTCCAACAACCCCGGCAATCAGAATCACCGTAAGAAACACGCTCCGTTTTCTCCTCTTCATAAGCCCCCGCTATTACAAAGGTGTGTCATCAAAATTTCCCGACAGTGCGGGGTCTAATCCTGTGTTTCTGAAAAAGGCTCTTCAAATCATGTTAGCGGTACAATAAGATACAGCAAAAACGGACATTAAAAATACAGCAATAA
>CAZYQI010000006.1:0-120021 GCA_964649745.1 uncultured Peptostreptococcaceae bacterium | reverse complement strand
AAGCTCTCCAGCGCCGATGGTACTTGGACCGCAGGGTCCCGGGAGAGTAGGTCGTTGCCAGGTTTCTGAAAAGACATCCATTAGGGTGTCTTTTTCGTTTTTGCCCCTTACGAAAAATTAATGGCCGGCCTTTCATATCGCTGTATCGGTCTGTGCTATAATTAAGGAACACACTGATAAGACAGGAGGTTCAGGATGGATCACAAGCAGTTTATTACCCTATGGAATGAAGCCAAACCCCTGCCGGGATATTTCGATGGGAACGACCCGCGGCTGAACGAGCTGCGAGAGAAGATAATGACCTATTCGGTAAGTGAAGCCGCGGTGAAGGAAATCACGGCGTTGACCGACGAAGTACAGGTGCTGGCATTTTCGGAGCCGTGGTGTCCGGACTGTGTCATCAATCTCACGGTGCTGGAACTGATGGCCGAACACAGCCCACGCCTTACGGTAAAGATTTTAGGGAGAGAAAGTCACGAAGCCCTGATCAGCGCACATAATACGGAGCGCAAGGCATATATCCCCACATTTCTGGTATTTGTCAACGGGAAGCTAACCGGTATTTTCGTTGAAAGACCCGAAGTCTTGAAGCAGAAAATTTTGGAAGGCGATCAGGCACAGCGAATCGTAGCCATGCAGGACTATAAAGCTGGTAAGTATGCAGACGCAACAGCGGAAGAACTGTTGGCGTATATTAAAAACACGAGGTGACGGTTGATGGAAATATTGTACAGCTTTTCAATGCTGATGCTGGTCATTGCGACAGTGTTCACCGCCCGGATTATTAGGCAATATATTGACGGTCTCAAGAAAGCCGGTGAAGTAATACTCAAACTCCCCAGAAAGCGTTATAATGTGGATGTTATCGCAGCGGCTTTCTTTGTTCTAGTAGGGGTGAATGATATTATTCACGGGGAATGGATGTTTGGCGGCATTATAATGGTATTTTGCGTTATGTTATATGTTCGGGGTGTTAAGCCTTACCAGTTCCATGAGCATGGTCTTATGATTGAAATGGAATTTTTCAACTGGGAAGAATTGCGCCTATGGGTATGGGATGAGAATGGGAAACCGGAAGTTGTCCTTAAATTTGAGGGAAAGCCTCAGCGAAGTATCCGCACAACCTCCGGGAAGGAAGAGATGGAAGAGTTGTTCAAAAAATACGCCCCAAAGGCATCACAGAACATGAAGTAATAAATTACAGGGACCGGCAGAAGCCGGTTTCTTTTTTTAAGCGGTGAAGGGTCCAAATGGGAAATGCACAAAACCTCTTTTCTGTGAAGTCATTTAAGGTAAATTTTGTTGCGACAAAAAATATTGTTATGTTGAACGCAAAATATGCCGATGATACAATATATAGTGTACCGCGCAGTGGCGACAACACAATATAGGTGGTCGCCACCACTTAGGAGGAGAATAGCAAATGGTTAAAATCTCGAAAAGAAGCGGCAATTCCGTTGAATTTGACGGAACTAAAATTGTTCTGGCCATTGAGAAGGCCATGATGGAAACAGAAAAGGGCGTGGACCACAAGCTCAGCGAATCCATTGCCAAGAAGATCTATGAGGATCTGAAGGGCAGCGATGTTCCCTTGGATGTTGAAATGATTCAGGATATGGTAGAAGACCAGCTGATGGGGAGCCCACGGCGGGATGTTGCCAAAAAATATATCATTTACCGCAATGAAAGGGACCGTACCCGTTCGACGCAGACATCGGACAGCAACCTGCTATCCGATGATTACATCAGTCATTACAAGCACAAAATGTCTCCCATGGGGGAGCTGGGAAACTTTGTTTATTACCGAACCTACTCCCGCTGGCTCCCCGAGTCGAAGCGCAGGGAATTTTGGTGGGAGACGGTGAAACGGGCGGTGGAATATAACTGCAGCCTGGCACCCACCAGCCGCTCTGAAGCAGAAGAGCTTTACGACAACATCTTCAATCTTCGTCAGTTCCTTTCCGGACGTACCTTCTGGGTGGGGAATACGGAGGTGACCAAGCATTATCCCATGTCCAATTTCAACTGTTCCTTCCAGATCATCGACAGCTTTGAGGCGTTCCGCGATGTGTTCTATCTGCTGATGATCGGCAGCGGTGTGGGGCTTCGCATTCTGAAGGAGGATGTGGAGAAGCTGCCGAAGGTGAGAACTGATTTCGAGCTGGTCCACAAGGATTATACGGCCATGAGTCCCTCTGAGCGGGAGGATAACACTAGCCTGGAGTTCATTTATAACAATACGGTGAAGATCACCATAGGGGATAGCAAGGAAGGCTGGGTACAGGCGCTGGAGTTCTATTTCCGTTTGATCTACAGCCTGGAATACAGGGACATTAAGACCATTATCGTAGACTACGACCATGTACGGCCGGTGGGTGAGCGGCTGAAGCGGTTCGGTGGCACTGCCAGCGGCCATTCCAGCCTGAAGTCGATGTTCGAGAAGATAAACCGCGTGATCCGCAAGCGCAGCATCCTTGATGAAACCAAACGAGTGAAGCTGAAGCCCATCGATTGCCTTGATATCGCCAATGTCATCGGTGAGAATGTTGTAGTCGGCGGCGTGCGCAGGACGGCTGAAATCGTACTGGTAGATCAGAACGATCAGGAGTGCATCGAGGCGAAGACCCATCTTTACAAGCAGGTGGAAGGGCAATGGGTCATTGATAAGGATATCATGCACCGCCAGATGAGCAACAACTCCATCTACTATACGGAGAAACCCAGCCGTGAGAAGCTGCATTGGCAGATTGAAGCCATGCGCTATTCAGGAGAGCCGGGGTGGGTGAATGCCGAGGCAGGACTGAAGCGCAGACCCAACTTCAATGGAGTGAATCCTTGCGGCGAAATTCTGCTGGACAGCAAGGGGCTTTGTAACCTGACGACGGTGAATGTGTTTGCCTTTGTCAAAGCGGACGGCACCTTGGATCTCAACGGTCTCCTGAAGGCACAGAAGCTTTCGGCCAGAGCCGGTTACCGGATGACTTGTGTGGAGCTGGAGCTTCCGAAATGGGACGATGTCCAGCGCCGCGACAAGCTGATCGGCTGCTCCCTCACCGGGTGGCAGGACATGGTCAATGCCACAGGAATGGGCCGAGAGGAACAAATCGAGGTATTGAAAAAACTTAGGAGCGTAGCACAGCGGGAAGCGGAGAGCTATGCCATGGAGTTGGGAGACAAGCCGCCGATTCTGACCACCACGGTTAAACCGGAAGGGACCCTGTCACAGCTGCCCTCCGTATCCAGTGGCGTCCACTATTCCCATTCCCCGTATTTCATCCGCCGGGTCCGCATCAATGCCAACGATCCATTGGTTAAGGTTTCTGAGGAGCTGGGTTACCCCGTCAAGCCGGAGGTGGGTCAGGATTGGGAAACCTGCCGGACCAAGGTCATCGAATTCCCTGAAAAATCCCCCAACGGAAAAACCAAGTACGATGTGACAGCCCTGGAGCAACTGGAGAATTACAAGCTGTTCATGGAGCATTATGTGGACCACAACTGCTCCATCACCGTCCATGTTCGGTCCCATGAGTGGGAAGCGGTGGAAGAGTGGGTATGGAAGAACTGGGAGGATGTTATGGCCATTTCCTTCCTTTCTCTGGACGACAGCTTCTATGAGCTGCTTCCCTACGAGGCCATTGACGAAGCGGAATACAAGCGGCGAAAAGCAGCCATGAAACCCTTCCGGCCATCCCTGCTGCAGAAGTATGAAAAAGCGGAGGTGCAGCTGGATATCGGCACAGACGGCTGTGAATCCGGAGCCTGTCCGGTAAGATGACGCTTTTCATACGTGGCTAAAGGTTTTAATGTTATAGGTACTTTATCACTGGATTTTTAGAACTTTCTGCAACCGAATGCGATACAGAATAAACTTAAGGGAGAGATTGCCGCGTCGGTATTCGCCATTTCGCAATGACAGCCAAGCTGTTGTTGTGGGGGTGGTGTGTATCATTCGCAGTCTCTCCCCTTTTGCATGCCTAAAAAAGAAGGAGTTTTTTCTTATATGTAGAATCTTAATCAGCATCCCAAGCCGTGAGGTGAGCCTGATGATTGATGCCTTTGATCGCATGACAGAGCTGTTTTTGGAAAAGGAACTGTTTTCGGGCGTTGTGCTGCTGGCCAGAGACGGAAAGCCGGTCTACCAAAAGGCGTGCGGTCCGGCTAATCGGATGGGGCATACGAAGAACACTATGGAAACGCGATTCGCTACGGCATCGGTTACAAAAATGTTCACGGCAGTGGCGATTGTACAGCTGATCATGGAAGGCAAGCTGCGATGGGATTCCTCCGTGGTGGACTATCTCGATTTAGGCGAAGTGGCGATCCCGCGGTCGGTAACGGTGATGCAGCTGCTGACCCACACCTCCGGGATAGCGGATTATACAGACGATGATGACCCCATGGGGTTCGAAAATCTGTGGAGGGCCATAGGGCCCTGTGCCGTGGATACCCCTGCCAAGCTTTTGCCCTTCTTTATGGATGAAGCACCGATACAGGCACCGGGGGTGGGTTTCGATTACAGCAATGCCGGCTATATCCTGCTGGGACTAATACTTGAAAGGGCTTCCGGGCTCTCCTATGATGAAGTGATCCGCAGGCGGGTATTCAAAAAATCAGAAATGCACCACTCGGATTTCATCTCCCTGGCACAGGTGACGGATCATTTGGCTGAGGGGTACATTCCTATCCGGAATGGAGATAATGTTTTAGTTGGATGGGAACGCAATATTTTTTCCGTTCCTGCTTATGGACTTCCGGACGGCGGCGCCTATTCCACGGCGGGGGATCTGATCTGTTTCATGAGGGCCCTGCGAAGCGGTGTTCTTCTGGATAAACGGTATACAGATCTTATACTTAAGCCGGTGATTCAAGTGGATAAAAACTGGAAGTACGGTTGCGGAATCTGGTTTGATGTGGAAAGTGACAGGATAATCCGTTATGGACACACGGGGGAGGATCCAGGCATTAGTGCCCGGGTGTATTATTACCCGATATTCAATATGGATTTGGTGATTTTGGGGAATCAATCCTACTGCGCCGGAGATCTGGATTGGCAATTTCATCATATTCTCATGGAAGAGGCCATAGCTCTTGCCGGAAATAATAATTACCGATAACCCCGTTTTCAGGGGTTTTTTTTCTGCAAAATTGGGAATAAGGTAGGTATTCGCAACTGGCGGAGGTAATCATGATGGATAGGCGATTTGCACCAATCATAGCAATCCTGGCTGTTCTCGCTATTTGCTCACTAACATTCCCTAACCCTGTGTCAGCAGGGGGATTAACTGTGGAGAAACCTCTGAGAGTGGTGATGGATAACAATTACCCTCCGTTCACCTTTTATGATGATAATGGGAATCTCCAGGGAATACTGGTGGATCAATGGGCCCTTTGGTCAAAGAAAACAGGCAGGCCGGTTGAACTGGTGGGGATGGATTGGTCACAGGCGATGGTGGAGATGGAAGCAGGACATTTTGATGTTATTGACACGATCTTCAAAAACGCCCAGCGAGAGAAGCTGTATGATTTCACAAAGCCCTATGCAACGCTGAACGTTCCCATCTTCTTCTCCAACAGCATATCCGGGATCACCGGGATAACCTCTCTGAAAGGGTTTACCGTGGCAGCGAAAAGTGGAGATAATGCCATTGAGGTTCTGCGAAGCAACGGTATTGGAAGCATTGTAGAATACAGCAGCTACGAAGCAATTATTAAGGCTGCCCTTAATAAGGAAATCCTGGTTTTCGTCGTAGATGAACCCCCTGCCCGGTACTACATGGCGAAATACGGGATAACAGAGCGCTTCAATACCGCAGAATCCCTTTATTCAGGCCAGTTTCACAGGGCGGTAGCCAAGGGGAACAGCCTTCTTGTCAAAGAATTGGATGCGGGTTTTAGTAAGATAACAAAAGCAGAGAATCTGCAGATTGAGCGCAAATGGTACGGAGCATCCCTGATTTCGAAACGGGCGTATAAATGGCTGGCCATAACCCTGTTTATAATTGGGGCCATTGTGATCCTGCTGCTTTTTTGGAACTGGACATTGCGGCATCGAATAGCGGAGAAGACCCGTGATCTGGGCCGGCTGTTGGGCGAGGTGCGGCAGAGCGAGGGGCGTAACCGGGCAATCTTGGCAGCGGTACCGGATATGATCTTCATACTGGATAATCAGGGCGTCTTTCTGGACTATCAGGCGTCTCAAAATGAGGGACTGTACGTTGCTCCGGAAATGTTTTTAGGAAAAACCATTCCAGACCTCTTCCCTCCGGAAACGGCCCTTCGGCTGACCAGTGCTCTGAATCGGCTTATAAAGACAGGGGATACACAGATTGTGGACTATCAGTTGATGATCGAAAACGAGCTGAAGGATTACGAAGCACGGATACTGCCGGGAGAGGATGAACGGATTCTGGCGATTGTTCGGGACGTCTCTGAACAGAAAAACAAAGAACGCCAGATTTATCGGATGAGCATAGAAGACCAATTAACGGGGGTATATAACCGGAATCATTTTGAGTCGGAGCTCCTGCTCTATCAAAACAGGGAACGGCAGTCTGTGGGAGTAATCCTCTGCGATCTGGACGGACTGAAGCTGGTTAACGATACATTGGGGCACGACCCCGGGGATCAATGTCTCAAAGCCACCGCGGGGATATTAAAGGAACAGGTGGGGGATAGGGGATCTGTTTCCCGCATCGGTGGTGATGAGTTCGGAATTCTTATGTCCAATGTCAGTCATGAGGATGTTGATGCAATACAGGAGAAGATACTCCATGCCATTAAGCAGCACAACGAAAGTCATAACAGCTTCCCGATCAGCCTTTCCTTCGGAACCTCTGTGGCCAAGGGAACGTTTGCAGGAATTCACGATTCCGTCAAGGAAGCGGATGCCAAGATGTATCGGGAGAAGCTTTCACACAAGCAAAACAGCAGAGGGGAATTCCTTAAGATTGTAAAGGAAATGCTGTTGGATAGGGAAAGTGATTTTCTGGAGCATGCGGAAAATGTAAAGAAATTGTCAGTTGAAGTGGGCAAACGCATGGGGATTAAAGCGGAAGAATTGAAAGACCTGGAGCTGCTGGCGGAGTTTCATGATATTGGCAAGATAGCGGTTGTAGACGGAACCCTCGAAAAAGCAGAAAAGCCTTCAGAGCTGGAGTGGCTGGAGCTGAAGCGGCACACGGAAATAGGGTTCAGAATTGCAGATGCCTCTCCGGATCTGAGGCATATCGGAGAGTATATCCTCAAGCACCACGAATGGTGGAACGGGAGCGGATACCCCCTGGGGCTGAAGGGTGAAGAAATTCCCCTGATTTGCAGGATTCTTGCGGTGGCGGATGCCTATGACACAATGAACAGGAATCGTCCGTATCGGAACGCGATGTCTCACGAAGATGCGGTGGAAGAACTCCTGAGGAATGCAGGAAAGCAATTCGACCCAGAGGTGACAAGGCAATTCGTAGCGATGCTTAAGTCTGAATAAAACGCATAAGCGCCCCGGTTGGGGGCGCTTCAGACTGATGAAAAAGATCGGCTAGAAGAAAAGCCCTCTGTGCGGAGCAACCTAACGGAGGTTGGCAAGAAAATAGAACGAGGTCTGTAGCCGTTAGAAATTCACTGTCTGAGCGAAGCGAGTTTGAATTTCTGCGGAAGACCTGTTCGTTATTTTCTCCAACCGGGAGTTCAAAGTTGCGCAGTACAGAGGGCTTTTCTTCAAGATGAAGCGCTCCTGGTTAGAGGGGCGCTTATGCGTTTTTGAGGAAAAAGCTGAAGGGTTCCTGATCTGGTTCCGGCTGTGTGGAGAAGGAAAGGGGTTTTCCGGAGACGGGATGTCGGAACTCAAGGACGTTTGAGAACAAGCCTATCTGAAACCAACCGCTGCGCCTTTGGAACTGCGGGTTGTACTTTGTGTCACCCCAGATGGGAAGCCCGGCTCCCGCCAGCTGAACCCTGATCTGGTGGTGGCGGCCGGTGTGCAGCTCTACCGAGAGCAGGCAGAGGGGGCCATGGTCCTCCGTCTGTATTTGTGCAAGGACGTGGTAGCTGAGGCGGGCTTCCTTGGCATTGGGGGTCTTTGGCTGTACGATACGGGAGGTGTTGGTACGGCCGTCTCGAAGCAGCCAGTGACCAAGGGTGTTCTCGCTGGCTTCTGCAGTGCCGCAGCAGACCGCCAGATAGTGTTTGCAGAAGCCGGAATTCTGGAGCTGTTTGTTAAGCCCGGCCAGGGCCTTTGGCGTCTTGGTGAAGACCATGATACCGCCCACCGGACGGTCCAGACGGTGTACAATTCCGGGCGGGGTAAGTGGACTGAGACTCAGCTGGGCACTCAGGAGCGCGGTCATATCCTCTGCACCGGTGGGATCGGGCTGAGAAGGGATTCCGGGAGGTTTTATACATACGATCAGATGGGGGTCTTCGTAAAGAATACTCAGCGGCATGGGAGACTCCTTTCAAGCAGTGACTAAATGGCCCGGAAGTCCATTTGATGCTTTATTATAACACAGAGCCTCCGGGGCGTATCCGTGAAACACGTCCACGCATTCTGGGTATTAAGTCGTAGGCCTTCGGAACTACAAAAGATTACTGTGTTACTATTGTTTTACAATTTCGTGACGAGGGCCACAAATCGGACAGGATGGCATATAATGGTGGCAAATGGTCAGTAAGGAAGAGCTGAAGCCTGAAACCATTTGCTATTTCAGCATTACAGTTCTATACAATGACAGGAACATCCCCGGAAACACCATTTGGAAAACCCTCCCTTGATTCAAAGAATAGGAGCCTCTAATTTGAGGCTCTTAATCTTTTTTGAAGGGGGATCGAGGATGGTGAAAGGGTGATGGCTGCCTTACATAGTTATTTTGCAGCTCTGGTAGAATAGTCAGAATATTTGGGATTGCGTGGCTAGATAAACCATGCTATACTCGCGGTAGATGTTCCGTATTAGAGCAGTGTTACATAATTGAGCAATTTCTTGGATTGCTGTGAATAGCAAACTCAGCATTCCTTTCAGGAGTGCTTTATATTTTTTAGGAGGTAGGATCTTTGGACGTTTTTGCTGAAGCTTTTTCCAAGGCCATCGAACTGTTGGTTTCATTTGACCCGGAGCTTTATGGAATCATCTTTCTCTCTGTGCGAGTTTCGCTGACGGCGGTGCTGATCGCATCGGTCATTGCTATCCCCATGAGCATTGCCATTGCCATCAGCGATTTTTGGGGGAAGAACCTGGTGATCAACATGATCAATACCTTCATGAGTCTTCCTCCTGTGGTGGTGGGCCTGTTGGTGTATATCCTCCTGTCGAACAAAACAGGACTATTCCCCGATTTGAGGCTTTTGTACACCACCACGGCCATGATCCTGGCTCAGATCCTTCTGGCAATCCCCATTGTATCGGGGCTTACCATCGTAGCGGTGCGGGGGGTGGACCGCCATATACGGAACACGGCCATATCCATCGGTGCGACGCCTTTTCAGCTGGTGGTCCTGATCATTAAGGAATCCCGATATGCCATCGGTGCGGCGGTGATGGCTGGTTTTGGCCGGCTTATGGCAGAAGTGGGTGCCGTCATGATGGTGGGGGGCAACATTCGCTACCAGACCCGGGTGATGACTACCTCCATTGCGCTTCAGAAAAGCATGGGAGAATTCCAGCAGGCTCTGGCACTGGGCTTTATCCTCCTGTTGGTTTCTTTTGTGATTACCGTGGCAGTGGATCGGATACGGGTTGGAAAGGAGCTGGCGCACTGATGGATACGATACTGTCCTTGAGCGGGATTAAAAAAAACTACGGCGACCAATGTGTTCTGGATATTAAAGACATGAACCTCGACAAAGGAAAGATCACTGCGCTGGTCGGTCCCAGCGGTTCAGGGAAGAGCACCTTTCTTAAGATTATCAACGGGATCGAGGAGCCCGGCGAGGGCGCTATGGTGTTTGACGGAGAACCGGTTCGGCTGGGGAAGGCACTGCCCCTGGACACACGGCGCAAGATGATCCTGGTATTCCAAAAGTCCGTACTTTTCAACGCCTCCGTTCAGGAAAACATCGCATATGGCCTGAAGATAAGAGGAGTTGAAAGGAAGGTTATTACAGAGAAGGTGGCGACGATACTGGAGCTTATCGGCATGCGGGATAAGGCGGATCAGCGGGCACTGACGCTTTCCGGCGGAGAAGCCCAGAGGGTGGCTGTAGCCAGGGCCCTGGTGATGGCCCCCAGACTGCTTCTTTTGGATGAACCCACATCGGATCTGGATCCCAGCAACGTGGCAATCATTGAGAAACTGATCCGACATGCCAGGGATTCCGTCCATGCCTCCGTTCTTCTGGTGACCCATAATATGCACCAGGCCAAGCGACTTTCGGATCATATGGTTTTCATGATGGATGGGCAGGTGGTAGAGGCGGGGACGCCGGAGAAGCTGTTTTCGGCTCCGGACAAAGACCTGACCCGAGCTTTTATCAATGGGGAACTGGTTTGCTGAACAAGGGCTTCACGTATGAAAAATACTAGCATATGGAGGAACTTAAGGATGAAACGGATGAATTTGAAACGCTGGATCGGCATGGGACTGGTGATGGTACTGGTGCTATCCCTGTTGCCCCTGGGGTCGGTCTTTGCCGCCTCGGGAACTGTGGAAACAAGCAAAGCCTTCACCACCGTCGGCCTCAACCTTCGGGAAGCTCCGGGAATGGATAAGGCTGTCAAGATGGTTATCCGGAAAAACACAGAAGTGACCATCCTCAAGAAAAGCGGGAACTGGTATGAAATCCAGCTGGGTAACGGGAAAAAGGGATATGTGTTCGGAAGGTATCTGAAGGCAGCATCCGTCACACCGGCGGCAACGCCTGCCCCAACCCCTGTGGCTGTTCCTGCAGCTAAAAGCGGAAAGCTCGAAGCGGATATCGTCCTGGCAACCACAACCAGCACCCAGGATACAGGGCTTTTGGATGTTCTGATTCCGGCCTTCGAGAAAAAATATGGGGTTAAGGTGAAAACCGTTGCAGTAGGCTCCGGCGCGGCCATGGATATGGGAAAAAAAGGGGATGCGGATGTTCTGTTGGTTCACTCCAGGGCAGCTGAGGATGAGTTCATCGCCAGCGGGTTCGGAATCAACCGCAAGGATGTTATGTACAATGAATTTTATCTGGTGGGGCCGAAAGCCGATCCTGCAGGTGTCGCTGCTGTAAAGACGGCGGTTGACGCATTTAAAAAAGTTGCATCGGATAAAGCAACCTTCATCTCCCGTGCGGATAAATCCGGAACGAATTCCAAAGAACTGGCTATCTGGAAAAAAGCCGCTCTGGCTCCCACAGGGAAAACCGATACGTGGTACATTGAAGCAGGTCAGGGCATGGGCGCGACCCTGACAATGGCGGATGAGATGAAGGCCTACACCCTGGTTGACAGCGGCACATGGTTTGCCTACATGGACAAAGTTGCCCTTAAAATCGTATCTCAAGGGGATGCGGCATTGTTCAACCCATATGGGGTCATTGAGGTGAATCCGGTCAAGTATCCCAACATTCATCATAATGCAGCGGCGGCATTCTCGGATTTCATCACCTCCGCCGAGGGACAAAAGATCATCAAAGGTTACATGAAGAACGGACAACAGCTTTTCATTCCTGACGCAAAATAATCACATTCACAGAACGCCAGCCTTCCGGGAGAACCCCGGAGGGCTGATGTTCATAGGATAGGGGGCTTTACAGTGGATCTGTTCAAGGTGCAAACCCTTGAAGCCGCAGGGGAAATGCTGCTTCAAGAATTTTCTCCTTTGGTCGTGGCGAAGGAAATACTTCCCCTGACGGAAAGCCTGGGGAGGGTATTGGCCGAAGACCTGATGGGAGTGGATCCCGTACCCCATTTTGACCGGTCTGTGGTGGACGGTTATGCGGTCAGGGGCTGCGACACCTTTGGCGCCGGGGAGAGTGCCCCGGCGTTCCTGACCTTGGCCGGGACAGTGGAAATGGGTAAAGGGAGCATCTGTACGGTTTCGCCTGGGATGACCGTCTATGTGCCTACCGGAGGTGCGCTTCCAGTGGGAGCGGATGCAATGGTGATGGTGGAGTATGCCGAACGGTTCGGTGAATCGGCTCTGGCGGTCTATAAACCGGCCGCACCCGGTGAGAACACCCTGAGAATCGGCGAAGATCTTCCGGTGGGAGATCGGCTGATGAGGAGGGGGCAGCGGATTCGTCCCCAGGATATCGGGGTTCTGGCTGCGTCGGGCATAACCGACGTGTCGGTGGCGAGGCGCTTACGGATCAGTGTAATCTCCACAGGAGACGAAATTGTTGCTCCGGATCAGAAGCCGGGAGCGGGAGAAATCAGGGATATCAACACCTACACCTTGTCTGCTCTGGCAGAAGAAGCCGGAGCGGAGGTGCACCGTCGATCGGTGGTGAAGGATGATTTCCAGCTTCTTCGAAAAACTCTGGAAGAGGCACTGGACGACAGTGACATGGTCCTGCTTTCAGGAGGAAGCTCCGTTGGGGTGAAGGATTATACCTCCGAGGTTCTGGACTCCTTTCCTGATTCAAGGGTCCTGGTTCACGGCCTGGCCGTAAAGCCGGGGAAGCCCACCCTCATTGCCCGGGTCCAGGGGAAACCGGTGTTCGGGCTTCCGGGTCAGCCGGCCTCTGCGATGATGGTGTTTAAAGCGGTAACGGAGCCGTTCATCCGAACGTTGATGGGAGCGCTTCCCTCCGTGGCGCTGGGAATCACGGCAGCGGCTGCCGTCAATATCCCCTCTGCACCGGGGCGCGCCACGTTCCAGATGGTAACGCTGGAGATCCAGGAGGGAGTTCTCACGGCGGTTCCGGTTCATGGGAAATCCGGCATGATATCGCTGATGAGTCGGGCTCAGGGATATATCCGAATCGATTCCCGCAAGGAAGGGATCAAAAAAGGGGAAGCGGTTCAAGTGATGATGTTTTAAACGGATAGGCTGAGACAGACAAATACTCTTTATAATTGAGGCGCATATGGGCATTGAAAGAAACGTCTATTTATCCAATATGGAGTTGTCAGAAGCACTTCGGCTGCTGTCAGAAGCATATGCCAGTGCAGGTTCCCCTTTGGGAGCAGAATGGATTTCTGTTCCGGAAGCTCTGGAAAGGGTTACGGCAGAGCCGATCTTTGCCCGGATATCCGCGCCGTTCTTCAATGCCTCCGCCATGGACGGCATTGCGGTGAAGGCAGAGAGCACCTATGGCGCCAATGAAAGAAACCCTGTACGGTTGAAGAAAGGCGTCGGCTATCACGTGGTGGATACCGGGGATCCCATCATGGATCCCTGGGACGCAGTGATCATGATTGAAGAGGTAACGGAAATCGATTCGGAGACCGTTGAAATCCGGTGTGCCGCATCTCCCTGGGAGCATGTGCGCCCCGTAGGGGAAGATATTGTGGCCGGAGAGCTGATTTTGCCGGCCTGTCATCGGATTGCTCCCATCGATATCGGTGCGCTTCTCAGCGGCGGAATACTCGAGGTGCCGGTGATACGGAAGCCCCGGATTTCAATCCTGCCGACAGGTACGGAAATCATAGAGCCAGACCAGCCCATGGAAATCGGGAAGATCATCGAATCGAACTCCCGGGTTTTTGAGGCCATCGTAAAGCAGTGTGGAGGAGAACCCCTGCGGTTGAGCCCGGTGCCGGATGATTACGGTCTGCTCCTTGAAACGGTGAAGCACGCGGTTGACATAAGCGATGTGGTCGTCATCAATGCCGGTTCTTCAGCGGGAACAGAGGATTACACAGCAAAAATCGTTGCGGAGCTGGGAGAGGTGCTGGTTCACGGTTTGGCCATCAAACCGGGGAAACCCGCTATTTTAGGCAAGGTTCAGGGAAAGCCCGTCATCGGCATACCGGGGTATCCGGTATCCGCCTGGGTGGTTTTCGATTCTGTTGTTAAGCCGTTGATCTATTCCATGCTTCGTCAGGATACACCGGAGCGCCATATGGTGGAAGCGGTGGTGTCCCGACGGATCGTGTCCTCCCTGAAGCACCTGGAATTTGTTCGGGTGAAGCTGGGAAAAGTAGGGGGCCGACTTGTGGCGACGCCCCTGAGCAGAGGCGCCGGGGTGACCATGTCCCTGGTAAAGGCGGATGGCATTCTGGCTATTCCCCTGACCAGTGAGGGTGTGGAAGCCGGAGAAACCGTCAAGGTGGAGCTACTTCGGGAGTTGAAGGCCATTGAGAATACGGTGGTGGTCATCGGCAGCCATGATCTGGTGGTGGATCTGATGGCAGATACCCTGCATACGCTTTGGCCGGACAGCGGGCTTTCCTCCGCTCATGTGGGAAGCATGGCGGGGCTGATGGCGTTGCAGCGGGGTGAGGCCCATATCGCGCCCATTCATTTGCTGGATGAAGACACCGGGGGTTATAACGTTTCTTTTGTGAGGAAGATGCTGCCGGATCTGAAGGCGGTTCTGGTAAAAGGGGTTCGCCGAGTACAGGGGCTTATTGTTTCCAAGGGTAATCCTCTGGGCATTGCAACCCTGGGGGATATCGGAAACCCTGGAATACGGTTTGTGAACCGCCAGAAGGGGTCCGGAACCCGACTGTTGCTGGATTATCAATTGAAGGGTCTGGGGGTCGATCCCGCGGTTATAACCGGTTACGCCAGAGAGATGACCACCCATATGGCGGTGGCTTCAGCGGTTCAGTCCGGTACGGCGGACGTGGGTCTTGGCATCCAATCCGCTGCACAGATCCTGGGTCTGGATTTCATTCCGGTGGGTGTGGAAGAATATGACTTCCTGGTGCCGGAGGAATATCTGGAAACCGAGTCCGTTCAGCGGTTCATTGAGGTGTTGAAACTGGAAGCCTTCCACGAAAGGGTATTGGCGCTGGGAGGCTATGAGCTGGAAAATCCGGGGATGACAATAAAGCTGTAGGTTTCAAAAGAAGCAGAGCAAATTATATCGCCACGGATAACACGGATGGAATTCATGGGGATTAAACAGCACGTTTTCATATAATGATAATCCGTGTAAATCCGTGTTATCCGTGGCAAAAGAGATGCTTGATTTTAGAAACCGAGAACCGAGGAAGCTTATGAACGATACGTGTGGGCGAAAAATAGATTATCTGCGGATTTCGGTGACGGACCTATGCAATCTGCGCTGCAAATACTGCATTCCTGAAAAAGGCGTGCCTCTGAAGCGTCACGACGATATCCTGAGCTTTGAGGAGATCCAGCGGGTTGTACGGGAAGCAGCGGCCTTGGGAGTCACCAAGGTACGGATTACCGGAGGGGAACCCTTGGTACGGAGAGGCATCACGGAGCTGGTACGGCTGGTGGCAGCTGTGCCGGGTATCCGGGATATCTGTATGACAACCAACGGACTCTTATTGGGCGATCAGGCGTTCGCCTTGAAGGAAGCGGGACTTCACCGGGTGAACATCAGCATGGACAGCCTTAATCCGGATAAATACCGGGAAATAACCCGGGGTGGAGATCTGGAACAGGTTTTGGCGGGAATCCGTGCGGCGAAGGCGGCGGGGCTTGCTCCCATTAAGATCAATGTGGTTCTCATCGGAGGATTCAACGATACGGAAATCGAAGATTTCGTGAAGCTGACCCAAAAGGAGCAGATGGACGTCCGGTTCATCGAGCTGATGCCCATCGGCGAAGCCAGTACATGGTCTGTGGGGCATTTCATCTCCAATGAGACCGTGCTGAAACGGGTTCCGGAGCTGGCGCTTCTGGGGGATCAGGATGAGAGCGGGCCGGCGCGGTACTACGCTCTCCCTGGTGCAGTGGGGAAGGTGGGGCTCATCAATCCCATCAGCAGCCATTTCTGCGGGTCCTGTAACAGGCTGCGGATGACGGCGGACGGAAGATTGAAGCCGTGCCTCAACTCAGACGCGGAAATAGGCCTTCAGGAGGCTCTCCGAGGGGTGGGCAGCATTTCGGAACAGATTCAGACGGCCATACGGATGAAGCCGGAGCGACACGATATCCTGGGAGCGGAATTCACCCCGGTGTCCCGGAATATGCACCAGATCGGAGGATGATTCATGCTGACACATATCAATGATCAAGGTTTTGCCCGGATGGTAGAAGTGGGGGATAAAGAGGATACCCGGCGGACAGCTGTGGCTCGGGGAACTATCCGTATGCAGCCGGAAACCCTGACCCGGATCATGGCAGGCAGCGTGAAAAAAGGAGATGTCCTGGCGGTGGCTCAGGTGGCGGGCATCATGGCGGCAAAACGGACCTCTGAAATTATTCCCATGTGCCATACCCTGATGCTTTCCGGGGTGGATATGTTCTTCGAATGTACGGAATCGGATAGCTGCATCGGCATTGAGGCGGAGGTAAGGACCACGGGGAAAACCGGGGTTGAGATGGAAGCCCTTCATGCTGTAACGGCTGCTGCCCTGACAATCTATGATATGTGCAAGGCCATGGATAAGGATATGACCATTGAAAATATCCGCCTGGTTTTCAAGGCTGGGGGCAAGACGGGTGAATATCAAAGAAAGGGGGAATAATGATGCGTGTTGTAGCTATCAATATCAGTGAGAAGAAGGGTGTTCCCAAGGTGACCATCCCGGAGGGGAACTTTATCGAGGAGTTCGGTCTGGAAGGGGACGCCCACGGGGGGAAGTGGCATCGCCAGGTGAGCCTTCTGGGGATTGAAAGTATCGATAAGATGAAGGCTGTCGGCGTACAGGGACTCTGTACCGGCAAATTCGCCGAAAATCTTACCACGGAAGGCATCGTGCTATATGAGCTTCCTGTGGGAAGCCGACTTCAGATAGGCGAAACCCTTCATGAAGTGACCCAAATCGGTAAGGAATGCCATCAGAAATGTGCCATTTACCATACCGTGGGGGATTGTGTCATGCCCAAGGAAGGTATTTTTACCCGGGTGTTGAAAGGCGGAGTCGTTAAGGCCGGAGATACCATTGAGATTGTGGAGTAGGGGTGCGCTATGAAAGCCGCAATTGAAGGGTTTGACAAAGCCTTCGTACAAAAATCCCACCTGCGCTGTGAGCGGATGGGCATAGGAAAGGACCGGGTATACAGCAAACGCATCCTTAGCGGTGAAGAGCTGTTTCATCGGTTGGCGGACAGGCAGGACCTGATTGAGAATGCAGAGCCTTTCATCAATCAGCTGTATAGCTTTGTCAAAGGTACGGATTTTTTCGCCCTGCTCACGGACGCAGAGGGGTGTATCCTTACGATCATCGGGGATGAAAGCATCCTGTCGGAGGCGTTTTCCTACAAGATGATGCCGGGAGCCTTCATGGATGAGGACAGCATTGGCACCAACGCTATGGGAACGGCCCTGGTGGAGCAGAAGCCGATTCAGATTTCCGGCACGGAGCACTACATTGAGGCCTACCACCGGTGGACCTGCTCTGCGGCTCCGATTCGGGATACCCGGGGAGAGATCATCGGAACCATGGACCTGACGGGTTATTCGGAGCAGGTTCATCCCCACACCCTGGGGATGGTGGTGGCGGCCGCCAATGCCATCGAGCAGATCCTTCAGGTGAAGGAGTACAATGAAGCTCTTTCCATGGCCAAGGTGTATACGGATACCATCATAGACAATATCTCTTCCGGAATCCTGACGGCGGATGTGGACGGAACCATCAAAACGGTGAACCAGACCATTTCGGAGCTGTTCGGTTATTCTGCCGGAGAAGTAAGAAAAATGAAGGCATGGCAGCTGTTTGAAGGGTGGGATCAGGTGCTGGCGGCGGCCCGCGTCCACCAGGGATACGTGGACGAGGAGGTTCTGGTCAATTCCCGGAAGAACAAGCTTCAGTTCAATCTCAGCACGTATCCCATTGTCGACAGTCGGAATGCCTTGCGGGATATCATCTTTGTATTTAAGGATGTGAAGAAGGTGCGAAAGCTGGCCAACCGGATTATGGGCCGCCATGCCGTATACACCTTCGACAAGATACTGGGAGAGAACAAACACTTCTGCAAGGTTGTTGATTTTGCCAAGAAGGTTGCGGACAGCCGTTCCAGCATTCTCATCATGGGGGAAAGCGGCACGGGTAAAGAGCTCTTTGCCCAAGCCATCCACAATCATTCGGACCGTCATGAGGAGCCCTTTGTGGCTCTCAACTGCGGTGCGATTCCCCGTACCCTTATCGAAGCGGAGCTGTTCGGCTACGAGGAGGGGGCCTTTACGGGGGCGAAGACCTCTGGGAACCCCGGGAAATTTGAAATTGCAGACGGCGGAACCCTCTTCCTGGATGAAATCGGCGAAATGCCCCTGGATATGCAGACCCGCCTTCTTCGAGTAATCGAGGAGGGGACCGTAAGCCGTGTAGGGGGGACCAAGGAGATTGTTGTGGATGTACGGATCATTGCGGCCACAAACAAGGATCTTGAGGAGGAAGTGAAAAAAGGTAATTTCCGAAAGGATCTGTATTATCGCCTCAATGTGCTGCCCCTGATCCTGCCCCCTCTCAGACAGCGGAAGGACGACATTCCCATGCTGACCGATTTTTTCATGAAACGGATCTCCAAGCGGCTCAACAAGAAGCCCTTTCCATTGACGGAGGCCCAGATGAAACAGCTTATCGATTATGACTGGCCGGGGAACATCCGGGAACTGGAGAATTTCATCGAGCTGATCATCAATACGGAGGCCATGCCGGCCAGTCTGGATACCGGTGTCCAGGAGGGCGTCATGCAGAGTGGAATCACACCGATCCAATTCGCCTGGATGCCTGGGGAGGAGGATGTTACGTTGAATGAGGTCCAAAAGCGACATATCCTTCATACACTTATCAAATATAACGGGAATATATCGATCAGCGCCAAGGCCTTGGGAATTGCCCGGAATACCCTGTATCGGAATATTGAAGCCTATGGAATCGAGTGCTCCGAATTTGAACAGTGATACATTTATGAACATACTAATTGGCCGAATCGTGCTCCAAAACGGAGCACGTGTTCCTGTTCGATGGAGTGTGCCGTGGGATTTCAACGGCTCTAAGAGCTGGCATGACTCTTGCTGTATGAAGTAGAGACAATAACACCCTTATCCGAGTTGACTGTTCTAAAACGCGCTGGCGCGTCATGAAGGTCAACCAATGGGTAGAATAGGAAACTATGCTGCCTCCCGTCGTTTGGAAAGGATAGGATTGACGCGGAGTTTCACCGTTATCCTGCATCGTAGCCGGTTGTGCTATGATCACAAAACCTAAGGGAGGATTTTTTATGCAGAAGTTCATTCGTATCGACATGACGGCATTGAAGGCGACTACCACCGAAGTACCGGAAAAATATGCTGGTCTTGGCGGCCGCGCTCTGACATCCAATTTTATTAACGATGAAGTGAAGCCTACCTGTCATGCCTTGGGCAAGAATAATAAGCTGATCTTTGCTCCCGGTTTGCTGAGCGGTACCAATGCCCCCAACTCCGGCCGCATGTCTGTGGGAGGAAAGAGCCCGCTGACCGGCACTATCAAGGAATGCAATACCGGCGGCTCGTCCTCTCAAATGCTGGCCAAAATGGGCATCAAGGCCTTCGTGATCGAAGGGATGCCCAGCGGCGACCAGTTTTATGTCATCAAGCTGGATATGAACGGTGTCACCATTGACGAAGCTCCCGCAGAGATTCTTGGCGGTTGTGGCAACTATGACGCCATCCGCATCCTGAGCGAAAAATACGGTGCAAAAGTGGGCATTGCCCTTGCCGGGCCTGCGGGGGAATATCGTCTCCCCTCCGCCAACATCTCATTCAAGGACCCTGAAGGCAATATCCGCAGTGCAGGTCGTGGAGGTCTGGGGGCGGTTCTGGGCTCTAAAAAGGTCAAGGCCATCGTCATCGACGAAGCCGGCGCCGATAAGGTTGCCATTGCCGATCCTGAAGCCTTCAGTGCTGCTTCGAAGGTCTTTACGAAAGCGATCATGGATCACCCCGTTGCAGGCCAGGGCTTGGCGCTCTATGGAACGGATGTGTTGGTGAATATACTGAACGAAGCCGGGGGCTTGCCGGCTTATAACTTCACAAAGGGACGTATCCCCCATAACGATAACATCTCCGGTGAGACACTCAATGCCACCATCACGGAGCGGGGCGGCGAAGGAAAGGTATCCCATGGCTGCCATCGGGGCTGCATCATCCGATGTTCCCAGTGGTATGCCGATAAACAAGGAAAATACATCACCAGCGGCTTCGAGTATGAAACCATCTGGGGTCTGGGCGCAGATGCCGGTATTGAAGATCTGGATGCCATCGCCTACATCGACCGTGCCATGGACGACGTTGGAGTCGACAGCATCGAGACTGCCGTCGCAGTTGCCACCGCCATGGAAGGCGGATTGATTCCCTGGGGCGATGGGAAGGCGGTTCTCGAAATCGTCAAGGATATGGCCAAGCCCACGCCCATGGCCCGTATTATTGCAGGGGGAGCCGCGGTAGTCGGCAAGGTGTGTGGTCTGTACCGAACGCCGGTGGTCAAGGATCAGGCTATTCCGGCCTACGACCCCCGTTCGGTCAAGGGCATCGGCCTGACCTACGCCACCACTCCCATGGGAGCTGACCATACCGCCGGGTACTGTATTTCCGGCAACATCCTGAAAGTCGGCGCGAACTTAGATCCGCTCAAAAAGGATGGTCAGATAGAGTACGCCCGGGCGATGCAAATCGGTACGGCTGCCATTGACAGCACGGGTATGTGTCTGTTCGTCTACTTTGGCGTGGCCGACAGCCCAGAGGGCTATCAGGCACTGATCGATATGATCAATGCCCAGTACGGGATTAGTCTGACAGCGGCCGATGTGGATGAGCTGGGGAAAGCCGTTCTCCGTGCGGAGTTGGATTTCAACAGGCGGGCCGGATTCACCAATGCCCATGACCGGTTGCCGGAATTCATGGAATATGAAGCCCTTGAGCCCCACAATGTGGTGTGGGACTTTACACCGGAAGAGATCGATGAAGTGATGAAGTTCTAAGCGGGTATAAAGAGGGACAGAAAAGTCGGATTCCATTCCGGCTTTTTCTATCCACTGGGAGGCGGACTATGGAAAAAGAGATAAAGCCCTTGGAAATACGGGGGTTTATGAAGTTGGACGCCTACATCAAGAAAACCTATGGCGGGATGCCGTACTATCTGGAGGTCCAGGAGTCCATCAGCGGTCTGGCTCTGGCCAAGCAGCTGGGCATTCGACGAGAGGATATCGAAGTGATCTTCGTCAACGGCTTTGTCCATGAAGTTGGCGCCATGATCCAGCCAGGGGACCGGGTGGCCTTCCTGCCGCCGGGCTGTCCGGGGCCCTACCGCATTGCTCTTGGGTTCTATGGAAAGAATAAGGACAATGAAGCGAACTTCAAGCTGCATAAAGACGACAAGGAGTAATGTCATGAAGGTCACAGTGAAACTTTTCGCAACCCTTAGGGTCAACCGGAAAAACATCATGGAAATGGAATTGGAAGAAGGAGCAGTGCCCCGGCAGGTGGCGCAGTTGCTGGGGATTCCCTTAGGGGAAATCGCCATTATCATGATCAACGGCAGGGGGGCAGTCTTTGAAAGTCGACTTGAGGATCAGGATGTATTAGCCCTCTTTCCTCCTGTGGGAGGAGGATGATTCCGTGGGAAGATATGAAAGAAGCATCGGCACCCTTACCCTGCCGGAGCTGGAGAGGCTTAAAGGGGCCAAGGTGGCGGTTGTAGGATGTGGAGGGCTTGGGGGTTACGTTATTGAAATGTTGGGACGCATGGGGGTTGGCACCCTTACCGCCATCGACGGGGATGTGTTCGAGGAAAGCAATCTCAACAGGCAACTGCTTTCGGAAACGCGGCTGTTAGGGACCTCCAAGGCCACGGCTGCCGTGGTTCGGATGGCAGCGGTAAATCCCGAGATTCGGGTTATTCCCTATAAGGAGTGGCTGACGGCCGGGAATGCCGAGGCGTTGCTGAACGGCCATGATGTGGTCGTGGATGCTCTGGATACGGTGGACGCCCGTAAAATTCTGCAGCATGGGGCTGAAATCCTTAACATTCCCTTGGTCCATGGAGCCATTGGGGGCTGGTACGGCCAGGTGGCGGTGATTTATCCGGGAGACCGGACTCTGGACCGCCTCTATGGTGAAAATACCCGGAGCGGGATAGAAAAACAGCTGGGGAATCCGTCATTTACACCGGCTTTAGTGGCCTCCCTTCAGGCCTCAGAGGTTATAAAGATACTGATCGGCCGCGGGGAGCTGTTGAGAAACCGGGTGCTGCGGGTAGATCTGTTGGAGCATGACTACACACTCATTGAAAGCCCATAGGCAAACCGATGTACGAAGGATGCCGGTGTGATCAAAAGGGTGGCAGGACTAAAAGAATAGGAAAGAGTCGAAACCCCTGATTAAATTCAGGGGTTTCACTATTATGTTTTGGGTATGAATAAAACACAGCAAATTCAGTACCTTCCTTGTCAGATTAATAAACGAGGACAATCATCCATGTTGAGGGGGATAGATCAATAAATGCTGATGACATGAGCTGATGGCACTGTTGCCTGCCGGTATTGCCGCGATTCAGCCAGAAAAGGAGCCCATAGGGATCGGAGAAGGACTGCACCGAGGTTTTGACACTACAACTGCGACGGAGGAAATTACATATGAAAACGATAAAATGGAAGTTGATTACGGCCACTGCGGCTATGTTAATCATCGTCTGCGCATCTCTGGGGGTGATTTCCACCGTAATGAGCACCAAGACGATCCGCGAGGACATCAACACGAACATTGAAGGGAAGGCCCAGGACGGAGCCCGCCTCGTGGCCGCCAATATCGACAAAGAACTCAGCGTATTGGAACAGGTTGCGGCACGGACACGGATCTCAAATCCGACCAACACGATGGAAGACCGCACTGCGGCCCTGGCAGAAGATCTTAAGCGCAACGGCTATACACGGCTGGCCTTTGTAGATATGGCAGGCATGGCTAACTATGCGGACGGAAAGACCGCTGATCTGTCAGACCGCGGCTACGTGAAAGCCGCCTTGGGCGGAAACCGCAATGTATCCGATACGATTGTCAGCAAGGTGGACGGCTCCGTCATTATCGCCTATGCGGTGCCGGTTAAATACAATGATGCCTTGGTAGGCGCTGTTGTAGCCATTCGGCCGGGTGAATTCATGAGCACGCTGATGAAGGATATCAGCGTTGGCGAAGGAAGCTACGGTATTATCGTCAACAAGGCTGGGGTTGTGCAGGCCCATCCGGATGCAGAGATGGTAAAGACGCAGTACAATTTTCTTGAAGAGGCTAAAAAAGATACAAGAGCGGAAGCGTTGGCCGCTTTGGTTACGCGGATGATCAACGGTGAAAAGGGAAATGGGGGCTATTGGTTTAAAGATGTGGATAAGTTCATGGGCTTCTCTCCGGTGGAAAATACCACTTGGTCTGTAGGGGTGACCATCCCGCAGGATACCGTAATGGCATCGCTGAATACGTTAAGAATGACGATGATTGGTATGACTCTGGTATTACTGGTGGTGGGATTGGCAGGGGCCTGGTACATGGGTGTACAGATTTCGACGCCGATTTCGGTTGCCACAGAACACGCTCAAATCATGGCTAAAGGAGACTTTACAAACGATTTTCCGGAGAACTACCTGGAACGAAAAGATGAGATTGGAAAACTTGGCTATGCGTACAAGGAAATGACCACGAATTTCAGGGTTCTGATCGGCACGGTGGTGACCCTTGCCCAGCAGGTGGCGGCGGCATCGGAGGAGTTAACGGCTGTTTCTGAACAGGTCAATGCTTCCTCAAATGAAATATCCCGTTCGGTGGAGGAAATCGCTGAAGGGGCAACGGATCAGGCCAAGGAAACAGAAAACGGTGCGCATCAGGCGGCGGATCTGGGAACCCTGATCGATGCGGATACCGAGAAGCTGAATGCCTTGGCGTCTGCTTCCTCAGAAATCAGTGAGGAGGTTCATGAAGGGCTGAAGGCGGTGGATGTACTCCAAAGGAAAGCCGATGAAACACAGGTGGCCACAAAGGCGATTTCGGACGGAATCAACCTTACCAACGAAAGCTCCCGACGAATCGGTGAAGCCAGCAATATGATCAGCACCATCGCTGACCAGACCAACCTTCTCGCATTGAATGCAGCCATTGAAGCGGCCAGGGCAGGAGAGCACGGGAAAGGTTTCGCCGTTGTGGCGGAGGAAATCAGGAAACTCGCCGAGCAATCCACACAGTCCACCCGAACCATCGACAGCATGGTGTCCGAGCTGAGAAAGAACTCACAGGATTCCGTAAAGACTATGGAACAGGTTTCGGCGGCCATCGATGCCCAGCTGGCCAGCGTGCGGGAAACGGAAGCGAAGTATAAAGAAATTTCCGGAGCCGTGGAGGGTTCGCTGGAGCTGATCAGAGATCTCAGCGCCAGCAGTCAGCGGATGAGTCATAACAAGGATAAGATTGTGGAGGTCATGGCGGGTCTTTCCGCCATTGCGGAGGAGAATGCGGCCAGCACCGAAGAGGTTGCCGCAGGAGTTCATCTCCAATCCGCCTCCATCGAAGAAATTGCTCACGCCAGCAAGAGCCTGGCTGAACTGGCCCAGGAGCTTACGGAGGCCAGCGCGAAATTCAGGATTTGATAAGACATAAATAACAGGTCCGCCTCCAATGATTCTTATCATTTGAGGCGGACCTGTTTTACCCTGTAAGGGAGTCTAAAAGAGCATTTTAAACCTTTTGCCACAGATGAACGCAGATGAAAACCGATGAAAACCGATGAAAACCGATGGGTTCGTAATGGACAACTTCATGGGGTTATTGATCCTTCATCGTATTTCATCGGTTTTCATCTGCTGCAAAGGGTCTTATATTTATTCCCTTAAGCTTCACGATTTCCTTCTATTGTTTGCTGCCGAGAACCAGGTCCATAAACGCTTGAGCGGCTGCACTAAGGGCGGGCCTTTGGGCGTGGGCCATGGAAACCTGTCGTATGGGGGGCTTATGGCGGGTTTCTATGTGAAAAAGACCGGCGTCGGGTCCTTCTGGCAGGGCGTAGCCGGGAATCCAGCCGATGCCAAGGCCGATTCGCACCAGATCCAGAATCACATCCACGCTTCCGACCTCTATGCCGGGGGTCAGGGGCAGCTCTTCACTCAGGGCCCAGCGATACAGGTTTTCCCGAGTTGAGGAACCCTCTTCCAAAAGGATCAGGGGTTCTCGGACCATCTCTGCCAAGGAAGGACGGACCGTTCCGCAGGAATAGAAGGCCTGGCTGGCAACGAAAATGTCCTCGTACTCCAGCACGTCGTCTAAAACAACCCCAAGGGGGGGGGCGAAGGAAGACCGGTTCACAAATCCCAGGTCTGCTTCTTTTCGCTGCACCATTTCCAGGCAGACAGGGGAAGGACGGTTCGTTACTTGAAGATGGATATCCGGATAGCGTTCGTGAAAGGTTTGGAGAAAGGGCAACAGGAAATGACGGCACAGTGTATCGCTGGCAGCGATGTGAAGGACACCGGCTTCCAGATTTTTAAGGGCGGAAAGGGCGTGCTCGCCTGTTGCAATTGACTGGAAGGCGGAATCGAGGTGAATCTTGAGTGTTTCCCCCTCGGAGGTCAAGGCGACGCCTCTTCCGGACCGGTAGAACAGGCGGGTTTCAAGAATCTGCTCCAGCTGGGCCATGGATTGGCTGACGGCGGACTGGGTCATGAAAAGCCGGTTTCCAGCCTCGGTGAAGCTCCCTGCTGCAGCTGCGGTCATGAAAATGCGATAAAGATCAAGTCGGGGATTTGACATAAGTTCACCTTATAATTTATATTAAAATGATTAATTATTATTATATCACATAGGGTGATAAACTGGTGGTGGAAAAGGTAATAAAGGTGCAGAGAGTGTTTGCTGCGGCGAAGCGGTATCCCAATAACAGGAGGGCATCATGCAATCAACCGTCAGAAGGATCTATGTCGAGAAAAAACCGGGATTTCAAGGAGATGCAGAACGTCTGCTTAAGGATCTGCGGGAAAATTTAAAGGAAGAGCATCTGGAATCTCTGCGATTTCTGAACTGCTATGATATACAGGGCCTGGAGGACGGTGATTTTGACAAGGCGGTGCGAACTGTTTTTTCAGAACCCAACACCGATGATGTTATTTTTGAAACCCTTGAAACAGAGGCGGAAGAAGCGGTGATTACCTGGGCATATCTGCCGGGACAATTCGATATGCGGGCAGATTCGGCAGCTCAGTGCATTCAGCTGTTCACCCAGAAAGAAATGCCTCTGGTCCGATCCTCCCGGGTGGTGGTGTTGAAGGGCTTTGTTGAGTTGGAGCGGATCAGACAGTACCTGATCAATCCCGTTGATTCCGGTGCCATCAGCCGGGAAAAGCCTCATACCCTGGATATGGAAATGGCGGCTCCGTCAGACGTTGCCGTTCTGGAAGGGTTTATAAAGAAAAGTCCTCAGGACATTCTGGCGCTGCGGGAGAGCTTGGGCATGGCTATGAGCGGCAAGGATCTCCTGTTCTGCCAGAGCTACTTCAAACAGGAGGATCGGGACCCTACCCTGACGGAAATCCGTGTGATCGACACCTACTGGTCAGACCACTGTCGGCATACCACCTTTATGACACAACTGGAAGCGGTGGAGTTCGAAGCGGGAGCCTCCAATGAACCTGTCCGCAAGGCCTGGGAGCACTACAAGGCTCTTCGGGCCAAGGTTTACGGAGAAGAAGACCGGCCGGTGACGCTGATGGATATGGCTGTAGTGGCCATGAAGGCCCTGCGAAAATCGGGTCAACTCAAGGATCTGGAGGTTTCAGAGGAAATCAACGCCTGCAGTATTGAGGTTCCCGTGGATGTGGACGGCGAAACCCAGACATGGCTCGTGATGTTTAAGAATGAAACCCATAACCACCCCACAGAGATCGAGCCCTTCGGCGGCGCTGCCACATGCCTTGGGGGCGCTATCCGGGATCCACTGTCCGGCCGCAGCTATGTCTATCAGGCCATGCGGGTAACCGGTGCTGCAGACCCCAGGGTTCCGGTGGATGAAACCCTGCCGGGCAAGCTTCCCCAGCGGATCATCACCACCGGCGCAGCTCATGGCTACAGCTCCTATGGCAATCAGATCGGACTTGCCACCGGTCAGGTTCGGGAATACTACCATTCGGGCTTCCTGGCAAAACGGATGGAGGTGGGAGCGGTTATCGGAGCGGCGCCTAAGGCTCAGGTGAAACGACTTCAGCCGGAGGCTGGGGATATCATCGTACTGGTTGGGGGCCGCACCGGAAGGGATGGCTGCGGCGGGGCAACCGGTTCCTCCGTTGAGCATGATGAGGAATCCCTCGTAACGTGCGGTGCTCAGGTGCAAAAGGGCAATGCCCCCACCGAGCGCAAGCTCCAGCGGCTTTTCAGAAATCCGGTGGTAAGCGGCATGATCAAACGCTCCAATGATTTCGGAGCGGGGGGCGTATCGGTGGCCATCGGCGAGCTGGCAGACAGCATTGATATTGAATTGGATGCGGTTCCATTGAAATACGATGGTCTTGACGGCACAGAGCTGGCCATATCCGAATCTCAGGAGCGCATGGCGGTGGTGATATCACCGGACAGCCTGAAGGCGTTTATGGACGGCGTTTCTGAAGAAAACCTGGAGGCGGCTGTGGTAGCCCGGATTACAGACAGCGGACGTCTGCGCATGGTTTGGCGTGGCAAGACCATCCTGGATCTTTCCCGTGAATTTCTCAATACCAGCGGGATCCCCCAGACAAGCAAGGCTCATGTGACGGCCCCTGCTATAGAGAAATCACCCTTTAAATCCCATCAGGAGTTTGACGGCAATTGGAAGGCGGAGTGGCTCAATACAATGTCAAGGCTGAATGTCGCTTCCCAAAAGGGAATGACAGAGCGGTTCGACAGCACCATCGGCTCCCGATCGGTGATGATGCCTTTGGGCGGAAAACATCAGATGACACCGGTTGAGGGAATGGTGGCACGGATCCCTGTGGGAGGGCACACCACCCACACGGCAACCATCATGACCCATGGATACGATCCGGAGCTGGCGCAGTGGAGTCCGTTCCACGGCAGCGTGTACGCGCTTCTGTTGGCTGCGGCTAAAACAGCAGCCCTGGGAGGGGATATCGGCAGAATGCGGTATACCTTACAGGAATACTTTGAGAAATTGGGCGATTCACCTGAAAAATGGGGCAAACCGGTCAGCGCTCTTTTGGGTGCGCTGACGGTGCAAAGTGCCCTTGATACGGCGGCCATCGGAGGGAAGGACAGCATGTCCGGCACCTTCAAAGACCTGAATGTGCCTCCAACCCTGGTGGCGTTTGCCGTGACACCGGTGGATGACAGGATGGTGATCACACCAGAACTGAAAGGGCCCGGAAATGATCTGGTTCTTCTGAAGGTTTCCAGAGATGCCAATGAAATGCCGGATTTTGATATGTTCAAGCGATTGGCGGAGAAAATCGGCCCATGGAAGGCATCTGGCAAGCTGTTGTCTGCCAGTGCGGTAGATATTGGCGGTGTCGCGGCCCAGATCGGAAAGAATGGGTTTGGAAACAGAATAGGGGTCGCCCTCAATTCAAGCCTGACTCCGGGGGCATTGTTTGAACCGGCCTATGGCTCGCTGCTGGTGGAATGGAACGGGATGTGTGCCCCCTCTGATCTGGCGGGTCTGCCGGCGGTCGTTATCGGAACAACCATTCCGGAACCGGTGGTCCGCTATGGTACTGGAACCATGGCGCTGGAGGAAGCGCAGCAAAGCTGGGAGCGGCCTCTGGAATCGATTTTTCCAACCACAGGTCCGGATAGCGGCGCAGTGAGACGCTTCACACACACCGGGGGAACCGCCCTTGTCTGTAAAAACAAGGTTGCTCAACCCAAGGTCGTTGTTCCGGTTTTTCCCGGTACCAATTGCGAGGACGATACAGCCAGAGCCTTTGAAGAGGCGGGAGCCAGAGCCGCTGTCCACGTATTTCGGAATATGACGCCTTTGGCGATTGAGGAATCCATCTCAGCCCTGGAAAAGGCAATCCGATCCTCTCAGATCATCGCCATCCCGGGGGGCTTCAGCGCCGGTGACGAGCCGGACGGATCGGGCAAATTCATCGCCGCCGTATTCCGCAATCCCCGGATACAGGATGCCGTAACCGAGCTGCTCACCGAACGGGACGGTCTTGTAATCGGCATATGCAACGGCTTCCAGGCACTGATTAAGCTGGGTCTCATCAGCCACGGGCGAATCCTGGATCTGGAGCCTGAATTCCCTACGCTGACGTACAACCGGATTGGACGTCATGTGTCCACACTGGCGAGAATACGGGTTGCCAGCAAGATGTCCCCGTGGATGAACGAAACGGCTCTGGACAGCCAATGGCTGGTGCCTCTTTCCCATGGCGAAGGACGGTTTGTAGCCCGGCCGGAATTCCTTGAGGAGATGATTCGGAACGGGCAGGTTGCAACTCAGTATGTTGACATAGACGGAAATGTGTCCGGGGACGGAAAATGGAATCTCAACGGTTCCACAGAAGCCATCGAGGGTCTTTACAGCCCCGACGGACGTGTGTTCGGAAAAATGGGGCATACAGAGCGTTACCGTGAGGGGCTTTACCGAAATGTACAGGGACCGATGGATATGGGAATATTCCGTTCTGGGGTTAATTACTTCAAATAGCAATTGTTAATGTTCGTTATATGACGAACATTAACAAGAATTAATCTAAATATAATACGAATATTGCTTGCGGGGGGAAATCTGCTCTGATAAGATGGAGGTAGCAGATCGATTAAATTCACCTTTGAAAGGGGACCAAACCATGAAAGTGGCTGTTATAATGGGGAGCGATTCCGATTTTGATGTGGTATCCAAGGGACTCGAGATATTGAAAAGCTTCGAAATTCCCTATGTAGTTAGAGTGATGTCGGCCCACAGAACGCCGGATGATGCCATAGAGTTTTCAAAGAGCGCGGAAACCGATGGTTTTGAGGTGATCATCGCCGCGGCTGGGAAAGCGGCTCATCTTCCGGGAGTGCTGGCAGCGGTGACGCCTTTGCCGGTTATCGGCCTTCCGATTTACAGCAGTACGTTTGATGGGATGGATGCGCTCCTGGCGATGGTTCAAATGCCTAAGGGCATTCCGGTGGCCACGGTGGCTGTCAACGGATCAGAAAATGCGGCGCTTTTGGCAGCTCAGATCATGGGTGGAAAGCATCCTGAGCTCCGGGAAAAAATGAAGGCATATAAAGAACAGATGGCGCGGGAGGTTCGAGAGAAGGATCGCGCGTTACAGGAAAAAATCAACCATTGATGGAGGATGATCATGGAAATGCAGGAGATGCTGTACGAAGGAAAGGCCAAAAGGGTTTACCGCACGGAGGATCCTAAGCGTTATGTGGTGCAATATAAGGACGATGCCACTGCTTTCAACGGCGAGAAGAAGGGCACCATCCTGGGAAAGGGAGTTGTGAACAACCGGATGTCAGCCCATCTGTTCAAGATGCTGGAAGCCAATGGCGTTCCCACGCACTTTGAAGAGCTGATGAATGATCGGGAGATGGTGGTCAAGGCGGTAACGATCCTCCCCTTGGAAGTCATTATCCGCAACGTTGCTGCAGGCTCCATGTCCAAGCGGCTGGGTATTGAAGAGGGGACGCCGCTTCAGATCAGCACTCTGGAGTTCAGCTACAAGAACGATGCCTTCGGGGATCCTCTGATCAATGATGACCACGCCGTGGCCATGGGTTTGGCAACCCGGGAACAACTGGCTGTGATCCGGGAATACGCCTTCCGCGTCAACGATCTGCTTAAAGCCTACTTCCTTGAACGCAAGATGAAGCTCATCGATTTCAAGCTGGAGTTCGGTATGTATGAGGGGAAGGTGATTCTGGCCGACGAAATCTCCCCGGATACCTGCCGCCTTTGGGACGTAGAGACCAACAAGAAACTGGATAAAGACCGCTTCCGCAGGGATCTTGGCGGTGTTGAGGAAGTATACCAGGAAGTATTGCACCGGATAGAAGACTAAAAAAATTCATAGCCACGGATAACACAGATAAGCACGGAGAAGATTCATAAAATGGTACGCTTTATGCGGAACAAATCTTCAATCCGTGAAAATCCGTGATATCCGTGGCAGAGCTTTTTGAATTGATTCTGGATTTCTGCATTGGGCTGAGGTTTAAAACAGAGAATAGAAAGGACTTGAAAATGCAAACTCATGAAATGCCTTGGGATAAGTTAGGTGAAGAATGCGGTGTTATGGGAATCCACGCACCTGGTCGCGACAATGTGCCTCAGATGATCTGCTTCGGCCTTGTGGCCCTGCAGCACCGTGGACAGGAAAGCGCAGGAATTGCGGTTTCCAGTGGCGGACAAATTAATTCTTATAAAGAAATGGGCCTGGTTCAGGAAGTGTTCAATGACAGGACCTTGGGCAAACTGGAGGGTGACATCGGCATCGGCCATGTGCGCTATTCCACCACCGGACAAAGCTTTGTGAACAACGCTCAGCCCCTGGTCGTGCAATACAAGGGCGGCAGCATCGCCCTGGGTCATAACGGCAACCTGATCAATGCCGCCGAGTTGAGAGACCAGCTGGAAGAAGAGGGCTCCATTTTTCAGACCTCCATCGACAGTGAAGTAATCGCCAATCTCATTGCCCGCAATTACAAGCTGGGCTTCAAGGACGCTCTGATTGAAACGGTGAAGCAGATCAAGGGGGCCTATGCCCTTACGATCCTATGGGACGGCAAGCTCATTGGTGTGCGGGATCCAAACGGCCTTCGGCCGCTTTGCCTGGGCATGCTGGACGACGGCTATGTGCTGGCCTCTGAAACCTGTGCCCTGGACGTGGTGGGGGCCAAATTCATGCGGGATATCGATAAGGGAGAAATTGTCATTATTGATGAAACCGGTGTAAATTCGTTCTATTATGATACCTCCCGCAAAAAAGCGGTTTGCTCGTTTGAATATGTCTATTTCGCACGGCCGGACAGCATTATGGACGGCCGCAGCGTATACCGTACCCGTCGGGAAGCCGGAAAGATCTTGGCAAAAGAGCACCCTGCAGTGGCGGATCTGGTCATGGCGGTACCCGATTCCGGAACCGCTGCGGCTACCGGTTATGCGGAGGCCTCCGGCATTCCCTATCTGGTGGGACTGATCAAGAACAAATACATGGGCCGGACCTTCATTCAGCCGGATCAGAAGTCCAGGGAGCTGGCCGTACGCCTGAAACTCAACGTGCTTAAAGAGAATGTGGAAGGGAAGCGGCTGGTGCTTATCGACGATTCCATCGTTCGCGGTACCACCTCCCGCCGCATTGTGGATATGCTGAAGGAAGCCGGGGCCAAAGAGGTTCACGTCCGTGTATCCTCCCCGCCGGTCTGCTATTCCTGCTACTTCGGAATCGATACGCCCAACCGGCAGCAGTTGGTTGGCGCCATGCACAGCGTTGAAGAGATCCGTGAGATGATCCACGCGGACAGCCTTGGATTCATCAGCAAAGAGGGCTTGGTAGAATCCATCGGCACCGGTGGCGTGAACCTTTGCACCGCCTGCTTCAGCGGAGATTACCCCATGGCGGTTCCGGATGAAGTAGATAAGTTCTTGCTTGAAAAAAAATAGAAGGAGGGGCAAAGTGAGCAAACTGACCTATGCAGATGCCGGTGTATCCATTGAAGAGGGATACCGGGCAGTGGATATGATGAAGAAACACGTTCAGCGCACTTTCACCCCCAGCGTATTGACAGGGCTCGGCAGTTTCGGAGCCCTGTTCAAGCTGGATATGACCAACCTTACGGAGCCGGTACTGGTAGCCGGAACCGACGGGGTGGGAACCAAGCTGAAGATTGCATTCCTTATGGACCGCCACGATACCGTAGGGGAAGATGCTGTAGCCATGTGCGTCAACGATGTGCTTTGTCAGGGGGCCACGCCCCTGTTCTTTCTTGATTACATCGCCACGGGCAAGCTGGAAGCGGAGGTTGCCGCCGATATCGTCAAGGGTGTGGCCGAGGGCTGTATCAAGGCGGGCTGTTCCCTTATCGGAGGGGAAACCGCGGAAATGCCGGGCTTTTACGCCGAAGGGGAATACGATATCGCCGGTTTTGCCGTGGGGGTTGTAGACCGAAGCCGCATCATCGACGGCAGCAAGGTGGCGGCAGGGGATATCCTTTACGGATTGCCCTCCAGCGGCGTTCATTCCAATGGCTTTTCCCTGGTGCGTAAGCTCTTCTTCGACAAGCTGGGCATGGGGGTAACGGATACAATTGACGGCCTGTCGGGAACCCTGGGCGAAACGCTTTTAACGCCAACTCGGATTTATGTCAAGCCGGTACTGGAGCTGATGAAAACCGGTGCAATTCACGGTATGGCCCATATCACCGGGGGCGGATTCCATGAGAATATTCCCCGGATGTACGGCAAGGAACTGGATGCACGCATCCAAATCGGCAGCTGGCCGATCCTGCCTGTGTTCCAGGTGATGGCCCGTGAAGCGGGTCTTGAAGAGGATGATCTGTTCAACACCTTCAACATGGGTCTCGGCATGGTCATGGCCATTGACCCTGCCCGTGAAGCAGAATTTCTGAAAGTCGCCGAATCGCTTGGCGAAACGGTTTGCCGCATTGGCGAAATGGTTCCGGGTACAGGAAAGGTTCAGCTATGGAAATAAAGCGGATTGCTGTCCTTGTTTCCGGAGGCGGCACAAATCTTCAGGTGCTTCTGGACGGAATCTGTTCGGACAGCAGGGCTGCAAGCATCGTACTGGTCGTATCGAACCGCCGGGATGCCTTCGGCCTGGAAAGGGCCAAGGCGGCAGGGGTGGAAGCGCTCTATATCGGGCGGGGAAATTATCCAGAAGCCCAGACCCGCGGCCAGGCGCTTCTGGAAGCCCTGGAGACCCGTGGTATCCACTGGGTTGTCCTGGCCGGGTATCTCGATATCCTGCCCCCGGAAGTAACAAAGCGTTATACCCGGCGGATCCTCAACATTCATCCGGCCCTGATCCCCTCGTTCTGCGGCATGGGCTACCATGGCCTGAAGGTACACGAGGCAGCACTTGACCGGGGCGTAAAGGTAAGCGGGGCCACGGTGCATTTTGTCGACGAAGGCGCGGACACAGGGCCGATCCTGCTTCAGGAAACCGTACCCGTTCTTCCCGACGACACGGCAGAGTCCCTGCAAAAGCGGGTGCTTGTCGTTGAACACCGGATACTGCTGGAGGCGGTGAAGGCCGCGGCCGAAGACAGGATCCAGTGGATCGATGGAAGGCCATGGATAAATAAGGATTTAAACCTTTAGCCGCAGATGTCGCAGATGAAGACCAAGGGTGATTTACTGCTCCTGACTGCGTGCTATATGGTGTATCTGGTGTATTGCTGCAAATTCAATGAATGACAGCCTTTGGTGAACGTAGTCATAACCCATCGCTTTTCATCTGCGACATCTGCGGCAATGGATTTTAATCTGGAGGTTTTTATGAAAAAACGTGCACTTATAAGCGTTTCCGATAAAGCGGGGATTCTCGAATTCGCACAGGCGCTTATTGCCTTGGATTTTGAGATCCTATCCACCGGCGGAACGGCCGATCTGCTCAGCAAGGCAGGCGTGCCGGTCACGGCGGTTTCCGATGTAACCGGCTTTCCCGAGTGTCTGGACGGGCGGGTTAAAACCCTTCACCCCGCCATCCACGGGGGCCTTCTTGCCCGCCGGGACCTGCCGGAACATATGGCGCAGATCGCCAAGCTGGGGATTATGCCCATCGATCTGGTGGTCATCAATCTGTATCCGTTCAAGGCAACCATTTCGAATCCCAATGTCACCTTGCCGGAAGCCATTGAGCAGATTGATATCGGCGGCCCTTCTATGCTGCGAAGTGCGGCGAAGAATCATGCAGATGTATTCGTGCTGGTGGATCCCATGGATTACGGGAAGGTTCTCGATTCCATAAAGGCGCCCTCCGCTGCCGACAAAGCCCTCCGTTACGAGCTGGCGGTAAAGGTGTTCCAGCATACAGCGGCTTATGATGCCCTGATTGCCCAATACCTTATGAAAGCGGCGAATATCAATCCCTGGGCTGAAAAGCTGACGCTTACCTTTGAAAAGGTTCAGGATCTCCGTTATGGTGAGAATCCCCATCAGCAGGCGGCGTTCTACAAGCAGCCCATAGCGGTGATCGGGAGCATTGCAGCCGGGGAGCAGCTCCATGGAAAGGAACTGTCCTACAACAATATCGCAGACGGTGATGCGGCCATGACCATTATCCGCGAGTTTTCAGAACCGGCAGCCGTAGCGGTCAAGCACGCCAATCCCTGCGGAGTGGCGGTTGGAAAGACTCTCTGCGAGGCCTATCAGAAAGCCCATGGGGCCGATCCGGTATCCATCTACGGCGGTATCGTAGCGCTGAACCGGTCGGTGAATCTGGAAACCGCTCTGGAACTCGAAAAAACGTTCCTTGAGATTATTCTGGCGCCGGAATTTGAGAAGGATGCCCTTGAAGTACTTCAGAAGAAAAAAAATATCCGACTGATTCGGATGGAAGCGTCGGCGTTTGCCGGAACGGAGGATCAATACACCTTCAAACGGGTTACCGGCGGCCTTCTTGTTCAAGATATTAACCGCGCTACCTACGAAAAACTGGAAACCATTACGGATAAGGCACCGACAGAAGATGAGATGACGAGTCTGATCTTTGCCTGGAGTGTATGCAAGCATGTGAAATCCAATGCCATTGTTCTCGTGAAGGACGGTGTTACGGTTGGAATCGGGCCAGGGCAGGTAAACCGTGTGGGTGCACTGGAAATTGCAGTGAACCAGGCAGGTGAAAAATCCCGGGGTGCGGTGTTGGCTTCCGACGCCTTCTTTCCGTTTTCCGATTCCATCGAAGCGGCAGCAAAGGCGGGGATTACCGCCATCATTCAGCCGGGCGGCGCCATGCGGGATCAGGAAGTGATCGATGCAGCCAACCGTCTCGGCATCGCCATGGTATTTACCGGTACAAGGCATTTTAACCATTAGACATTTTGCCGCAGATGAAGCGGACTGATTATGTGCGCGGTGTTGCCTCGTCTCCCTCTCGAGGGGGAGGTCAACAGAACCCGTCACACCTCAGCGCCTTTAATCTGCGGCTAGGCTTTATGTTTTTAATCCTGGAGGTGTGTTATGAAAGTTCTTGTCATCGGTAGCGGCGGTAGAGAGCATGCGTTGGTCTGGAAGCTGGCGCAAAGCCCTCGGGTTCAGAAGATATATGCGGCCCCAGGGAATCCTGGAATTGGTGAAATTGCTGAATGTGTCTCCATTGGCGTCGATCAGCTGGAGGCGTTAAGGGACTTTGCCGTGGACAAAGGGATTGATCTGACTATTGTGGGTCCGGAAATGCCTCTGGTTGCGGGAATTGTGAATCTGTTTAGGGAAGCCGGGCTTCAAATCTTCGGACCAGACCAGGAAGCTGCAGCCTTGGAAGGAAGCAAAAAAGCTTCCAAGGAATTTATGATGAAATATGGCATTCCAACCGCGGCCTACGGCGAATTCGACAGCTTGGACAATGCCATGGACCATCTGGAGGATTATGGGTTTCCGGTGGTGATTAAGGCCGACGGCCTGGCGGCCGGAAAAGGTGTCGTCATTGCAGAGAACCGACAGGAAGCAGAGGCGGCTCTCAAGGAAATGATGCTGGAAGAAAAATTCGGTGCAGCCGGAAAAACCGTTGTGATAGAGGAATTCCTCACCGGTATCGAAGCCTCCGTGCTCTGTCTGGTGGACGGAATCACCATCCTTCCGCTGGAAAGCGCCCGGGATTACAAGCGTGCTCTGGATGGCGATGGCGGCTTGAACACCGGGGGGATGGGCACCTGTTCCCCAAATCCGGACTATACGGATGCCATTGCAGGTGAGGTTCAGGAGCTTGTGTTGAAGCCGTTCATGCAAGGAATAGCAGCAGAAAATTACGACTATCGCGGTCTTGTTTTCATCGGGATCATGATGACCCCGACGGGAATCAAGGTGTTGGAGTTCAATGTGCGTTTTGGTGATCCGGAGACCCAATCCATTTTGGTTAGATTGAAAAGCGATTTGGCCGACGTTCTTGAAGCGGTATGTGATCACCGCCTGGCGGATGTGAAGCTGGAATGGTCCGATGATAAGGCGGTTACAGTGGTGATGGCATCCCCCGGATATCCGGAAACTTCTGTCAGAGGACTTCCTATTACCGGACTGGACAAGATACGGGATGGCATGGCATTCCATGCCGGCACAGCCAAGGATAACGGGGAAATTGTCACGTCCGGGGGCAGAGTGATCAACCTTACAAGTATTGGAGAGAGTTATGAGATAGCCCGGAGCCGATGTCTTAAAAATGCCGGAATGGTTGAATTCTCAGGGGCTCAATATCGAACAGATATTGCAAAATTCTGAAGCAGGGCACCCCTGCTTTAGAATTTAAAAAGGTATTTCCTTGGAAGCCTCTATGCCTGCAGGTATGCAGCTGTGATATAATAAATGCAGCACGTATAGAGGGCCTGAGGTGGCAGAATGAAAGGCTATGAACTGACCACAGCTTATTGGGATCAGGTATTTGAAAAAGTGAGACATTATAACCCTACAGAAACCATTTCGCAGGAATTGTTGGAGAATGCTCTGGATTGGCTGGCGGCTGGAGCGGACAGCATCATTGATTATGGTTGCGGGAGCGGTCGGGTTCTGCTTCGTCTTGTGCAAAAGGGCGTTCAGCGAGGGGTTGGGATTGACTTATCACAGCAAGCCATTCATCTTGCCAATACGGTGGCAGAGGATTATGGGATGAAGGAACGTGCCTTTTTTGTCAGCGGAGGTCTTCGATGTCTGCATGAACTGGAGCCTGCCAGCTTTAAGGGTGCTGTTGTATTTAACATCATTGACAACATGCTTCCGGAGGATGCCTTCGATCTCATCAAGCAGATCCACCGGGTGCTGGTCTATCGGGGCCGGGTTCTGCTGAAACTGAACGCATGGCAACCCAAAGAGATTATTGATTCAGACCCCTCCTATCACAAGCTGGGAGAGGATTTTTATCAGGAAGAATCAGGTCTTTACCTATGGAACATATCCAATGAGGCGCTGGAGGAGCTGCTGAACCCTTATTTTTTCATCGAGGATATTCAGCGAATCCACTTTCCTCATTATGAAACCGACAACAGGCTTTTTTATCTCCGAGTTATGTAAAAAATACCGCTTTTCATCCGGGCGGTATTTTGTTACACTTATAGTGATAATGAATATCAAATGAAATTACTTTTCTGTTACAAAGCCACTCCGGAGGGTTAGATGTTCTTGTGGGTGGTATAATAGGAGGAGAAGCCTATGATGAAAGGAGTGATGTGGTATGAAAAAACTGATGCTGCTCGTGTTGGTGGCAGCCATAAGCCTGACTCCGACCTTTGGAGCCAGTGAGAATAGTGTTGATCGGGTTCTTTCCGTTAAAGAGGATTATCAGTTTAAACCCGGCAATGCATTTGTCTATCTGCATATAGCAGAGCATAATGCCAGCGACTTTGCCGCCGGTCCGGTTTCATTCCGGTTGAAGATTCAAAACGGAGAATGGTTTGAAAACAGCAGCGGGAGCGGTCCAGACCAAATGGCGCTGGACACGTTGAAAAGTGATGCTCTTTCGGCGATCAATGTCATGCGCCTTGGAGAATCTGCCCTAGAGGTCACCCTGAACCGTGGCGGTGCCGCAGGACAGGAGGCTTGGTGGAATATTCCCATCTATGCCCGGGCTGTCGATGCCGGTGTTATAAGTCTCGAGATTGACGGCCGGGACAGTCTTGTAACCAGCGGAATATACGATATGGCCACAGTCCCCGGAGGGAACAATCTCTATGCGGGATACCGCTTCACCCCGGAAAACCAGCAGTGGATAACCATCAAGGAGCCCCAGCCTAATGCCTTTTCAGAAAAGCAGAGCTTCAGGCTGGTCCTTGAAAACGGCACATGGTTTTCAGACAGCGACAGCCGGCTCAATGCCCAGGCTATGCTGAAGGCAAGCGCTGTTTCCGGTATTGAAAACGGAAGTATTACGGAAATGCGCCGTGTTGACGACCGCACCATGGGGCTTACGATCCAAAGAGGCGACGCCAGCTCAGTCAAAGCCGCAGGCGTATGGTCCGTACCCCTTTATTTCACCGTCGATAAATTTGGCACGGCAAAAATCACTATAGACAGTCAGGGAAGCAAGGTTGCGGAGGGTGTTCTGGGCAGCGAAAAGGCAACGTCGCCGGTTCGATATATTCGAACCGTAACCCTGACCCTTGATCAACCGACCATCGTTATGAAGCAGGGTTCAGAGAACCGGTCTGTAACATTGGATGTATCACCGGTCAACCCCGCGGGGGCTACCATGATTCCCGTTCGGGGAGTTTTCGAGCAGTTGGGAGCGACAGTACAGTGGAATGCTCAGGAGCGAACGGTTACAATCCTATCTGCCGATCAGAAGATCATCCTGAATGCAGATTCTGCCAATGGGGTGGTCAACGGCGCCCCGGTTGTTTTGGGGGAACGCCCCCGGATTATCAACGGCAGGCTGCTGATTCCATTAAGATCTGTATCCGAACAGTTGGGTTTTGGTGTAGAATGGGTTGAAACAGAAAAACAAATCATAATCCGTCAGGATTAACTCAAGGAGAACCTTATGAACGTTCAAATCAACGAAACTACCATCAATGAAATCGCTGCGGTTCTTGATCAGAATGCAGACAGGGAGCGGACTGTCCGGATTTTCGTATCCGGCATGCAGTGCAGCGGACCGGCCTTCGGACTGGCTCTTGATCCGGCCGTAGCGGAGGATGCAGTATACGAGTGCGGAAATTTCAAGCTGGTTATGGATCAGGAACTGGTTCAGGCATATGATGAGTGGATCATCGACTTTGTTCAGGACGGTTTTCTGGTGAAGCCGGCCAACATGGCCAGTGGCTGTGGAAGCGGTTGCGGTGGCGGCTGCGGCAGTGACAGCAGCGGCGGCTGTGGCTGCGACTGCTAGGAGGGGCCTTGAAAGAGATTCTCCTGATCCGCCATGGCGAAACCGACTGGAACGCCCAGGGACGCCTTCAAGGAACCCTGGATACACCGCTTAACGGCAATGGTGTCCGGCAGGCAGAAATTGCTGCCAGGGCTCTTAAAGAACACGGCATCCAGACCATATACGCATCTCCTATGCTCCGGGCCAGAAAAACCGCAGAGCTTATTGAAGCGGAAACAGGGGCCGCCCTGATTATCCGCCAGGGGCTCAGAGAAAAAGACTTTGGCGCTTTGCAGGGTATGCGGCCGGAAGAGATAAACGCGGAGTATGGAGAAATTCTTCGGGATATGCGATCGATTCTTGATCTTTCACCCAACGGAAGTGAATCTAACCGGGAGGTTATGGTTAGATTGCAGCCGGTGATTGATGAGATAAGCGCAGTAGAGAAAAAGGTACTGATTGTGACACACGGTGCCGTGGCCCGTATCCTCTACCGAATGCTGACAAAGCCTACAGAGGATGAATTTCATCGGTTCCGTCTTGGCAACTGTCAGGTACTTGGATTCCGACCGTCGGGAAACGGAAACTACAGTTGTCGCAGGATAAGCCTTGCCACTTCAGAAGTCGTTTGAAACTGCCGATAAAAGGGTAAATAGACTTAAAGAAGGGGGAGTGATCACCATGATGAGGGATAAGAACCGAAGACAGACCACCCGAGCCACAAGTCCTGAAAACTGGGCTATTCGAAGCGCAGAAGCTCCCGATTTTGATGCGGAGTTCAAGTCCTCTTCCGATATCAGTCTGGTGGACATCTCCTCTGACGGAATTGGGATAAAAACCCACGAGCCCTTGAGCAAAGATAAGCTGATCAGCTTTGATCTGTGCTTCAGCAATGAATATTATCGTATAACCGCCAAGGTGCTGTGGACGTCCAACGGGCCCACCGGGTCTCGAAGCGGACTGCAGATCCTGCATATGCCGGAGGATCTGATGGAAGAGATTGAAGATTACCTGAGTGGTATTGAGAAAACCAAGACGCTGAACTAAATAGTGACCATCCAGCCCTTTGTGTACAGAAACATCCGACGCAGAGGGCTGGATTTTTTTTGAGGTAATTCAGAAAGCTGTTGTGTGATTGCAGGAAAACAGGGGTATGGTTTAGAAGTATACAATGAAGAAGATTAAAGAAGGAGTGCTCAATGAAACGAATCGCCTTTATAGACCTGGGTTCAAACTCTGTGAGGATGAATATCATACAGATAAATGATAACGGATCCTATTACCTGATGGATCAGGCAAAGCAGATGGTGCGGCTGAGTCAAGGCATGGGGGCGGAAAAGACACTGAAGTCCGAGCCGATAAGACGCACGGTTGAGGCGTTGACCCTGTTCAGGAAACTGATTGATGTCTATCACGTGGAGTCTGTTCACGGGGTTGCCACTGCGGCGGTACGACAGGCGAAAAATCAGCAGGTGTTCCTGGATGAAATCCGAAACAGAACGGCCATGGAGTTTGAAGTGATATCCGGCCACGATGAAGCGTACTACGACTATCTCGGGGTAATGAACACCATCGACGCGCCGGACTGTCTGGTGGTGGATATCGGAGGTGCCAGCACGGAGTTGGTCTGGGTTTCCGGACGACAGATCATGGAAAGCATCAGCCTTCCATTCGGTTCCGTAACCCTGTCGGAACGGTTTGTGAGCAAGGATCCTGTACAGGCGGATATCGACAGGCTCAGAGCGTTCATCCTAAAGGAATTCAAAGCCGTAAAATGGCTACGGAAGGCCAAGGGGCTTCCGGTTCTGGGCCTGGGCGGCATCATCCGCACCATTGGCAAGATAGACAAGAACCGGGTTCAGTTTCCGGTTCTCACCATCCACAACTATCAGATAACGGATCAGGAGGTCGATCTGGTCTATCAAAAGGTGATCACCAGCACGGTGGAGGATCTGAAATCCATATCCGGGGTGGGCAAATCCAGAGCGGACCTTATGGTGGGAGGGATCGTGCCCATCAAGTGTGCCATGGAGCTGATCGACAGTAAAAAACTCATCATAAGCGGCAACGGGCTTCGTGACGGCCTGTTCTTCAAGCGTGTGCTTCTTGCCCCCGAGGGTGAACTGGTGGATGACGTATTGGAGCACAGCCTGGAAAATTTGATGCTGCGGTATGATGTAAACGGTTTACACGCAAAAAGAGTGGATGCCCTATGTATGGGGATGTTCGATCAACTGGCGGAGATCCACAGATTCTCAGACTTTCATCGGAAAATACTCCACGTGGCAGCCCGGCTGCATGATATCGGTATGCACATCGATTATTTCAACCATCATTACCATGGATTCTATCTGGTGATGAATGCCGATCTCAACGGGATATCCAACAGGGAACGGGTGCTGGCGGCCTTTCTGGTAGGGCATCATCGGGAATCATCCTTCAGGGAGGAGTGGCATAAATACCGGGCGGTCATGAACGCCAAGGACTATGAGGACATAAGGCGGCTGGCGCTCTTCCTCAAGGTGGCGGAAAAGCTCGACCGAAGCGAGGCGGGATTGGTGGAAGCAGTGGAGATCCAGTGGGACAAGAAGGCGGTGCGGTTGAAGCTGCAGGGTACCGTGGATCTTTCTCTGGAGGTGGCGGCCGTGGCTCAGTACCGGTCAGAGTTTCAAAGAATGTTGAAAAGAGAACTGATAATTGAGGTGCAATAGAAAAAAGGGGGGCTGCCTTCAATGATAAAAATCATTTGGGGCAGCCCCGCTCTATTTTTTCTTTTTGTCCGCCCTCGTCACATGGACCTCCCCTTCCACAATCACCTCACAGGCCAGTCGGTATCCGGCGGCCAGATCCTTTTCACTGAGGTGTTTCTTCTCATTGGCTGTAGGTGGGTTCACATCTCCGCTAACACGGCATTTGCATTTGCCACACTTGCCTTTTCCGCAGGGAATCTTGATCTTGAAGGGGGCCTCCTCTAAAAGATCCGAAAGAGGTGTTCCTTGTTTTGCTTCAAGATGGGATTCGAAAATTACAAGGGCCATGGGGCTCTCCTTTATAAATGTATTTGAATAGTTGATACCCGTTCTCATAGTGGTGAAACACTTTTATAAGATTCATGATTAGATGGAGCGGGTGTCGGTATATATAGGTATAACATGTTTCTAAGGAGTAATTATGAGTAGAAGAAGCATTGCAGGGGAGTTTACCAGAAGTCTTCTGGGGGCAACTCTGATCTTGGGAGCAGTTACGGGAATCCTTTGGATCGTTCAGTTAAATCACATATTCAGCCAGCAAATCAGTCATGTTATTGACCATGAAACAGCTATTGCCAAGGCGGATGCCAAGAAACAGATTGAGGCGATAACCGGTTATGTGGACTATAGAGAGGGTGCTATTGTTTCACAAATTGAAGAAAAGGTAAAAACAAGGGTACAGGAAGGATATACTCAGGCACTTTCCATATTTGAGCATAACAGAACGAAGAATATGGCGGCGGTTCAGCAGGCGGTTGTCGAAACCCTCCGAGTTCCCCGTTTTTTTGATGGTCGCGGCTACTATTTTATTGATACCTTGGAGGGGGTAGCGGTTTTGTACCCTTCCCGGCCGGAACTGGAAGGAACCAGCGTTCTGGAGATTACAGATTTTAAGGGACAGAGGATTGTCGAACAGGAGATCCGTATTGTTGAGGAGCAGGGAGAGGGCTTTGTGACAGGCTATTGGCCACGGCCCAATGATCCGGATGACGATGTCCGCTTAAAAATATCCTACGTAAAGAGGCTGGATCCTTATGACTGGTACATCGGTACCGGGGAGTATTATGAGGATGCCAAAGCCGAGGTTCGCCAGGACATCATTAAGCGATACAGTAATTTTACTTCAGAAAGCGGAGTCAAGGTGTTTATTATTGATGAATCCGGAAAAGAGCTGGTTTCCCGTTATACTGAATCAGGAGCAGGCACGGCTTTGCCGGAATTGTTGCGAACAGAGGAAGAGAAACAGGCGGTAATCAAAGAGGAGATGGCCTATTCTGCCTCAAATCCCGCGGGTTACAGCTATATTCGAGACGACTTGGACCTTGCCGGTGAGCCGTACAGGACAGCGGTATATATACAGGCCATGCCTAAGTGGGAGTGGACAATCGGCGTAGAGGTTCCGGTTAAACCGGTTAAGAGCGGGGAAGAGTGGAATGTCAGTGATGTTAAGAGGCATTTTTATAAAACGGCGGCAGAGGTTCTTGTTCTCATCCTGTGCACCTCGCTGATGTTCATATGGGTTATACGGCGGCAGACGTTGAAATTGCGTAATGATTTTATCGCGTTCATGACTTTTTTTAAACGAGCGGCTAAAGAGAACATTTTAATCGATATCAACCATATTCAGATACAGGAATTTGCCAGTATGGGCAACTTGGCGAACCAGATGGTAACCACCCGTCAGGAGGCAAAGGATGCACTGATGATGTCCAACGAAGCCCTAGAGGTCCAGGTTCAAGAACGTACCAGAGAGTTGCAGGAATCCCTTCAGATACTGGAATCGACACAGGATCAGCTTATGCAGAGTGAAAAACTCTCTGTGCTCGGGAACCTGGTGGCTGGGATCACCCACGAAATCAATATCCCGGTTGGGATTGTCCGGTCCCTCAACTCCGATCTTCAGGACCTTATTTCATCCGTAAGAACCGGCATGTCCGAGGATGATCCCCGAATGATTGAACTTCAGGTACTCCTGTCCCGCATGGAGGAAGATTCCACCATGATGGAGGCAAACCTAAAAAGGACGCAGGAGCTTGTGGAGAGCTTTAAGGATGTATCGGTGGATCAGTGCAGCGGTCAGCGGCGAACATTTAATCTTAAGAGCTATATCGACGAAATGGTTCTGAGTCTGAGCGCCAGGATTCGTAAGGGAGGACATCGGGTAGAAGTAATCTGTGACGAAGAAGTGGAGGTAACCGGATTTCCGGGAACCCTCTCTCAAATACTTACGAATCTTATCACAAACTCCCTTCAGCACGGCTTCCAGAACAGAAGCGGCGGACATATCACGGTTGAAATCATTGATGGAGGCGAGCGAATTCTAATGCTTTATCGAGATGACGGCCGTGGTATTCCCTCCAGGGATATAGGAAGTGTCTACGAGCCCTTTTATACAACGGACAGGGAGCGGAGAACAAGCGGTTTAGGTCTCAATATTGTTCATCAGCTGGTTACAGAGAAGATGGGAGGCACCATAAACCTGACCAGTACAGAAGGACGCGGCGTTCTTTTTGAAATTGAATTTCCCCGGGTGCAGGGTGAATAAGAATCGCTATGGAAATAAAAAGATGTTGATTTATTGGGGCAATAGATTATAATAAAAACAAAGATGTAACGATTACATATTACGTGGAGGAACATATGAGAAAAGACAATGTGAAAATGGGTGGAAATGGAGTGACGTTGAGAGGCAAAGCAATTGAAACAGGAATGAAGGCACCGAATTTTACGGCAGTCACTCAGGAGCTGGGGACGTTTGAATTCTATGAGAACACCGCAGGGAAGGTGAAGATAATCAGTGTGGCCCCTTCCATCGATACAGGCATATGCTCCCTGCAGACCATTCGCTTTAATCAGGAGGCCGGTGAACTGAAAAAGGATGTGGATATTGTCACCATAACGGTGGATCTTCCCTTTGCTCAAAAGAGATACTGTGCAGCAGAAGGCATTGAAAACATTCATGTGATTTCGGACCACAAGGATCTTGATTTTGGAGAGAAATACGGATTTGTTATTGATGAGCTGCGATTGCTGACCAGAGGAATCGTGGTAGTGGACCGCGATAACACCGTGCGGTATGTGGAGTATGTACCTGAAGTGACCACGCATCCGGATTATGATAAGGCGTTGGAAGCGGTACGGGGGCTTATCTAAGACTTGAAATTCTTGACAATAGCCAGTGTTGGTGCTACAATTCAGTTAATTGAACATATTTCTTCAGGGCGGGGTGAAAGTCCCCACCGGCGGTATAGCCCGCGAGCCGAAAGGTTGATCCGGTTGAATTCCGGAGCCGACAGTATAGTCTGGATGAGAGAAGAACGTGAATGATACCTCTATGCCCTGGTCTTTCCAGGGCATTTTCTTATTCATTCCACTCTTCCTGAGAACCGTTCAAAAAAAATTTCAGGAGGGTCGTATGTCAGACCAAAAAACGAAGTCCACCAGCAAAACACATGTGTTGGTGAAAACATCCATGCTTTCAGTCATTGCTTTTGTTTTGATGCTGTTGGAAAGTCAGATTCCATTTTTTCCGGAGTTTCTGAAAATAGACTTGTCCGATCTTCCGGCGCTGATCGCAGGGTTGGCCATGGGACCTCTGGCAGGGGTTTCCGTGGAGGCGGTTAAGAACATTCTTCATCTGCTGATGACCAGCACGGGGGGCGTGGGAGAATTGGCAAATTTCCTGGTAGGTTCCAGTATAGTCGTGCCGGCAGCCTTGGTATATCGGTATAGAAAGACCAAGATGACAGCGCTTGTGGGATTGGTCATTGGTATTCTAACCATGGCGGTTACCGGTGCGTTGGCCAACTACTACATCCTGTTACCGTTCTACAGCACATTTTTCCCCTTGGATGCCATCATCGCCATGAGCGCGAAGGTTAATCCTGCAATTAAAGATATGAGCTCCCTGATTATTTATGGAATCGTTCCATTCAATCTGTTTAAAGGGGTGGTGCTTTCGGTGCTGACCCTGGCCGTGTACAAACGAATATCCCGTATCCTCCACGCATAACAAAATGCTCCCTAAAATAAGGGAGCATTTTTCTTGATTTTATGATTTGAGGGTATAGCGGTTGGGGTAAAAGAGTAACAGGTAAAATAAGGCACCTCACGAAGGTTGCGGCCCTCAAGAAACCTTAGTACTCCGGATCGTACTTGCTTACGGAAAGAATCAGGAAGGGGCCCACCAGAGGCACAAGCCAAAGCAATGTGAAGAGAAGCGCACTGTCTTTTTTGAAGATCATGTTCAGGCGGTAAAGCGCAAGTCCGGTCAATAGCAAGACAGCCAGGCTGTAAAGGGGACCGATAAATGGAATGCTGCCAATGACGATGTTCAGGGCCGCGGCGGCGGGCAAAACCATTTCCGGTTTTGGGATGTCGTAATTCTGGAACTTCAGTTCTCGGATAATAAGCCCGATGACGTAGAGATTGGCAAAGGGGATCCAAGCCAGCCATGGATTATCGATTCCACACTTCATCGCCATGCGGTAGAGCCCGATGCTGAAGGGGATGTAGCCAAGAAGGAGCAGTACGACAAGGAACAGCATGAAAAGTCCGGCAGCAAATAACATACTCATCTCTTAGTTCTCCTTTTCATTATTTTGGGTTCATTATATCACTTGTACCTTGAAAATGGCAGTTAATCAGGATGTTTTTACCTGTATTTGGGGTTCGATTCATGTTAATATGAGACTATCATGCTTTACTGGGAGACAACCTATGTCAAAGATCATGATTGTGGATGACTCCGTCGTTATCCGTGAAAAACTGAAAATTATGCTGACGAAAGCCGGTCATGAGATAGTGGCTGAAGCCGGTAATGGCCTTCAGGCGGCTCTTCTCTACACGCGGCTGAAGCCGGATATCGTTACCATGGATATTACCATGCCCGGGGTAGATGGTTTAGAAGGCATACGAAGGATACGTGAAGTGGAACCTACTGCCCAGGTTGTTGTGGTTAGCGCCATGGGGCAGAGGGATGTCATTGTTGAAGCGCTGAACTCCGGTGCGGCTGGTTTTATATTGAAGCCCTTCGATATAAACAAGGTGCTCTCGGTGATGCAAGCAGTTGAAGAACGCAGAAGGCTTGGGGCGGCTGAGGACCAGTCTTCTCAGTTGAGAGCTGAGCTGGATGCCCTTAGTCCTGAAAATGAAAACCGGGTCCCAAAGGGGTAAAATGGTACAAATGCTTTGAAATGGAGGTGCCCATGGCTACAATTCTTATTGCAGATGATTCGCTGATAATACGGCGCACATTAAAAAACATGCTGACCAAGGCAGGGCATAATATAGTTGGAGAGGCAGAGAACGGTTTTCAGGCCATTGAGAATTATCGTAAGCTTCAGCCGGATATTGTGACGATGGACATCAATATGCCAATGATGGGCGGCATTGAAGCGGTTGAGCGCATTGTAAATGACTATTCTGACGCCAGAATTATTATGATCAGTGCAGTGGAGGAGAAGAGCCGCGTGTTTGAGGCTCTGGAAAAAGGCGCAAAACACTATATTCTGAAACCATTCAATGAGCAGGCGGTTGTGAAGATCATTGAAGTGGTTCTGGATTATGACAGGCCGGATCTTCTGACCCAGGATCCCAATTCGCAGAAATGAATACGATGCCGATTTATACCCGAAGCGACCTTGATGGACTCCTTGGATGCGCGATCTTGAAAGAAGCAGGTTATGGTGGGGAAATCGAGTTCATGAATCCCTTGGATGCGCTGATGAACCCGGTTATGAGTCCCGAACGATGCCTCCGCGTCAATCTGCCAGGGGCAGAAACACTGAGATGGGATCGCAACAGCTGGTGCAATGAGCCCATCATGGATAAACCGGCAACCGCCTGTTCTGCAATCTTGGAGGATGTGGGGACACCGGAACTAGTCGGCCGCTTTTCGAGATGGATAGATGATTTGGAGAGGTGGCAGACCCGTAGGTTGAACGCAAATGATTTCATCACGCCTACCCCTGTTTTAATTTTGGCGGCCCTATGTGATCCGTCAACAGGGTTGGGTCGTTATAGAGATTTTATTGTTTCCAACTATTTTTTTCTGCTGGACCTCATCGATCAGTTGCGCTGTCAACCGGCAGAAGTCCTGATCCATTTAGGCGATGTACAGGATCGGCTTGATTTGTTGGCTTCCCGGAAAAACGCATATGAAGAGCAGCTGCGCCGAACACTTAAGGGGGAATCCCCTCTTCTGATACAGGACTTACGGGATGAATACCGGATTGAACCGGGTAATCCCATGATGAAGCATGTGATCGCCCCGCCGCATTCGGCAATTTTATCGCTCTTTTGGGACAAGAACCATAAAAAGATATCGACCAGTTTGAGCGGCGCTTTGGGGAAAGAGCCTTCGGTACACTTAGGCAGTCTCCTCCAGAAATTTGATGGAGGGGGAGACCGTTATTCCGGGATTGCACAGGTGGTTCCTGAGCGGGTTGAGGAGCTGATCCTCAGCGTAAGGCACGGGATTGAAGAACAGGTTGAAAATTGTGATTAATGGCAGGGCTTCAAAACGAAAGGGAGAGATCGCCGCAGGCCAAAGTCCGCGACAATCTCTCCCTGTGTATTTGACTGTTTCCGTGGGACTATATCTTTAGATCCAGCTCCTGTACGGTACCAACCTGACCGCTTTCTTTCAGGAAAATACCGCTGTCTCGGATGCGCCCCTGAACTTCCAGTTGGCGAAGCGTGAATTCGGTGGAGACGTGACCCAGATAGATGGCGCCTACGCCGACTTCCCCCAGTGCCATCAGCTTATCATTACCACTGTCATCCTTCATCCAGATGCGCAGCTTGTTGAAGATTGGATCGTTCTCGTCAATCCAGGCATTTTCATCGGAGTCATATTCTTTAAGCTCACCGAACCCGGAATCTGTTTTGGGGCCGAACAGCTCACTGCCATCATCGATTTTTCCGTTATCGTTGCTGTCTAAGGCCAGAAATCCGCTTCCGGACTTCAAAAGGGAAATTTGGTCAGCCGTGCCGTTCATATCAAGGTCGAAAGAAAATTTTTGACTGGAAAGACCGGCGGCCGTTCCTTCATAATTGATCACCAAGGGATCCTTCAAAGCATCACCCGCCCGGAGGCTGAAGCTGCTCTCCTCTGTGTAGGTTCGCTCCATGTGCATGTTGACCTGGAAATTTATTTCGCGTCCATCAGCGGTAGTTACGGCCCCATTGGCCTGAAAGTCGGTATGTTCATACTCATGGAGGGACTCCCGGCGATCATAGATCATCCCCCAGCCGGAGTTGCCGGAGGACTGTGCGGAGGCCGCAACCGAGTGACTGGATTTGTTGTAGTTTCCGGATTCGGTATTTTTCAGATTCATATGCGGAACTCTTAGTTTTACACGCTTTCCTGTCATTGCGGACAGAAAGCTTTCAAGGAGATGAAGCTTCAGCTTGTCATCGGCCGAAAGCAGATCCTCCTCCTCGTCAATGGGCTCTGTGTTGGAAACCGTTGCTGTTTCCTCCGGTTCCCACAACAAGGAAAGGGCTTCCTTCGAAATGTCAATTTGAATAGGGCTGCTGTTTTCCACGGGTCTCTCGCCTACCCATGCCTGAAAATTCTCTGAAATGGATTGTTTCTTCTCGTAAACACGAGAACTGCCCAGTTGGACCTGGGTGTTTTCAATTTTCATATGACCACCTCCGTGTGGCTGCATCGGACGAAATCCATTCATGAAGAGTATCGGCAGAAAAGAAAGAAAATTTAGATATTAAGATTCATAAAATTGACAAAAAATTGTACTTGTGACAACTCAAAGTGGTATTATGTACTAAGATATACACATAAGGAGTGATTCGATGTTTGATGTGGTTGTAATCGGGGCGGGTCCCGGTGGATTGATAGCAGCGGCAGAATGTGCAGCGGAAGGTTTGAAGGTCCTGGTCCTGGAAAAGAATGATCAGCCCGGCAAAAAGCTTCTCGCCACGGGAGGCGGACAATGCAACCTTACGAACGATCTGCAACTGGATGTGTTTGCAGCCAACTATCATGAAAAACAACGCTATGCCCGAAAGGTGATTTATCAATTTCAGCCGGAAGCGTTGAGAGGATATTTCGAAGCCATGGATGTGCAGTTGGATGTAACCCCCCAAGGAAAAGTGTTTCCCCGTTCACGGAAGGCTTCTGATGTGCTGAACGCACTTCTGAAAAAACTCAAGTCCAACGGAGGCATCCTCACGGGGAAATCCCCTGCGGGCGGAATTGCTCGTGAAGGAGACAACTTTAAGATTGAGTCTTGCACCGACACCTATATCGGCCGGAGGGTGATTTTGGCTACGGGGGGGTGTTCGTACCCTTCCTTGGGCACCTCTGGGGATGGATATGCTCTGGCAAAAGCTCTGGGTCATAGCATAAATCCCGCCCGGCCGGCCCTGGCCCCTGTTAAAACGGCAGAGGGTACACTGTCCGATTTGGCAGGGATTTCGATCCAAAACGCCTGGATATCCCTATGGCGGAAAAACAAAAAAGTGAAGGATTATCAGGGGGATATGCTGATTACCCATGAAGGACTCAGTGGACCCGTCATTTTAAATAACTCCAGAGATTTCTGTGAAGGAGACATCCTGAAACTCAATCTGGCGAGATATACCAATGAAGAGGGGTTTGCCAAAGGGTTGACGGCGCATTTGAATGCGTACGGAAAATATTCAGTTCGAAAAACACTGGATTACTACGATGTTCCACGAAGAGTCATGGACAGAGTGCTTGAACTTTCAGATATTCCTCTTGAATTAAAGAGTGCAGAGCTTACAAAGCTCCATCGCGCAGCACTTGTAAAGATGCTGACCGGTTTCCCCCTCACCATCAGCGAAGTTGGCGGTTTTGATGATGCGATGGTTACGGCGGGCGGTGTTACGACAGAGGAGGTCAATCCGGTGACGATGGAGTCCCGGTTGGTTCCCGGGCTGTTTTTTGCTGGGGAGATCATGGATGTGGACGGTGTTACGGGAGGGTTCAATCTCCAGTTTGCGTTTTCATCCGGTTACGCCGCAGCAAAAGCCATCGTGAGAGAATTGAAGGCATAACGCTATTTCTGGGACCTGCTTTACGGCAGGTCTCTTTTGTTTTTGAGGTTTACGTAACCGGAAATATTGACATTGAGTATCATTTACAGTATAGTGAGGGTAGTTGAGAATGATTAACACTACCATTTATCAGATATCATCAGCAAAATACACCGGAGGATACCATGCCCTTATTGAAGATGCAGACCGGCCAAAAGGCCATCCTCAGAGACATAACGTGGGGAATCAAATTGAGACGGAAGCTCTATGATATGGGGATGACGCCAGGGACGCCCATATCCATGATCAGTGCATCCGGGAGAGGTCCTGTGATTCTGGATGTCCGCGGTTCGCGGCTGGCCTTGGGAAGAGGGATTGTAGAGAAGATTGATGTTGAACTGATGTCTTGAATGAGTGTATAGCGAAGGGGGCCTTATTAAAGGCTCTTTTCTAAACGATTTTACTGAGAACGATTATCACACTTGGAGGCATCATGGCGGAATATCGTATTGCATTGGCTGGGAATCCCAACTCTGGAAAAACAACGCTTCTAAATGCCCTGACAGGCTCCAGACATTCGGTCGGTAACTGGCCGGGGGTAACGGTGGAAAAGAAGGAAGGTCAAATGAGGCACGGGGATGACAGTGTGCACATTGTGGATCTTCCCGGCGTTTATAGCCTTTCGCCGTTTACGCTGGAGGAGCGTGTTGCACGCAGTTATTTGCTGGAAGGCCGGCCGGATGTGGTAATCAATATCTTGGATGCCTGCAATCTTGAACGGAACCTGTATTTGACCACTCAGCTCTTGGAGCTTCAGATCCCCATGGTGATTGCGCTGAATATGATGGATGAAGCGGAAGGGAAAGGGTACCGGATATCCGCTGAAAAGATGGAACGTCTTCTGGGAGTGCCGGTGGTTCCGGTGACGGCCATTGAAGGACAGGGGATTGGGCCGTTGATGGACAGGGCCGTACAGAGCGCAAAGGACAACCTGCACAAATGCGCTGCGGATATAGACTATGGAACCAATCTGGAGCATATGATCCAGCGGCTGCAAAAGGAGATAGCGGATCACGATGTTCCTCTGAAAGCGCCCTCTCGGTGGATTGCCATCAAGGCCCTGGAGCATGATGAGGAGCTTGGAGCGATTACGGATCATCATGGGGAACAGTACCTGAATGTGGCAAATAATTACGCGGACGAAATTGCCAACAGGAAATATCACTTTATCCAAAAACTTCTCGCTGAAGTGCTTGTGAAGCCTGGCGTAAGCGCCTATGCATTTTCGGACCGCGTTGATTCCGTTCTGCTGCATCGATGGCTGGGCATACCGATCTTTCTGATGATCATGGCATTGGTCTTCAAGCTGACCTTTGATGTGGGAGGTATTTTTGTAGACTGGCTTGACGGCTTTTTTTCTGTAACGCTTTCGGATTTGGCCCGTGGAGCGTTGGAGAGTGCCGGCGTTGCACAGTGGCTCATTCAGCTCTTGGTGGACGGCATCATCGGGGGTGTCGGCGGGGTTCTGACGTTCACACCGAACATCGCAATCCTCTTTTTCGCTATCTCTCTGCTGGAGGACAGCGGCTATATGGCCCGGGTGGCATTCCTTCTGGATGAAGGGATGCAGAAGCTGGGGCTCAGCGGCAAATCGTTTATCCCCATGGTGCTGGGTTTCGGTTGTAACGTACCCGGCATTATGGCAACCCGGACCCTTGAGAATGAAAAGGACCGCCTGATTGCCATCCTGATCAATCCGTTCATGTCCTGCGGGGCCCGCTTTCCGGTATATGTGCTGGTGGCGTCGGCGTTTTTCCCCGGCTATGAAGCGGCTGTCACATATTCCCTTTATATACTGGGAATTGTCGTAGCCCTGGTGGTTGCCTGGGGGATGAGACGGATCCTAATGAAGGGCGAAGAGAATCACTTCATTATGGAGCTGCCCCCTTACCGCATGCCGAAGATTCGCTTCCTGGGCATGCATGTATGGGAACGGGTGCACGGATATCTGATAAAAGCGGGAACTATCATCTTCGCGGCGTCCGTTGTCCTCTGGTTCCTTCTGAACTTCAATTTTTCAGGACCGTCGCAGATTACAGAAAGCTTCGGTGCCATGTTCGGAAAATCCACAGCCGGGATATTCGCCCCTATGGGATTTGGAAACTGGCAGGCGAGCCTGTCGCTGTTCACAGGGATCATCGCCAAGGAAATCGTCGTCGCCAACATGTCCATCATCTACGGGATCGGTTCGGATCCATCGGCAGGCGCGTTCTATCACGCTCTTTCCGGAACCTTTACACCCCTCAGCGCCTATGCCCTGCTGGTGTTCGTTCTTCTGTACACCCCCTGTGTAGGGGTTATCGGGGTCATCCACAGGGAAACGGCCTCCTGGAAGTGGACCGCCTTCTCGGTGGTTTTCCAGTTCGCAGTTGCATGGATCGTGTCATTTGGAGTTTACCGTATCGGACTATTGATCTTCGGATGAGAGGGAGGATTTATGGGTACTTTAATTACGATTGTGTTAGGTGCCGCGGTTATAGGATATGCGGCCTATATCCTGAAGGGAATTGTGAAGAAAACGAAGGTAGGGGAGTGCTCAGGCTGTGGGCACTGTCCGGATTCCCACCAATGCTCCGGAAAGCATTGAGGTTCATTTTTCTCGACTGAGCCGCTCTTCTCATGCTATAGTAGTTAGGGGAAGGGGGGCGATCACATGGAAAAGAGACGCTGGCAGGGACTTGCAGCTATTCTCATCACGGTTTTTATATGGGGGATATCCTTTATAAATATCAAGATAGCAGTTGCTGTAATCGGCCCAATGACCTTGGGCTTTCTTCGTTTTGCCATGGCATCGGTTCTGCTTTTCATTATGAAACAGAAGCTGGCGCCGGACAGTAGAGTGGAACGCAGGGATTGGGGAATGATGGCTTGGGCGGGGTTTATAGGGGTAACCCTCTATTTCTTTTTTGAAAACAACGGGGTCAAGCTTATCTCTGCGGGTTCGGCTTCCATCATCGTGGCAGCCATACCCGTTGCGACCATCATTGCCGAGGCCGCGGCCCACAAGAAACCATTGACTCTTCGCCTGATGGGCTGCGCATCCCTTTCCGTGGTTGGGGTGGCCATGGTGACGGGCATATCTCCGGTTCCCGGTGAAAATCCCATGGGTTACTGGCTGATGGGCGGAGCGGTTATATCTTGGGTGATTTACTGCCTGATATCGAAGGGGCTTTTCGAGCGGTACAATAGCCTGACAATCACCTATTATCAGTCCATCATCGGCACGGTGCTCTTCATTCCCTTCATGTTTTTTGAGACCACGGAATGGTGGCAGGTTACAACTGTGATATGGATCAACGTTGCCATTTTGGGAGTGTTCGCCTCCGCGGTTGGATTCTACCTCTATCTGGTTGCCCTGGATCGTTTGGGAGTAGGGATCAGTTCCCTTTATCTCAATCTCATTCCCGTGGTCACACTGCTGATAGGGGTTCTTCTCATGGGAGAAACAGTATCCTGGGGACAATTTGGCGGTGGAGCGCTTATCATTGCTTCGGTACTGGCAGTGGGAAGAGGTGTGTGACAGCATTACATAGGCATCGATCAGTGGCTGCAAAGAAGGAGAATTCATGAAGATCAAACATTTTACAGACTCAGACCTGGACGGCATCAGCTGCGGGCTTTTATCCGAGCTGGTCCTCGAGGACTGCGAAGTGACAACCGCCGGCCCCAACAGCATTGAAGATAAGCTAAACCGCCTCTTCGACCAAGAGGCCAAAGGGCGCAAGCTTTTCGACAAGATCATCATCACGGACATGTCCGTGGGAGAAGAGCTGGCAGAGCGTATTGAAAAAAATGAAAAATACCGGGTACGCCTGTATGACCATCACAAATCCGCGGAATGGCTGAATAAATACGAGTGGGCATTGGTGAAGGTGGAAGATGACATGGGTCGGGCGCTTTCCGCCACGGAGATATACTGGCAGGAGTCCGTCTCGAAGCTGTTGGGAAAGGGCGCCTTCGCAAGAAGCAAGAATCCGCACAAGAACCGCGTGGCAGAGGAATATGTTGCCATGGTCACCAGCTACGATACCTGGGCATGGGATGCTGCGGGGGACATGATGCCCAAGTATCTGAACCACCTTGTCAGCATATATGGAAGTGAACTGTTTCAGGCCGCTATCCGCAAGTGCATTCTGGAAGGGGATTCCGTCATGAGTCAGGAGGATCTGACCATGGCCCGGTCCGAAGAGGCCCGCCAAAACAAGTATCTGCGCACCAAGCTGGACGATGTGGTGGAGATGGATGTTCTGGGTCACAGCTTCGGAGTGGTGTTTGCCGAGCAGTACAAATCAGAGCTGGGAAACCGCATGTGCCAGGAATATGATATCGACGTGGCGGCCATCATTGATATGGGGAGCTGCGGCATCAGTTATCGGGCGTCGAAGGATACGGTGGATTTGTCACTGATAGCGGCTAAATTCGGGGGCGGCGGCCATGCCAAGGCTGCAGGCAGCTCGTTTTCAGAAGATATTGCCTTCGAGCTGATGGATAGGCTGTTCAAAATTGATGAAAAATAGAAGTGTGGAGGCCGGCTCAAAATGGGGATGATGTTCCTGTTGTGAGCCGGTCTTTTTTCTATCCTCAAGGTTTCATCCCTTGCAGCCGATATTATCTTTAGATAAGGTGCCCGTAATGGCGGCCCTAAACGAGGTGATTCCTTTGAAAATTATCGATTCGCTGATAAAGAACATGGCGCCGGCTACAGCGCAGACAGCTTCACAAATGACAGTAGGAAAACCGTCAGAAGGACCGGTAAAGCCTGTGGAGAGCCAGGAAACCGTATCGGAAGGCGGAAAAATCGTTGCCGAGCTGAAGGCCCAGGGCTATGAGATATCCGAGGACGAAGCAGACCGGATTTCGGAGTTCATCGATAAATCGGACGGTACAGAAAGTGAAAAGTTGCAGACCGTGAAGACCGCCCTGGACAAAGGCCTTCCGCTGACGCTGCGGAGCCTTAAGAGCATTCAGGCGGCCTTATTCAGGGAAACCCTGCCCCAAGAACTGCGCACCCTGGCAGAGGCGGCTGGCTTCGAAGTTTCCATGGGCCGTGTGGAGCTGATAAGGGCATTTTCTAAACTGGCTTCTGCAGAGGCCGCAGCAGAGAATCCGGGGCAAAGTGAAGGGAAAGCCGATGTTGCCGATTCGGCGAACCGACTGCTGGAAACCACCAGGGAATTGAATGCCACAGCAGCGAGCAATGCCGCAAAGGGCGGGACGGCAATGACAGCCTCTGCCAGAGAAGCGGCAGTGCTCATGTGGCTGATGGAGGCCCTGGAGCAGGTTGCGGTTCTGAGTGAAGCCTTGGTGGGCGCGGAGGATGTGGAGAAAACGGAGGGCGAAGAAATCCGACCTTCTAATCTGGAGGCTTATGAAAAGAGGCCAACGGGTCATCCTGAGGAGAAATACCCTTCAGATACAAAAGCTGAAAGCAGCGTGAAGATAAAGACAGCGGAAGGCGAGGATGTGGAAACAGACAGAACATCACGTTTGGCGGCCGCTGTTGAACAGGTGATTTCTGCACTCGGAGAAGAAAGGAATATTGATGTAGGGCCGTCGGAGGCCCTGATTCAGGGAATGACCCTGCTGATGAAGGAAATCACCCCCAGGATGGCAGAGGTCAAGATGGAATTCGAAGCCCTGCGAAAGGCAGTGAAGGCAGATCTTGCAGCCGTGCGGACAGAGCTGGAGAAACCGGCTGCTCCGGATCGGCCCAAGGTGGTTGAAAAACTGACCAAGGCCATTGAAAAACTGGATAAGGCAATCCTTAAAAGCGACATTCCCCTGTATACGTCAATGAAGGCTGAAAAACAGCTGTTGAAATGGTCTTCGGAGTTGCAGGAGGCCAGGAGTCTTGTTTCAGGGGGCAAGAATGCGGAGGCCTCCGCCATTGTCACCCGTGTTGAAAAAGGACTTGCGGAAATTCAGTTCCAGCCGGCCAGGCTGAAGGTGATCCACCGGACCCTTCAGCAAACGGCAACGGGGGACGATTTCCGAGAAAAGGGGTTGCAGCAGCGTGCCCAGGAGCAGGTAAGCCGTATTCTGGAACCGGTGCAGACCCCGCGAGAGGTGCTGGAAGCCTTTAAAGCCCTGGGCCTGACCCATGAATCCGAGGTGGTTTCCGTTCTTGGGCAAGGCAATAAGAAGCTCAAGGAGGAGTGGCTCCCCCAGGAAAACCTGAAGGAGATCCTTATGAAGCTGGCTTCGGAAACGGAGGAGAAGCTGACAACGGTAACCGGCACTGAAAAAGCCCTGAACAATCTCACCGGGCAGCAGCTTCTTTCCAGGCCGGAGGCCAAGCCTCAGGGGCAGACCATGTTCTTTTCCATGCCCATGGAGCTGGGGAACCGGGTGGAGGATCTGAAAATATATGTACAGTCCCGTAAGGACAACGGAAAGGTGGACTGGGAGAACTGCACCTTCTATTTTGCCGTGCACACCGAAAAATATGGAGATGTGGGGATTCGATTCGCAGCAGCAAGAAAATCTGTCAGCATTCAGGTGAAATGCGATAATGAAGCGCTGCGCAATGCCGTAAGCCCCATGGTGGAAGATTTTAAGAAGGCCATGTGGGAAACAGGGTACAAGATTGCAGGGATTTCCTATTCTCCGCTGAAAGATACCAAGATATCCGTGCAGAAGCCGGTGGAGAATACGGAGCCGGAGGCAGAGGGGAAGGGGCTGAACATAAAAGTATGAACACCCGAAAGCGCAACCCATACCAGCAGGAGCTGGAGCAGTTTGAAAACAGCTCCCCCAAGGACGGCAAGCTTTTTTCCGAGACCATCATTGCACAGGCGAAGGCGCTCAGAATCCCGGTTGAGCAGGATCCCGAAATTTTGCGGGAAACAGGAGATCTGGATCTTAAAAAGCAGGTGCCGCCTCAGGTCTATGCAGTGGTGGCAGGAGTCATGGATCTGATACGAAAACTTGAAGAGGAGGCACCTAATGAAGGTTACACGGGTAACCCCCGGGGCTAGCAGTACCTCCGTACACAAAACGGAGCCAAAGGGGGGCGTTTCCTTCTCCCAGCTTATGGGCGACAAGCAGGATGAACACGATCAGGAACAGCTGAAGCAGATGCTTAAGGAAATTGAAAAGAAGGGCAAGCATCTGGCGGAGAACCGAACCGTGGAGGTCATGCTGGAGTACAAGGAAATGATCAAGGGCTTTGTGGAACAGGCCGTTAATTTTGGCCTTCGGGTTGAAGAGCGGCGGAGTCTCAGTCGCAGCGGACGTTCACGGATGATGAAGGTTGTGTCCATGATTGATGAAAAGCTGGTGGAACTGACCGATATGATCCTGGATCAGGAAAAACCCCAGATAAAGCTTTTGGAAAAGATCGGGCAGCTTCAGGGCCTGCTGGTGAACCTGTTTGTTTAGCCAGACCTCCGACTGAAAGATAAAAAGCGCTTCTCAGAATTTTGATATGTTCCCCTTTGAGCAGAGACCTGAAAGAATAGCTATTCAGGACTGGCCAAGGGGAGTATAATCTTCATCTGAGAAACGCTTTTTATGTTAAAGAAGTTCTTAAATTTTATATTTTGCGATGATTCCATTCAGCGTATCTGCGACCAAACGCAGCTTCTGAGCTTCGTCACTCAAGGATACCAGGGCATTACTTACGACAGTGGCGCTTTCAGACACGGTCTGTGAACTGCCGGATATCTGTTCAATGGTTGCTGTGATGTTTTGAATTTCCCGTCCAACACTCTGAACGCTTGCCAGTACTTGTCCGCCAAAGTTCTCAAAGCGGCTGTTCATTTGGAATATCCGGTCGGCATCATTCTGATAGTCTTCAGAGGTTTGAATAAGCAAGGCGTAGTCCTCGAGTACATCCGTTGAGATAAACTGAAGAAGATCCTTGGAAGTTGTAACAAGGCTGCCGGTGGCATACTGAACCTTTCCGGTGACCTCCATGATGTTTTGTACGGCGTTCTCAGATTCACCCGCCAGCTTGCGAACTTCCTCTGCAACGACAGCAAAGCCTCTGCCGTGTTCGCCGGCCCGGGCGGCTTCAATAGCGGCATTAAGCGCCAGAAGATTGATTTGTTTGGAAATATTGGATATTACATCTGCCATGGTTGAAATTTCTTTTACCACGGTGATGTGCTCGATGGCGTCGCGAATTTTCATATTCATATCGGCATAGATAGTGGTGGCATGGTTCCTGGCATTCTGTGTTTTTTCGTTGACGGCGGAAGCCTTATTGCCGATCGTCTGAGCAAACTGTTTGCCCGTTTCGATCTGACTGAGAAAATCGGTCATAGAGGCGGTCATTTCCTGGCTGCCTGCAAATATTTCTTCACTAAAGGAGGCGATTTCCTCCAGGCTGGCGGTGATTTCCTCCGTGGAGGCGGTTGCCTCCTGCATGCGGGAAGAACAGCTTTGACTGGCGTCAGCCAATGCGCGGCTCCCGTTATCCAAGGTTCGGGAGCTGGACTGAAGCGAATGAATCGTGTTGAGGAGGTTCTCTGTCATTGAGGAAAAAGCCCGTGACATATCGCCGATTTCATTGTTTGACGCATAGTCCATACGTGTAGTGAGATCATTGTCTGCAATGCACAGAGCGGCATTACGTATGGCGGTCAAAGGCGCAAGCATAGCCCGTATTGCAAAAAAACTAAGCGTGCAGGCAACAACTACCAGCAACAACCCGGAAAGGGCGGCATTGAGGATAATGGTCCGGACGGCGGCGTCTGATTCAGCGACAGATAACCCCAGGTTGTATACCCCCACAATTTTCCCTGCGTTGTCTTTTAAAGGCAGAATGACATCATAAATATTCATCTCCCGGTCCTTGCTGTAATAAATACCGGCGAAAGGTTTTCCTAGGAAGGCCTGTTCAACACCGGCGTCTTTGAAGGTTTTACCGATACGATCCTTCTGACTGTGGGCAACTGCAATATAGTTGCTGTCGATAATAAGGGCATAAACAAATTTATCGTTTGCAGATATTTCAGACATGAGACGAAGGTTGGACGGACTGTTTAGAATGGCGGGATCGATACGGTTAGAGGTTTCTAAAGCCAATTCCATCCCCAAAACCTTCAACTGATCATAAAGGCTTTCTTTGGTCACGTACGTAGACAAACAGGTGCAGAGTGTAATGGCAATTACAATGGCTGTGGTGAGAAGCATGGTAACCTTCTTGGAAAGCGTTCCGTCGTTTCTAAGCATGGTGGTCTCCTTGTGGTGTAGGGTCGTAAAAAATGGCCTCAAAGATGATGATAATCGATATCAATAAGAGGGTCAACCGGTTACTTACATATTGTTATTAAGATATTTGTTTAAAGGATGAAAAACCTATACGAAAATTAATAGTACTGAAATTTGAATTTGAAACAAGTGGAAATGAACAGATGACGGCTGGGTTCATTTTTTATGTTCTTTCTGGTACAATATTCACGAACAGATATTCGCTATTCCGTTCGCAAATTCGACGACAAAGATCGTCTTTCAAGGAGCCCTCAATGGATTTTTCAACCCTTAATAAAGAGCAGCGGGATGCTGTATTGGCAACGGAAGGCCCCCTGTTGGTGGTGGCCGGCGCGGGATCGGGAAAAACCAGGGTTCTTACCTGGCGCATTGCACACCTTATCAAGGATAAGGGCATGTACCCGGGCAATGTGCTGGCCCTCACCTTTACCAACAAGGCGGCAAAAGAGATGAACAGCCGCGTAGAGAAGCTGCTGGGATATTCCACCGCAGGCATGTGGATCGGAACCTTCCATGCCATTTGTGTGCGGATGCTCAGGCGGGATGTGGAGTATTTGGGATACACCAAGAATTTCGTCATTTATGATCCCCAGGACCAGAAGACCCTGGCCAAGGAGATCCTAAAAGAGCTGAGAATCGATGAGGACGATTTGCCGGTCCGTCGGGTGATGGGGGAGATCAGCTGGGCCAAGGACCGGATGATGACCCCTGAACGGTACAAGGCAGCCTTCCCCGGTGACGATGAGAAGGAAGAAATCGCCGAGGTGTACCGCCGTTACCAGAGCAGGCTCAAGAGCAATAACGCCATGGATTTCGATGATCTGATACTGAAGACCGTGGAGCTGTTAAAAAGCAAACCCGAAGTGCTGCTGTCTTGGCAGGAGCGTTTTAAATACATTCATGTGGATGAGTATCAGGATACCAACCGGGCCCAATACGAGCTGATCCGTCTTCTGGCCCAAAAGCACAGGAATCTTTGTGTCGTAGGTGATCTGGACCAGTCTATCTATGGCTGGCGGGGAGCGGACATCCGGAATATCCGGGATTTTGAGAAGGATTTCTCTCCGGCAACCGTCATCAAGCTGGAACAGAACTACCGATCCACCAAACGGATACTGGAGGCGGCCAACGCCGTTATTGACAACAATATGGACCGCAGGAAAAAAACCCTGTGGACCGACAATGAGGATGGCCATCAGCTTAAATATTTTGTAGCCCAAGACGACAAGGAAGAAGCCCGATATGTGGCGCTCCGCATTGCGGAAAAGGCCCGGGAGTCTGACGAGGCCTACAAGGACATGGCGGTTCTATATCGCACCAACGCGCAGTCCCGGGTCATGGAGGATGCCCTTCGCCAGGCGCGTATCCCATACAAGATCGTAGGCGGACTCAAGTTCTACGATCGCAAGGAAATCAAGGATATCATGGCTTACCTCCGTATCATTCAGAATCCGGTGGACCTCATCGCCTTTGGCAGGGTCATTAACGTGCCTGGCCGGCATATAGGCGAAAAAACCATTGACCGGCTCTTTGGAGAAATGAACGAGAGAGAAGAACCCCCGCTTTCCGTGCTGTATGAAGCCATTGCTGAAAAATGGTTCCCCGCCAAAACCACAGAAGGGCTCCGGGCTTTTGTCCGGTGTGTGGAGCCTCTGATTGTCGAGCGCCATAATCTGAAACCGGTGGACGCCATCGAAAGCGTGTTGAAGGGTTCCGGTTATATGACGGCGCTGGAACTGGAAAACTCGGTTGAAGCCCGAAGCCGGATGGAAAACATCGAGGAATTCCTATCCGTGGCTCAGGAATTTGAATTCAACAATGAAGAGGGAACCCTGCAGGATTTTCTGGCGGATATGAGCCTGGTCAGCGACCAGGATACCCTGGTCGAGGAAGAGGAGGGAGTGCGCCTCATGACCCTTCACAGCGCCAAGGGTCTGGAGTTTCCGGTTGTATTCATGGTGGGCATGGAGGAAGGTCTTTTCCCCACCAGCCGGGCCATTCAGGAGGACGACCTGGAAGAGGAACGCCGTCTTTGTTATGTGGGCATCACCCGGGCAGAACGGGAGCTTCACCTGACCCATGCCACCATGCGGTTCCAGTTCGGAAGAACCAGCTACAATATGATCTCTCGCTTTATTGATGAAATTCCAGAGGAGCTTTTCGAAAAACCCCGGAAGAAAAAGCAGGCAATCAGCGAGGCCAAGCCCTCCTGGGCGGTGCCGCCGGTCAGTGCCAGCCAGAAGTCTTCAGGAACTGCGCCGGAAGGAGCAGAGGATTTGAAGGCGGGGGCCAAGGTGCGGCATAAGCTCTTCGGAGAAGGGGTCATCATCAGCGTGAAGGGAAGCGGAAATCAGACCGAACTCACCATCGCCTTCAATCAGAAGGGAATCAAGAAACTCATGCTGGGGTTTGCACCCCTTGAAGTCATATCCTGATAAGGAGCAGTCCATGGAAACCAATCAGGCAAAGGCCAGAATCACCGATCTCACGGAGTTAATAAACCGGTACAATGAGCACTATTACGTGGAAGACAGCCCCACGGTCACCGACTATGAATACGACCAACTTCTGGCAGAGCTGCTGTCCCTTGAAAATGAATTTCCGAAGTTCCGGCTGGCGGATTCCCCCACGGGTCGCGTGGGAGGACGGGTTCTGGAGCAGTTCGAACCTGCGAAACACGGGGTAAGGCTGTTGAGTCTGGACAACAGCTACAATTCCCAAGAAGTGATGGATTTCGACGGCCGGGTCCGTAAGGAAATCAGCGGCGACGTTGTTTACGCCGTGGAATACAAGATTGACGGCCTTTCTGTAGCCCTTAAGTATGAAGGGGGCTTCCTTGTTCGGGGAGCAACCCGGGGTGACGGGGAGATCGGTGAGGATATCACCGAAAACGTACGCACCATCCGAAGCGTTCCGCTGAAGCTGTCGGAACCGGTGGACATCGAGGTGCGGGGAGAGGTGTATTTCCCCCGGGAGGCCTTCGCGACACTGAACGAAAACCAGGAGCTGCAGGGCCTGCAGCGTTTTGCCAACCCAAGAAACGCTGCGGCAGGTTCCCTGCGGCAGCTGGACCCAAAGATAACCGCCCGCCGGGTCTTGGATATACTGGTTTTCGATGTTCTGTCCGGACAAACCCCGGGCAGTCATATGGAAACCCTGGAGTACCTGACGAAGCTGGGCTTCAAGACCTCCAAGCCCTACCGCTGCGAAACCGTGGAGGCCATCCTGAAGCTTTGTGAAGAGATGCCGTCCCGTCGCCACGAGCTGCCCTTCGATATCGACGGCCTGGTCATCAAGGTGGACAGCCTTGCCCAGCGCAGTGAATTGGGGGTAAAAAGCAAAAGCCCTAAGTGGGCAGTGGCATTCAAGTTCCCCCCGGAGGAAGCCAAGACCCGCATCGAAGACATCACCGTTCATGTGGGACGCACCGGGGTTCTTACCCCAAGAGCCGAGCTGACCGCCGTGCTGGTGGCCGGATCCACCGTTCGCCGGGCCACCCTTCACAATCAGGACTATATCAATGAAAAAGATATCCGCATCGGGGACCACGTGATGATTCAGAAGGCCGGGGATGTGATTCCCGCAGTGGTCCGTGTGATCACGGAGCTCCGCACAGGGGACGAAAAGCCCTTCGTTCTTCCTGAAAACTGCCCGGTATGTGATACCTCCACCGTTCGCCTGGAAGGGGAAGTGGCCCTCCGGTGTCCCAATCCGGACTGTCCCGCCAAGAAGCGGCGCGGCATCATCCATTTCGTATCTCGCCCGGCCATGAACATCGATGGTCTGGGAGAGGCCCTGGTGGATCTGCTCATCGATCAGCGCTTCATCCGGGATGCGGCAGACCTTTATTATCTGGCCCCCATGCAGCAAGAGCTGGCAGCCCTGGACCGTATGGGGGAGCTTTCGGCAAAAAATCTCACCGAGGCCATCGAAAAATCCAAGGCCAACGATCTGTACCGCCTGATCAGCGGTTTGGGTATCCCCTTGGTGGGAGAGCGGGCCGCCAAGCTGCTGGCAAGGCACTTCGGAAACCTGGACAGCATTCTTGGGGCTTCGGAAACCGAGCTTACCGCGATTGCGGAAATCGGCGATAAAATGGCGGCCAGCATCCGACAATGGACAGACAACGAAGAAAACCGAACCCTCATTGAAAAGTTCAGAACCGCCGGGGTCAATCTCCGTTCCCTTGAAGAAGCGGGAGAACGGGGAACCCTGCTTGCCGGGCAGATCTTCGTGCTCACCGGCACCCTTCCCACCTTAAGCCGGGACGATGCCAAAGCCTTGATAGAAGCCAACGGCGGAAAGGTAAGCGGCAGCGTCAGCAAAAAAACCACCTGCGTCCTGGCGGGAGAAGAGGCCGGCAGCAAGCTGGAAAAAGCCAATGAGCTGGGTGTACGGGTGATTACAGAGATGGAATTTTTAAAGATATTGAAGCAATAAAAAAACTTAGTGCGGAATTCTGCACTAAGTTTTTTTTTATTGCGGATGGCAGCAGGTTCAACTGCTCTGATTCTGTTTGTTCCCTCTGTAATATTCGGCCCAAATAAGGCCGATGACAAAGAGGTGAGACGGCAGAACGAAAGCGCTGGAGCCGTATCCAAGGCTGGACATAATGGTGTATAGGACGGCTGTGAAGATAAGAACGCCGGTTTTGATAGACGCCAGGGAAAGCTGGGATTTAAAGCGTGTGTAGCGGGCTACAAGAAAATTGAGAATGTAAAGAAACACCAACAGATATACAATGCATGCACCAAGGGCGAAGACTTGGCTTAAGATGTGCATAAAATTCATAAACAATGCCTCCTGAAAGTTACAGAAAGCGGCCATGTGTGTGACCGTTTCTAATATGAGTCTGAGGATAATTATAAATGAAATTAGGGGAAATTGACAGGTTAAAATAAGGAGGTTAAGAATAAACCTTAATTACTGTATGTAATTAAGGAGCAAATTATTAACATAACTTAACGGGTCACCAGTGTGCTGCTTGGGAAATCGTTGTCAGATTACAGCAGTGGCAACATTCGCAGAGTTTGTTACGTTTATTTAAACGGTATGATAACCTTCAAAGTATTGAATTCACTCATACTTATACCCTATAGTAAAGGTGCGGAACAACGGCAGGATTCATCTTGCCGCCAATCACGGCACCAATGTGCCGGAGAAAAGATATCTTCATGAAAGGAGTGTACAGTGTGGGTAAATTCTTATTCAATCGCGCCATAGCGATGGTCGTCACGCTTTTAGTCATCATAACCCTCACATTCAGCATGATGCATGCCATTCCCGGTGGCCCGTTCACCCGGGAGCGTGCGCTTCCTCCTGCAGTTCTGGAAGCCTTGAACAAAAAATATCACTTGGATGATCCGGTATGGAAACAGTACGTGGATTATGTGGGCAACGTGGTTAAGCTGGATTTGGGACCTTCGTTCCAGCGCCGCGGTGTAACGGTCAACCAACTGATTAAGGAGGGCTGGCCTTACACGGTGAAAATCGGCGCCTCATCGGTTCTCATGATTGTGCTTCTGGGAATCCCCGCAGGGATTATCTCTGCATTAAAGCAGAACAAATGGCAAGATCATACGGTGATGGTGCTGGCCACATTGGGGATAACCATACCAAGCTTTGTTATGGCCACGGGGATCGTGTACATTTTCAGTGCACGGTTAGGGTGGCTGCCATCCAACGGGTTGTCATCGTGGAAGCATCTCATTGGACCCACCATCGCCCTGGGCGGATTCTCTCTGGCCTTTGTGGCCCGTCTAATGCGGTCCAGCATGCTGGAAGTTCTTCAGCAGGATTATATACGGACAGCCCGGGCGAAGGGGCTTCCGGAGTTCAAGGTCATTGGCAAACACGCCTTGAAGAACGCACTGATCCCGGTTGTCACCTACATGGGACCCACAGTTGCGTTTATCCTTACCGGCTCGTTTGTTGTTGAACGGATATTTGCTATCCCCGGAGTAGGGAAACACTTTGTTGAGGCGGTTGGAAATCGCGACTACACGGTTATCATGGGTCTTACGATATTCTACTCAGTGTTCCTCATTGTTGCGGTCCTGATAGTAGACCTGTTATACGGGCTGATTGATCCCCGTATCAAGCTGGAAGATTAGGAGGCAGCCATGGCGGAAATTAAATTTGACAAATCGATGTGGGACAAAATTCCAAAAGAAGAAAAGAACGTTGAGAAAATCGTTCGTCCCAGCATGACTTACTGGCAGGACGCATGGCGTCGGCTGAAGCAGAATTACCTTTCCATGATTGGTCTTTATACGATTATTATTTTGGTGCTTATGGCTGTGGTTGGTCCGATGGTGTCAAAGCATGACTTCGCAAGACAGAATCTCAGCTTGCAGGGCATCCCCCCCGTCATGGACCTTTATCAGATATCGGACAGTACCTATGTATACGCCCACAGGGAGTATAAGCTGATTCAGGTGGATCCCAACGGGAAAATCGTTAAACGGATTGCTGAAACAAACAACGATACAGAAAAAAAGATCAGAAGCTATGAGATTGACGGCAAGAAGGTTGAACTGGAGTATTCCTATATCAGTGCACAGAATAAAGCCGTAGAGGATGGCTCGGAGGCAGCGGGTCCCCAGGCTCAGAAATTTTCCTTGCGGGTAGACGGCAAAGAGGCCCAGCCCTCAAAGACCGTATTCAACAAAACATACTGGTTCGGAAGTGATACTCTGGGCCGCGATATTTTTGTCCGTGTACTTAACGGCGCTCGAATCTCACTCTTCATCGCATTTGTAGCAACCACCGTTAACCTGGTGATCGGTGTTCTCTACGGAGGCATTTCGGGTTACATGGGTGGTCGGGTGGATGCGATCATGATGCGTATCGTGGATATTATCGATACAGTGCCGTTGATTCTATATGTTATCCTCCTGACGGTAGTTTTCGAGCCGGGGCTTCAGTCCATCGTCATAGCACTGGGGTCGGTATTCTGGGACCGTATGGCACGGATCGTACGGGCACAGGTGCTGACCCTCAAGGAACAGGAATTTATACTGGCAGCCAGGACTCTGGGCGCCAGCACAAATCGGATTATGATCCGCCATCTGATTCCCAATGCATTGGGTCCCATCATCGTAACCATGACGATGATGATCCCCACAGCTATCTTTACAGAAGCCTTCCTCAGCTTTATCGGTTTGGGTGTAACACCTCCCATCGCCAGCTGGGGAACACTGGCCAACGATGCCTTGGCAGGCCTTAGGACATACAGCTATCAACTGTTCTTCCCATCAATGGCTATCTGTATTACAATGTTGGCGTTCAACTTCCTGGGTGACGGGCTCCGTGATGCTCTGGATCCCCGTCTGCGCAAGTAAGTGAGGTGAAGGACTATGGCAGAGAAACTACTTGAAGTGAAGAATATGAAAACCTCCTTCTACGCACATGTGGGAGAGATACAGGCAGTACGGGGTGTGTCCTTCCACGTTGACAAGGGAGAAGCACTGGGAATCGTAGGCGAGTCGGGCAGCGGTAAAAGTGTAACGTCCATGTCTATCATGCGTCTGCTGCAATACCCAGGTAAAATCAAAGAAGGGGAAGTGCTGTTCAAGGGCCGTGATATTGTCCAGCGTTCTGACCGTGACATGCGTGAGATCCGAGGAAATGAGATCGCCATGATCTTTCAGGACCCGATGACATCCCTGAACCCTGTATACACCATCGGCGACCAGATAATGGAAGCCGTGATGCAGCACCAGAAGATCAGCAAGGTTGAGGCCCGCAAGAAGGCGATTGAAATGCTTACCCTGGTAGGGATTCCTTCGCCGGAGAAGCGCGTTGATAACTACCCCCATGAATTCTCCGGCGGGATGCGGCAACGGGCGATGATTGCCATAGCGCTGTCCTGCCAGCCGGATCTGTTGGTGGCCGATGAACCGACCACGGCTCTGGATGTAACCATACAGGCTCAGATTCTGGAATTGATGAAAGATCTGAAGGAAAAGATTCAGACATCCATTATCCTGATTACCCATGACTTAGGGGTTGTGGCGGATGTTTGCTCCCGTATCATCGTTATGTACGGTGGCCTGATCATGGAAGAAGGGAAGGTGGAGGATATCTTCTACCACCCCAAGCATCCATATACGTTGGGACTTCTCAAATCGGTGCCCCGTCTGGATGCCGGTCATCAGCGGTTGATTCCGATCGACGGAACTCCGCCCGACCTGCTTAAACCGCCAAAGGGCTGCCCCTTTGCAGATCGATGTGACTACTGTCTTAAAATATGCCTTGAAGAACAGCCGCCCTACTTCACCTGCGGAGAAGGGCACCGTTCGGCCTGCTGGCTCCTCCACGAAGATGCGCCTGCCTCTGAACTGGGTAAAGGCGTCATGAAAGGGGCTTGAAGATGAGCGAAAACAACACAAAAAAGCAGAACGAAGTTCTGTTGGAAATTAAAAATTTAAAGAAATACTTCCCTATCTACGGGGGACTTCTTGGCAATAAAGTGGAACATCTGAAGGCGGTGGACGGCGTTTCCTTCCAGATTCGCCGTGGTGAGACATTGGGTCTGGTAGGGGAATCCGGTTGTGGGAAATCGACGATCGGCCGTACCATCATTCGCCTATATGACATCACCGATGGCGAAATCATCTACGATGGAACGGAGCTGGGGCGTCTCAGTCAGAAGGATATGCGTCCTTATCGCAAGCGGATGCAGATGATTTTCCAAGATCCGTATGCATCCCTTAACTCCCGAATGACCGTCGGTGATATCATCGGGGAATCCCTGGATATCCATGGTCTTTCTCAGGGAGAGGAGCGACAGAAACGGATTTATGAGTTGCTGGATCGGGTGGGTCTCGTCAAAGATCATGCGAACCGGTATCCCCACGAGTTTTCAGGTGGCCAACGTCAACGGATCGGTATTGCAAGATCTCTGGCGGTTAACCCCGATTTTATTATCTGTGACGAACCGATTTCCGCACTGGACGTATCCATTCAGGCTCAGGTTGTAAACATGCTGGAGGATCTCCAAAAGGAGTTTGGTCTGACGTATCTGTTCATCGCTCATGATCTTTCCATGGTTAAACACATCTCCGACAGAATCGGCGTTATGTACCTGGGCAAGCTGGTAGAGCTGGCAGATGCAGCGGACTTGTATAAAAACCCCTTGCATCCATACTCCCAAGCGTTGCTTTCAGCGATACCCATTCCGGATCCTAATGTGGCCAAAGCCAATAAACGGATTGTTCTTCAGGGAGATGTGCCCAGTCCGCTGAATCCCCCTTCCGGTTGCCGATTCAGAACCCGTTGCCGCCATGCGATGGAGATCTGTTCGCAGGTTGAGCCAATTCTTAGCGATATGGGCGGTGGACATATGTCTGCCTGTCATTTGAACAACAAGTAGGTTCTAGGAGCAATTGAGTCAAAATCTTAATAAGCTCTGAATGCTTTGAAAAAGCTTATATCCGGCGCGGGGCAGCCGCCCCGCGCACCTGAGGAGAACCTTGCGAATTGATTGATGTAGCCATCGGGGGGTATAATGAACTAAGATTTTGAATTGCGCGAAAACAATCGTTGTCGCGGAGTTTAAAAGAGATATAAAAATTTAAATTGAGATGGAGGGGATGTATTTGTTCAAGAAAAGCTTGGCAATTATGATGGCGGCCGTTATGGTCATCGCGGTGTTCTCCGGTTGTGCAAAACCGGCACCCGCTGCAACCGAGCCTGCCAAAGAAGTAACTGCAAAAGAACTGATGAAAGACGTCAACATCCGTAAAGCTCTGACCCTGGCAATTGACCGTACAGCAATCGTTGAAACGGTAACAAAGGGTGGACAGAAACCCGCAACCGGTTTTGTGCCTTCAGGACTTAAAGACTCCACAGGAAAAGACTTCCGTGCAACCAACGGCGACTTCGGCATCGACCCCACGGCAGCAAGCGTGGATGAAGCCAAAAAGATTTTGGCAGACGCCGGATACCCGGATGGTAAGGGCTTTCCGAAGCTGACGATTATCTATAACACCAGCGAAAACCATAAGGCCATCGCTGAAGCAGTACAAGAAATGTGGAAAACAAACCTGAACATCGAAGTTGAGCTTCAGAACCAAGAATGGGCTGTATTCCAAGACACCCGTCATCAAGGAAACTTTGAAGTGGCCCGTGCCGGTTGGATCGGCGACTACGAAGATCCGATGACATTCCTTGACCTCTGGACAACTTACTCCGGGAACAACGATGCACACTGGTACCGTACAGAGTACGACAAATTGATCGAAGAATCCAAACTGGCTTCCGGCGCAGATCGTGACGCTAAGCTGTACCAAGCTGAGAAGATGATGATGGATGACATGATTGTAATGCCAATCTATTACTATACTCAACCGATCATTGTTGCAAAACGCGTTAAAGACTGGGAACTTTCCATGTTGGGTCACTTCTTCTTTGGAAAATCCTCCACAGACAATGGCAAAATGGTATTCAACTTGGGCAGCGATCCTAAAACCCTGGATCCAACCCTTAACAGTGCAGCTGACGGCGGTCACGTCATCAACAACCTGTATGAAGGTTTGATGAGAAAAGACCAGGCTGGCGTTGCTCAACCTGGAATGGCTGAAAAATACGAAGTTTCAGAAGACGGCAAAACCTATACGTTCCATCTGCGTGATGCGAAATGGTCGGATGGCAAGGCTGTAACTGCCGGCGATTTCGAATACGCGTGGAAACGTGCTCTTGATCCTGCTACTGCTTCCGAGTACGCTTTCCAGCTTTACTATGTTAAGGGCGGCCAGGAATACAACGAAGGCAAAGGGAAAATCGAAGATGTTGCTGTTAAAGCAATCGATGACAAGACTCTTCAGGTTGAGTTGATTTCACCTACGCCTTACTTCCTCGACCTTACAGGTTTCTACACCTATATGCCTATCCGCAAGGATATGGTAGAAAAAGATCCTGACAACTGGGCGAAGAATGCCGCAACTGCTGTCAGCAACGGACCGTTCATGATGAAAGACTACAAGACCGGTGACCGCATTGTTTTGGCTAATAATGAACACTACTGGAACAAAGATATTGTCAAACTGCAGCAGATTGACATCCTGATGATCGTTGATGCTTCCACATCCCTCACTGCTGTTGAAGCAGGCGAGATTGACGTAGTAGACTCCATGGGTATTCCGAACCAAGAGATTCCCCGTCTTACTGCTGAAAGCGATACGTTCAAGATCATGCCTTACATCGGCACTTACTACTTTATCTTCAATGTAGCAGACGAAAAGAAATAAGCGAAATTCACAAGGCTCCCCGCATGTCGGGGAGCTTTTTTTATTGAACTGGCTTTCCGGACAAATGCTGGTTTTCGCCTTGCATCCCATTTTTCCTTCCTGTATGATGGGTGTAGAATCAAGAGAACAGGAGCGATACCATGATCCAAAGCCATAAAACCATTATAGCCCTCATTACAGGGATTACCCTTATACTCTCCGGATGTGCGCCGACGTCTCCCGGCTCCAATGAACCGGGATCCGCGGAGGCTGCTCAAAAGGAACCCGTGGAGCAGATTATCAGATGGAACATGGGTTCTGAGCCCAAGACCCTTTGTCCACAGCTCAATGCGGCTCTCGATGCGGGAAATGTCATCAATAACCTGTTTTCGGGGTTGATGCGGGAAAAGAACGGCATCATGGTGCCCGAGATTGCGGAGCGATACGAGGTGTCAGAGGATAAGCTGACCTATACCTTCTATCTGAAGGATTCTAAATGGTCAGACGGGAAGCCTCTCACCGCAGGGGATTTTGAATATGCGTGGAAGTGGGTATTGAACCCCGTTAACGCCGCGGATTACGCATTCCAGCTGTTTTACATTAAAGGAGCTCAAGAGTGTTTTGAAGGAAAGGCCAGCTCGGATGCGGTTGAAGTAAAGGCTATTAACGATCGGATCCTACAGGTGACGTTGATCGCGCCAACCAGCTATTTTCTGGAGCTGACCGCTTTCCCCGCCTATTTTCCTCTGCGTGAGGATTTTGCGGTCCGTTCTCCTGACGGCAGCTGGGCGAAGGAGCCGGAGGGGTATGCCTCTAACGGCCCTTTTAAAATGAACTCCTACCAAGGGGGGACGGGTACAATTCTTGTTAAAAACCCCAATTATGTCAATGCGGCTGAAGTCGGACTGGAAAAGATAGAAGTAATGTTTAACTCGGATGCGGAGAAGGCGCTGCTGGACTTCGAAGAGGGCGTATTAGATCTTGCTGACAGCGTTCCGGTGACAAAGATCACCCAACTGGAGGCGGAAAATGACAGTTTTTACATTTTTCCTCACATCGGAACGCATTACTACTATATGAATGTGGAGAATCCTGCACTCAAAGACATACGGGTCAGGAAGGCAATGAACATAGCCTTGGATCGCACCGCCATTGTTACCCAGGTGACGAAGGCGGGGCAGATACCGGCCACGGGAATTGTGCCTCTTGGAATCCGGGACAGCGAAGGACAGATGTTCCGAGAGATAGCGGGAACGTATGGGATCCCAACGGAATATGCAGCAGTGGATGAAGCAAGGGCCCTGATGAAAGCGGCGGGTTATCCGGAGGGGAAGGGCTTTCCGGAACTGGATCTCCGAGTGGATGATTCGGATGAATACGGCGCTATCGCATATTTTCTGGCAGCCAGCTGGAAGGAAACTCTGGGGATTAACTGCAAGGTTTCCACTTACTCCTGGGCAACGATACAGGATATGCGGAACAAGGGGGATTATGTGGTTATCCGGGGTGGATGGATAGGGGATTATTCGGACCCCATGACATTCCTTGACCTTTTCCTGAGCTACTCGGGAAATAATGATGCGCATTGGAGGAACGCCCAATACGACAATATTATCGAAGAAGCCAAACTGCTCACCGGAAAAGACCGATCAGAGCGGCTTTATGCCGCAGAAAAGATACTGGCGGAGAATCAGGTCATCATACCATTGTACTACCTTACAGATCCGGCGTTAGTTTCCAAAGGACTTAAAGGCTGGGAACGGAATGGGATGGGATTCTGGTATTTTGGCAGGACGGAAAAGATCAGACCATAAGGGGATGTGACGAGATGCTTCAGGCCGGAAAATTGGACTCTGAGCTGTTGAAGGAATTGGTGTTCAAGCACCTGACCATAAAAAGACCCGAGGTGCTTCTGCGCTCTGAATTAGGCGAAGACTGTGCTGTACTGAATCCGGAGGGAAAGCTGTGTGTGCTTTCTACGGATCCCATCACAGGGGCGGGGGAAATACTCGGCAGTCTGGCGGTACATGTAAACTGCAACGATATCGCGGCTCAGGGAATAGCGCCGGTGGGCCTTATGCTGACACTTTTAGCTCCGGTGGGAAGTACAGAGGCTGAGCTGGAAGGAATCATGAAGCAGGCCGCCAGGGAGGCTGCTCTGCTGAATGTTGAAATCATAGGCGGGCATACCGAAATCACCACTGCGGTGAATCGAATGGTGGTGTCGGGAGTGGCGATCGGGTTCAAACCAGCAAATTCCAGCAAGGCAAGAGCGATAAAACCCGGAGATGTTCTGGTTATGACGAAGACGGCCGGCCTTGAAGGGACCGGCATTCTCATGAGCGACCACGGTCATCGGCTTGAAGCGGCGCTGAGTCCGGAAGAACTGGGGCAGAGCGCTCTTTTTTTCGGTCAGTTAAGCGTGGTCAGAGAGGGTGTTCTCGGGGGTGACCATAATGCCCTTAAGCTTCACGATGTCACGGAGGGGGGCATATTTGGAGCGGTTTGGGAAATTTGCCAGACGGCAGGCTTTGGGTGTCGGATTTTTCAAGAAAACATACCGATACATCCGATTACAGAAAAGGTATGCAGCTATTTTGGGATTGATCCTTATCGCTTGATTTCCAGCGGATCCATGCTGGTGATCCTGGCGCCGGAGGATGTGGATGCTTACATGGCATCGCTGAATCAGGAGAGAATTCTTGGGACGGTCATCGGCGTCATAACGGAGAGCGGACTTCAGATAGTAGACAAAGAGACGGTGAAAGATCTTGCGCCTCCGGGACCCGATGAGCTTTTCCGGATTGTAGGCTGAAGTGTTACGTGTTTTTTACAATTAAGGCAGCAGGGAGCGCCGGGGCGCTGTAAAAGATATAATGATGGTGCGTGTTAACGAACGAGAGGTTTTGGGGTGAGCGTGTGAAAAGAATTCTGAGTCTGATAGTGATATGCTGTCTGCTGATGGCGGGGGCGACGACGGGTTTTGCCAATAAATATGTGGAGACCGGTCAGATTGCGCTTACGGATGCCTCGACAGGCAAAACACAAAACTATAAAGCGGTAAACCTGCTCCTGGGGGGAAAGGATGTCATTTCGGATATTCCTGCCATACTCTTTGAACAGGATAAGAAAACCCGGACCCTGGTTCCGCTTCGATTCATTATCGACAATCTGGGCGCCGACGTTACATGGGACAATAATTCGAAAGAGGCCACCATCCTGTTGAAGGATAAGGTGATTATTCTAAAAGCAGACAGTTCCACAGCGTTGGTGGACGGGCAACCCTACACCCTTCCCGACAATGTCCCGGTCAAGCTGATGGGTGAAGGCTACAACTATCGGACCCTGGTGCCCATACGGTTTGTCAGTGAGCAGCTGGGGTTGTATGTGGGCTGGCTGCAAGATACCCAGACGGTTACCGTCGACAAGCCCCTGCAATCCGTAAAGTCGGTGAGCTTCAACGGAAACAAGAACCATCCGGAGCTGATTTTCAAAACAACAGGGGAGGTAGAGTTTTCTTCCTATTTCCTTCAGGCAAAGGAAGTGGGCGGAACGGATCAACTGGTTCTGGACATGGCCAATACTCTTTTTGACGTGGGAGCCTCTGCAGGATTGGATGCCAACGGAGCCTCTCATTTGGGAATTTACGCAGCGGATATCCGAACAGTTGAAGGTTCTCAGGCGGGAACCGCGCCTTACCGTACACGATTTGTCATCAGTACCGATCGTAAAATGGGATACGAAGCGAAATATGATCCAATCAATAAAGAGGTCCGTGTTGCCTTCAATAACAGCATCAACCAGATAAAGACCGAAAAAATCTACAATGCTGAAACAATCATCATCAAAACGGCGGAAGCACCTACATACAACGTGAAATTCAACGAGGGGCAAGTGGTTGTTGATTTCATCAATTCAAAGCTGCGCCTCAATGAGGGGCAGCCCGGAAGCATGCCGGTGAACAAGGGCGGTATTGAATCCATTGTATATTCTCAGCCGGACCCCACCGGAGAATACGAACCGACGGATCTCATATCACGGGTGGCTGTAAATCTTAAACCAGGGCAGAGCCTGGAGGATGTATACATTGAAGATATCGACTCCGATCTGTATGTGTATGTATCGGGTAATCCTCTGGACGGCTTTGATTATGGAAAGGATTCATTGGACAGCGCACATCTCAACATCAACACCCTGGAGCCCGGCACGTATGCCTCAACCTATGATAAGGCTTCAGGCACCCTGCAACTGACGCTGCCCAAGAATGCAATCAATCTTGACACCATGAATCTTGACGTAGATGACAACGTTGTTCAGAATATCGGAATCAAGGACGCTGGAAGCAGCTATCAAATCAAGTTGAAGCTGGCCAAAGGGACTATTTTTGTAGACAATACCAATGCAAAGGTAACCAGCAGCCTGAAATTTATCTTCGTTAACGAAAGTCTTAACAAATATGATTATCAGAATAAGCTGATTGTGATTGACGCAGGGCACGGAGGCAACGATCCCGGTGCCATTAGCCCTTATACAAAGACAAAAGAGAAGGATATTGCTCTCGCTATTTCGCAAAAGCTGAAGCGAAAGCTTGAAAACATAGGCTTCAAGGTCTACATGACCAGAGATGACGACACGTACGTAGGTCTTTATAATCGGGCTGAAATAGCCAACAATCTCGGGGCGAACGCCTTCCTGAGCATTCATATCAACGCCAGTACCAGCTCGGATCCCAAGGGCGTAGAAATGTTATATGTTCCGGATTCCAGGGACAGCAAAGGATTTGCTCAACTGCTTCAGACAGAAGTATGCAAGATCACCGGTGCAAAATCCATTGGACTTATTCAACGGCCGAATCTGGTTGTGATTAGAGAAACCAAAATGCCGGCTGTCTTGGCGGAACTGGGTTTTCTGAGCAATCAGACGGAAGGACAGCTGCTTATGGATGATCGTTATCAGGACAAATTAGTAGATGGAATGTATAATGCCATCACGAAATACGTTAAATAACTGGTTTTACCGATGGTGAATCGGGTATAATGGTTTTAGCGTTGTAGGCAGGCTATTCCGAGGAGAGGCTTATGCGGTTGTTTAATGGGAAAATTTCATCAAACTATCGAGACGTTCACCTGGTGGTGCTTGATGTTGTCGAACTGCTTAAGATCAAATGCGACCTGACAGATAAGAACCTCTTATTCACGATTAACTTTGTGCTGAGAGAGGTTCTTAACAATGCGGTTGAACACGGGAATCGGTTCGATGAAACAAAAAAAATAAACATCACCGTCGACTATGATCCCCCGAAGATCGTGTTCACTGTTCAGGATGAGGGCGATGGCTTTACCATGGACGAGGATCACGTATCCCAGGATGTGAATTACGTGTTGAGAGAACGGAACCGGGGAATGCAGCTAATACGCGATATGAATTTTGGTGTCGACGTAGAACATACGCAGGTCAGATTAGTGCTGGATTTGAAGAATGATACCAGGAGGAACGATTAATGGAAAAGATTGTGCTGGGAGAAAAAGTGATTTTGAAGCTTCATGAGGATTTGATTGCTGCCAATGTGCGGCAGTATAATCTCAACGTTATGGAACTCCTCGACCAGGAAACGGATTTTGAAGAACTGGAACTGGATCTGGCAGAAACGGAAAATATCGACTCGGTGGGCGTTACCTTCGTTATCAGTCTTTATAAAACCTGTCTCAATGAAGGAAAACAGTTCAAGGTTTCCGGAAGCAACGACGATATCGTTCAACTGTTCAAGCTCATGAAGCTGGATGAGTTTTTTGATCTGGAGTAATTTCCTTTGATAACCCCATGCGCTGATAATCCAACATGTTGAGATTATCGGCGTTTTCGTTAGGAGAACCTATATGGAACGTGTAATCCTTATTGCTGACGATGCAGTGATGAACAGGGTGCTGGTACGCAGCGTGCTGAATTCCAAGCTGCCCAGCGCAGTGATCTATGAAGCTGAAAACGGTATGGAAGTCTTGGAGATCGTGCGGACCCGAGAAGTTCATCTGATCATTCTGGACCTTATCATGCCTTACATGGATGGGTATCAGACATTGGTTGAGCTAAAAAAGGATGAGCGCTATCGGGATATTCCGGTAATCGTGAACTCGTCCATTTCGGAGATACAGAGCATTGAACGCACCCTTAAGGATGGGGCCATCGACTATTTCATCAAGCCGCTGTCTCCTGATGAAATGCAGATTATCCTTCCCCTTAAGGCAAAAAATGCCCTTACGTATTATGAGCAGAACAAGACTATCCGCAGTTTGAATCGACGGATCAACGAGGAACTGAAGAATGCCAATGCCTTTGCCAAATACATCCTTCCGAAACCCGGAAACTTCGATGAGCTGGACCTGTACATCAAGTATCAGCCATCCATGGGTATCGGCGGGGATTTCTTCGACTGCGTTAAGGTAAATGATAAGATATGGTTCATGATTGCGGATGTGACGGGGCACGGAATTGCAGCCGGAATGGCAGCGTCCATGCTCAAGATACTCTTCAGGACAACTGTTGAACGGGGGGAGCTCAGTCCGGCACAGGTTTTGGAGCACATTAACGTTGAGATATTCCAGATATTCGACCGGGGCGAGAAAATGAGTTACATCGCGTTCACGGCTTTTCTGGGTTGTGTTCAACAGTACAGGCTCCAATTTTCCAATGCGGCGCAGCCATACCCGCTGCTGTTCAGCAAAAAAGCCGGCAGTCTCCAGTTCTGCCACCAGAATGGACCTCCGTTGGGGATACTGGAAGGCGTACATTTTACGGATTCTGAGCAGGAACTCAATCCCGGAGATGGTCTGTTTCTCTATACAGATGGTCTGTTTTCCGGAAGCAAAAACGGAGATTTCAAAAACTGGGGCAAGGTGCAGGAACACAGCATTGAGTTTCTTGCGGACATGGAACACCATCCGGAGACCTTTCTTCGAAAGATCAACGGATCTTTCCGGGATGCCCATTTAGATGAACACGGAAACCTGATTGATGATGTCGCCATGGCGCTGATCAAGATCAAATAGAGCAGACTGCCTCCGCTATTTAGCGGAGGTTTTCGGCTATTGAGGAGAAGGTATGGGAACGATGATTCTGGCAAGCTCCAATGGCAACAAATTGCGTGAAATTCGGGCAATTCTGAAGGATATCAATGTTGAAATTCTCAGTCTTTCGGATGTAGGACTGGCAGGGATAGAAATTGAAGAAGACGGCGATACTTACGAAGAAAACGCGTTGAAAAAGGCTAGGGAAATCATGAAGCTCACCGGCAAAGACGTTATCGCTGATGATTCAGGTCTTGAGGTAGATGCCCTGAATGGCGCTCCGGGGGTTTATTCCGCAAGATTTTCCGGAGCGGAGGCCAATGACGCCCGCAACAATGCGCTTTTGTTGGAAAAACTCTCGGGAGTGCCGGATGAAGAGCGCACGGCCAGGTTTGTATCGGTTATCAGCATTGCATATGCAGATGGTCGGGAGCTGGCAGTCCGCGGGACTGTAGAAGGGCGAATCGGATATGAAGCCCATGGCAGTAACGGTTTCGGTTATGATCCCCTGTTTTACTACCCGGAAGAGGGCTGTACGTTTGCTCAGCTGGACCCTATAGTGAAAAACAACATCAGCCATCGATCACGGGCGTTGAGGGCTCTCTATGAAACGTTAAAGAAGGGGTGATGCCATGCGGATTGCAGTTATAAGCGACACTCATGGTGATCGGGAGGCTATAAGCAGGGCAATGAAACGAATCGGATCAGTAGATATGATCCTTCACCTGGGGGATCATGGTTCCGATCTGGCAGGGATATTGCCGGAGTCTCTTGAATCCCATGCGGTTCTCGGCAATTCAGACCCCCACAGAAACCTGCCTGAAGAGCTGCTGCTCCATTTAAAGGGGCATACCCTGTTCCTGTGTCACGGGCATCGTTACGGCGTAAAACAAGGGATCCAGCGGCTGTTTTACAGAGGTCTCGATATGGGGGCTGATATCGTGCTGTTTGGTCATACGCATCGTGCGTTGCACTGTAGAGAAGAGGGGTTGCTGTTTTTTAATCCGGGAAGTGCATCAAAACCATATCCGGGGGAACGTGCTTCGGTAGGGGTGCTTGAGCTGGAACCCGGCAGTTGCAACTGTCGGATTATTGAACTCTAAAAAACGGATAATAACGATAAACGGGTTGACGTAGCCTCCTGTATGGGCTATAATATCTTTTGTCAGCTAAAAAGGTTGACGACATGGCGGCTGTCGACAAGCGGTTAAGTCAAAGGACTGTGACTCCTTCATACGGGGGTTCGATTCCCCTCAGCCGCCCCATTTTGGGGATTAGCCAAGTCGGTAAGGCAACGGACTTTGACTCCGTCATCCACAGGTTCGAGTCCTGTATCCCCAGCCATGTGACCCATTAGCTCAGTCGGTAGAGCATCTGACTTTTAATCAGGGTGTCCCGCGTTCGAGTCGCGGATGGGTCACCATTTTTATCCCCTATAACGCGAGCATGGCGGAATTGGCAGACGCACCAGACTTAGGATCTGGCGCTTACGGCGTGGAGGTTCGAGTCCTCTTGCTCGCACCAAACAAATAGAAAACGACCTCATTCGATGGGGTCGTTTTCTATTTGTCTAGTTGATTTTCTTTGCGTGAACAATTAAACGGCCGTTTTTCACTTCGTATGAACAGGTTACCAGTGTAAGGACCTTATCATGGGCGGTAACGGTGGCGGTGGTGCCATACATGGCCTTAGAAATGCGCTCTTTAAGAAACTTATCAAAGGCGGCATCGTCGGCAAAGTTCGGTTCGTTGATTGAAAGACTGGCAGTGGCTACATATACCGAGAAAACTTCATACTGTCCTGTTTCATACAGCGTGGAGTACGTAAAAACCTTGTTTTTCTTATAGAATTCTTCACTCTTGTAAGCTTTCAAAGTACCGAACATAGTCCCGTTTTTCATATTGTGGCCATAAATGATGGTGTGACGGTCTGTCATGTTGCCGGTGTTGCGGTAATCCATGAAAACAGAGCCGGCCTTGGACTTCTTGCGGTTGAGATCCCGGGTCATATAGTAATCGTTATTACGGGTTTTAAAGACGGGATAGTCAATTTTGGTATTGGGAAGAGTAACCCATCCAATTAAATGATTATTCTTCGTCAGGAGCTTTTTAAAGCGCTCCTGTACAGTCGGAGCTTTGACGGTGGGTTGCAGCGCTGCCGGCGATGGTGCCGACGAAGCATAAACGGACGTTTGCTGAAGCGTCTGAAGCGAAAGGGGCAGGGGGTCCGACGGAAGAAGTTGAACCACCATTGAAGCGGCCAGCAGCAAAGCGAATCGGGATGTTTGCTTCATGAATTTATAGGGTGTTTTCATGCAATCACCTGATTTCTCTGTTTTATTAAGCGTTTTGAGTCATATGGATACATACCCATAATACCCCATTGTGAAGCAAAAATCTATCGCACGAGCTGTAGAAATCGACGAAGCAGGGTGGTACCAAAGGGGTGGGAGACAGCTGGCGTAGGAAAATTTTCCGGAGAGTTATTACTTTGAGCGCGGAGTTCGATATAGTTTTCCATGATGGCGGCGGTGAACTCCGGATGAAATTGCGTGCCCCATGTGGAGGTTCCGAGTTTGAAGGCATGATTGGGCTCGAAAGAATTGAACGCCAGGCGCTTAGCATCCGGAGGAAGGCGAAGAACGGTTTGATAATGGGTAACGTGTCCTAAGAATTCCTCAGGGATGGCAGAGAAAAGGGAATCCTGTTTGCCGGCTTCGGTAAGCTGAATCTTTACCGTTCCCAGTTCAAGCCCTCCCGGGTGATAGCCGACCTCCCCGCCAAGAGCCTGAGCCAATAGCTGGTGTCCATAACAAATCCCCAGAATCGGGCACTGAACCCCGTGTGCAATGCGGATCCACCCCTCGGTATAGATACTCCAGGGCTCGCAGTCGGTTACCATGGCGGCGGAACCGGTGATGATGGCTCCGCAGATATTATTATGATCAGGCAACAGAGCGCCCTCAAAAACCGGTACAGTCAGTATGGCATCTGATGTGAGTACTGTTGCGGTCAATATCAGGTCTTCCATGTCGCCGTGGGATTCCCGTACCTTTTCTGAAATGCTTCCGGTCTTTATGATGAGCAATGGTTTCATATCATTTCCCCCGATTTTTAAGCCCGGCTTGCCGCCGCGCATGGATGGATTCACAATTTGTCTGAAGAGGATATTCTGCGCGGTGTGGTCAACCTCCTTCAGAAATTTGTTAAGGATTTATTAAAGCTTTCTATACAATAGCCGCTGGAAGTTCTCGCGATTTAGATATATGAATACATTTGGGGGTGTAATATCTTTTTTTCGGATGATTGAGGGTTTAGATAAAAAATGCTATGATATCAGTACTAGGTCTATAGACTTATTTTTCACTTATCACCAGCTTTGGAGGGCCGATATGGAAACAATTGAAAAAATTCGCCCGGAAGAAGTTGCGGTTCTGTCGGCCGGTGAGCAGATTAGGCGAAAGGTACTTGGAACAGGAACCACAATAGAAGCATTTGCCAGGGATATCAATTTCTATCCGGTTTCGGTGAAGCAGTACCTGCGTCGCGATGATGGCGGGTCCTCGTCATTCAAAATAAAGCTTACACACTACTTCAGCCAGGGATATGATGAAATTGTAAAAAGCCCCGCCGAACAGCTTGCCGATAAATGCCGGAATCTATCGGATAATATCTATCTTTATACCGAAGAGGGGGATGCATCTGTAGTCAGCGGGTTGTTCGGCCTTATCGAGGAAGCGGGGCTGGATGCGCTGAAGCCGTGGATGCAGAGAAATCTCGGGATCAACCGGTTTTATCGAAACCGCACGGGGGATGCTCTTGTCTTCCTGGAATCGGCCTTCAGAACCGTTAGTGGGGGTCGGGACATACTGGCACAGGCAACCTTTGCGGCAGATCTTGCGTTGGTGAATTACTATCTTTGTGAGTATGGAGCTGCCTACCAGTGGATCTTGCTGGCGGACGGGGTCCTTCACCAGTTGGCATCAAATCAGGTGCTTCAGTTTATCGTGCCTTTCCGACGGGGTGTCATCCTTACGCGTATGGAACGCTACCCAGAGGCGGTAACATCGCTTAAAATAGCGCTTAAGACAGCGGGGAAGGAAACCTTCGAAGGCATTGGAAACCTATATCTGGCAGAGGCAAAGTACAAATGCCATAAGGTCAAGGAAGCGAAGGCTTGTTATCGGGCGGCGTTGGTTGCTCTTGAAAATGATCCCATACGTCAAAGCTATGTTTACAGCAGCTTTGCCGAGATGCTCCTTTCAGAGGGGGATCTCCAACGAGCCGCGCTGTTCTCAGAAAAGGCCATAAACCTCTGCGGTTACAACGAGACTATTTACAGCTTCCAGCACTTTGAAACCTACGCAAAGATCCAGATCAGGCTGGGCAAACGGGGGAAGGTCTGTGAAACGCTGATAGAGATGATGGAAATGAGCAGCGCGGAATTCGTATATCGTGCTCAAATGCTGGATGCATTGAAAATACTCATTGACTGCTTTGATGAAATCGAAATGGATCTGTCCAGCAGGATGGAAGACTTGCTTGCGGGTCTTATTGAAAGGGCCGGAGAAGATGAGCACGCCTATTCCCGTGAGCTCAGAAACCTTCTCAAAACCATTGCCAGGCAGAAGGGGAAAACCGAGGAGGCCACTGGCTGAATGAGGGGGAATTAAAATAAATCATTTCAACCCTTGCAAAACCATACGGTCTCGATTATAATAATCATGTGCCTTGCGGGACTAGCTCAATCGGATAGAGTAGCTGGCTTCGAACCAGTTGGTTGGGGGTTCGAGTCCCTCGTCCCGCACCATTGAAACAAATGAAATCTCAGGTTATCCGAACCTGAGATTTTTGTTTTTTGTATAGACAGCGGCGTCTATTGGGTTATGAAACGCAAATTCTTCAGACGGAGCGGCGGGTTACCTAAAATTCTGTGAAGCCCACCATAATCCCCAAATGGCCAGTGCAACAAACACTATGATCAGTGAAAGCATCATTCGGCATCCCTCCCTCAGATAATTAAGATCTGCAGTTAAAGAATACCCATTAATCCGATTCTTTACCATGGAATGGTTTTTGTTATGTCCAATCAGTTGAATCCACAGTGTTTTCGCGGGTACAGGTTTACTCCGAACGCTAAAACCTTTATAATTGAATAGATGACGCGTTTGTGTTATAGATATGGTAAATGGATACAGTCAGGCACGGCATCTTGGAAAATCGCAAGGGGGAACGCGTATGTATGCGCTTTACTTTATACTGAACAAGACAGATAAGCTGGATCCCATCATGGATCGGTTGTTTAAACTGGGCGTCGGCGGCACGGTGATGGAAACTGCCGGCATGGGAAACATGCTTTTGGAACAGTTCGGCAATGACCCTGCTCTGGCGGGTGTTAAGAAAATGAAAGGACTTCATCGGCCCTTCAACAACACCATCATCAGCATTGTGAAGGATGATAACACGCTTTCCGAAGTGAAGCAGGCCATTGCCGAGGAAGTTGATTTTCTCAATGAACCCGGGGCGGGCTTTATGTTCGTAGTGCCGGTTCTGGAGTGCTATGGCTATGGGATTGATCATCAGCGCGAAAAAACCAGCAAATAGGCGTTCTATTTTATGATAAGGATGTGTACCCCTATGAAAAGCAGAGTTCGGGTGATGCATAAGAACGAGTTTGAACGAAACAGATGGTCTGGCGGTGTGACCACAGAGCTGGCCATATGGCCCGAGGAAGCCAGCTATCCCGGCGGTCCCTTCACCTGGAGAATCAGCACGGCCAGAGTTGATGCGGAAGAAACCCTCTTCACTGCGCTGCCAGGCAAGAAGCGAATTCTGATGCTGCTGGAGGGAGAGATCCGCCTGGTCCATGAAGGCCATCACAGCGTAGAACTTACGCCCTTCGAGATGGATACCTTCTCAGGAGACTGGAAAACCCGCAGCTTCGGTAAAGGAACCGATTTCAACCTGATGATGGATGACACCTGCTTCGGTGAACTGATGCACCTTACCATTCCATCGGGGGCATCCTTCAACGTGGCGCTTCAGAGTGACCGGGAATTCGACCGTTACTACAGCATGGTCACCGAAGCCTACTATTGCTTGGGTGGACAGGCCAAGGTCCAGTTTGCCAATGGCTATATGGTCAATCTCCAGCGGGGAGACCTTCTCTCGTACTACAGCCATATCGAAGGCGACAAGGTAAATTTCAAGATTATCAATGACCAACGGGAAGAAGCGACCTTTGTCAGAACATTGATCTATTATTAGTCAAAAAACGCTTTTCAAAAGGGGCCAGCTTTGCTATAATAGTCACGTTGACACCCTATCGGGGTATGGCTCAGCTTGGTAGAGCGCCTGCTTCGGGAGCAGGAGGCCGTGAGTTCGAATCTCGCTACTCCGACCAAAATGAAAGAGCATTTGCAAAGGTTTAACAGCCTTCGCAAATGCTTTTTTTATGTTTCGTCGTGGCGTTGCTGTGATATATACGGAAACCTGGTGAGCCGAAAAGGCCAAGGACTGCAGCTTATGGGAGGCAATCGGCATTTAGGGTATAATAGGGGAGTGATAAGAGGGGTCGGCAGAGGGAGAACCGTTGTCAGGCCTCAATAAGAGATTTGGAGGAACGGATGAAGAGGATATGGGTATGGATGCTGCTGATGGTGGTAGCGGTAGGAGTTGAAGGGGCGGTTTTCGGTGCAGAGGCAAGCGGCACTGATGGGGTGCGGAACGTGCGCATAGGGGTCCAGAATCAGCCCATCGGCGACGTGATCATAAAGGAGCCGGCCAAAGCCGTTTGGGATGCCACAGCGGACGGCATCGAGTATATGGAGATAATCCTGCCGGAGGGCTTTAAGTGGGAGGCGCTGCCTCAAGTGACGGTTACCTCCGGGGATGTGACGGTTCTTACCTCCGGGGTTAAGGACATAGACGGCAGAACCCTGAGAATTCCACTTAAAACACAGTCGGGAACGGCTTCGGAGCTCACACTAACAGGGGGAACCGTGACCCTGGACCGTAGCGTTCCCGAAGGCATGTTCACAGCGAAAATAGGCGGGACGGCTCTGATTGACAATTATTCGCCGACAGCCACCGGGGGTGGGTTCGACACCAGCACCTTGGGTGAAATTGCCTTGTTTCGCGTGATTACCCCGGCAGATTCCGACGGAAGACCTTCGGAAAAAACGGTGATGACAGTGGGCGAAAAGGGTCTTCGCATCGGAGATCGGGTGATGGAGACGGATGCAGCTCCCTTTATAGATGAAAAGGGACGGACCATGGTGCCGCTGAGGGCCATGGCAACGGCCATGCACTTAACGGAGGATCAGATTGTATGGAACCAGCGGGAACAGACCGTAACCGTGTTCAAGGGCAGTCACGTCATTTCGGTTCGTGTGGGAGAGTCCCACTTGGTGCGGGACGGAGTGACGATCCCCATGGATTCTGCTGCAGTTATCTGCAAGGGGCGACTTATGATGCCCATCCGCGCTGTGGGGCATGCTCTCGGCGCCAAGGTGGAATGGGATGAAGCGACACGTACGATCACCATTGAATAAATAGGTGCAGGGAGAGTGAATGCCATGAAAAAGGGACCGAATAATGCCATAACAGACGTAAAAGGCGTTCGTGTGGGGCATTGTACCTTGGATAAGGGTGATATTCAGACCGGAGTGACGGTGGTGATGCCTAGCGACGACAACCCCTTTGTCAATCGGCTGGTGGCGGCTTCTTACGTGATCAACGGCTTCGGGAAGGCCAGCGGATTGGTGCAAATCGATGAGCTGGGCTGGCTGGAGAGTCCCATTGCTTTGACCAACACCCTCAGTGTGGGGGCGGTACAGGACGCACTGGTGGGCTATATGCTGGAGCGCTGTGAGACCGAGGGGGTGGAGGTGACGTCCCTGAACGTGGTGGTGGGGGAGTGCAATGATGGACGAATTAATGCCATCCGTAAACGGGCGGTGGGTGAAAAGCATCTGCGGCAGGCCATTTCAGAGGCATCCGTAGACTTTGCCCAGGGCTCGGTGGGGGCTGGACGGGGCATGGTGTGCCACGGTTTGAAGGGTGGCATTGGCTCCGCGTCCCGATGCGTTGAAATCGGAGGAGAAGCGTTTACAGTGGGGGTTTTGGTACAGGCAAACCACGGGCGTATGGAAGATCTGACGGTTCGCGGCAGGGCGGTGGGCGCCGAGCTGAAAGAGCAACTGAACAGAAGTGAAACGGTGGAGCGGGGGTCCGTAATGGTTATTCTAGCCACGGATTTGCCGGTGGATGCCCGTCAGCTGAGGCGTATGTGCAAACGGGCAGGAGCAGGGCTGGCCCGGACGGGGACTTTTTTCGGCCACGGCAGCGGCGATATCGTCATCGGCTTCACCACAGCCAATCGACTAGCAAGCAGCCATGGGGGTTCCCAAAGCATCGACACGGATTGCTGGCAAACAGCCAGAACCCTTAAGGAAGGGTTGATGGACCGTCCCTTCCAAGCGGTGGCGGACGCCACGGAGGAAGCGGTGCTGAACGCTCTTGAGTATGCCCATGCCCTGGGTGGGTTTATGGCCCTGAACGATGTGTGGCGTGACAAGCAGCGAAGCAGCGCAGAGGATTGAAGCGCATTTTCAATCAGTGGGGATTTAAACCCTGGCCGATTGTAGGCGTAGGAGAGATAATCATTCCTTTAGCAAACAGAACGGACCGGTCAATCGCCCTTGGGCAATGATCGGTCCGTTTATCGTATATGTTATTGGTTTTATTACAGCATACAAATCAAAAGGAACCGTCCCTGGTGATTCTTGCGGCTCGCATCGATCAAGATATGACCCAATCAGAACTAGCGGCACGTATTGGAACCCACCAAAGCAACATTAGTCGTTTGGAATCCGGAAATTATAATCCTTCGCTGGAGTTTCTGAAAAAAGTGGCTCGAGGGCTAGGGAAGGAACTGCATATTTCATTCAAATAGGGGGATGGAATTAAAAAGGCGACTCGGGGAGTCGTCTTTTGGGGCTTTTGAAAGACTTTTGATCAATGGGGCTGGCGTGCGTTGAAGGACGGGCTTAGCGTTGTTGATGGTATGGATGAGATTGGTTGCTTAATTGTTTTAGACACTCGGATGCTCCTACAAGGATGAGCGCAAGAAAGTAGACTTGAAGGCGTCGGGGGATATACTGAGGGAAACCGAGCTAGTGCAGATCAGTATATTAAGTTGATTGATGATCTTGTTGAGGCAACTGTGAGAGAGTTGTAAAAAAAGATTTTATAGATATATCGTGTAAGAAATTACAACTGGCGATGTCAAAAACGACAGGAGCCACCCTAATGGTGGCTCCTTTTTTAAATATTACGAGTTCTTCCGAAAAGAACCCTCTATGAATATCACTTTTACATTCTATCCTTGTATACCCAATTTGTAAAGCATTATTCTATCACACCCACTGTGCACAAACTTTATTTTTTATCTCAGTCATTATTGTAGAATGTACACTTCCAAAGCTACTTAAATCCACTCGATATATGCTAATAGGTGTAATCCGAGTTACATCTGTATATCTATCGCGAGAAGGAAGATCGAAAACAAGGGGGACGTTGACTACACCTTGCCGGTTTGGGCCTTGTCCGCTTGATAGCGGAGCAACAATTAACACTTCACCCAGATTTTTTAATATAATTGCTGGATGTTTTCCTCCGAATTCGCGACCGATATTAAATCCGAATTCTACCCATACTACATTTCCATGCTTAAAGACGATTGGTCCCACCAAATCTCTCTTATGCTGAGCGGTCATCTGCAATGCGTTGCGTTTGTAATCACCGCGAGGGAGGATATTATAATAATTCAATAATGTTGTTCGAAGAGAAGGATCAAGCCTCCCAAATAGGTATGAGGTTAAAATCTTAGGGAAGTATGGGTCAGGAACGTTCAAAGGGAGTGTTTCAAGAGTAACCAAATCCGTCTTAGTTTTAAGCCATTCGAGGTATATCGTTGTTCTCTTGACTTGAGTAGCTTGAGTTGAATCAGTTCCATCAAGTACTGAATGAACCGATTTATCCAATTCGAAATGTTTTTCGTACAAGAGGAATCCTCGTTTCGATAATAATGATTTTACAAATTCAAGGATATATTAAAGTGATATAAAATTCAAGAACCATTGTTGCTTACGGAGTCAAATGTCGTCTAGACTAATTGGAAATTCGACTATGAAATCATAAAAACATTAAACAGATACTGCCTTTACAGCTTCCTACCGCTCCCTACCCCTCCCCCCAAAAACCCACATGCACCTCATGAACCTCCGAACACCGATGCAACTGCTTCAAATTCCACGCCTTGGGAAACAGATTCTGGTACCGTCTGGACTGGTAGCGGTCATCCAGCAACAGCACCACTCCCCGGTCCGTTTCGGTTCTTATGAGCCTGCCCACGGCTTGCACCACTTTGTTGATGGCGGGGTACACAAAGGCGTAGGTGTAGCCGTCTTTGCCCTTGCTGTCGTAGTAGTTTTGTATGATGCTGTTCTCCATACTCACATAGGGGGTGCCGAAGCCTACGATGGCCACGCCTTCCAGGCGGCTGCCGGAGAGGTCGATGCCTTCGGAGAAGGTGCCTCCCAGTACGGCCAGGCCGATGACGGTTTGTTCTCCTTGGGCTTCGAAGACTTCAAGGAAGGCTGTTTTTTCGGCCTCAGTCATGCCGGGCTTTTGGGGATGCAGAACCCAGGTGTCGTCTCGGGAGGCCAGCAGGGCTTCGATGCGGTTCATAAAGTCATAGGAGGGGAAGAATACCAGGTAGTTGGCCTGCCGTCCCTGGACCAGAGCCTCGATATAGTCGGCGATGGGGCCGTAGGAGGCTTCCCTGCCGTGGAGCCGGGTATCCACGCCGCCCCCGTGAAGCATGAGGCGGTTTTCCCTTGGGAAGGGGCTGTCCAGCACCAGCTTGGGGCAGCCGATGAGCCCCAGCACTTCCTCGTAATAGCCGTAGGGGGCCATGGTGGCGGAGAAGACAACGGTGGATACCGCCTGTTGATAGCAGTCCCTCAGCAGCTCGGAGGGGTCGATGCACATCAGCCGGGCGGTGCCGCCCTCCTGAGTGGATTCCAGCCACTGGTATCCTCCGGAAAACAGCTGGGATATGGCGTCAAACCGGTACAGGCCGATCAGGATCTCGCTTTCCTTTGTGGGGAGCTCAAAGCCGTCGGTGTCCGCCGTGAACTTCACCGCGGCCTCGAAGCTCTTGCGGGTTTGGGAACACAGGGTGGTAGAGGGGAGAGGGCTGGTGGAATAGGACTTTCCCATAGAATCCAGAGTGGAAACCGCCTCCTTTAAAGCTTTTACCAGCTTGCCCAGCTCTCGATAAGGAGCCGATTTCCGTGGAAAGGCTTTTCTCAGCACCGCCAGCTCGTCTTTAACTACCTGAGCGCTGTACATGTCCCGGGCCCGGGTGGGGAGGTTGTGGGCCTCGTCCACCAGGAAGGTGTAGCGTTCGGTAACCTCGCTGAAGAACCGCTGAAGCTTCACCAGGGGGTCGAACACATAGTTATAGTCGCAGATGATCACATCGGAGAAGGAGGCAATGTCCAGGGCCAGCTCGAAGGGGCACACCTGGTGCTTTTCAGCAAAGAGAATGATGTTCTCCCGATCCATATGGTCTTCCTGGTCCAGGGTATCCAGGATGCAGGTGTTGATGCGGTCGAAATGGCCCTTGGCGTAGGGGCAGTCCACCGGATTGCATTTCTTATCTTCAGTGAAGCAGATTTTATCCCTGGCGGTGAGGGTGACGGATTTCAGCCGTCCACCGGCTCTGCGCATATCTGCGGCGGCATCCTCCGCCACAGTCCGCACCACGGTTTTAGCCGTCAGGTAGAATACCCGGTCCACCCGGTCTTCCCCCATGGCCTTCAAGGCAGGAAAAAGGGTGGAGATGGTTTTGCCCACCCCGGTGGGGGCTTCCGCCATCATGGGGAAGCCGTCCCGGAGGGCGGTGTACACTGCCGCCGCAAGCCTTCGCTGCCCCGGGCGGTAATCGCCGTAGGGGAAGGCCATGGCCTGAAGGGCCTGATCCCGCGTCTGTACCCACTGCTCCTGAAGCTGATGCCAAACGGCGTAGCGGGCAACCAAATCCTCCACATAGGCGGTGAGGTCCGGTAGGGTATGGGTGCGGCGGAGGTCCTTCCGCTCTTCGGTGCGGTCGTTGTAATAGGTGAGCAGAATATCCACATTCTCCAGACCTTCGGCCTCCCCCAGCATATAGGCGTAGCACATGGCCTGGGCCCAGTGAACCTCCAGACCGTCGGCTTCCCAGTCGGACAGGGAACGGCGGGTACTCTTGATCTCGTGGATCATTCGGCGCTCAAAAACCCCGTCAGCCCGGCCTTGTATTTGAAGACCGTGGGCCTCGAAGGCTCTGCGGAAGGTGACCTCCTTCTCCCAGCCCTCCGTATAGGCGGCCTGAAGCAGGCGATGCACCTTCTGACCTTCTTCGGTGCGGTCTCCGGCGTTCACCCGATTGTCGATGTCACCACTGCGTAAGACCAGATTAACCATTTTGCCGATGGATACCGCTTTCATTTCTTGTCCTCATTTCGTGCAAACGTATGTTCTCTATATTTGATTATAACGAAATCTGTGGGGAAATGGAACTGCAACGGTGTTTCCTGTGGGGAAAAGGGTATAATAATGTGTAGCAACGGATAGTCAAGTGCTGTGTCTGAAGATGCAGACCATGGGATGATACGGGAGGATGACGATGGATACAACGAAACGGACGATAATAGCGGCTCTTATTCTTGCGCTTTGCCTTGGAACGGCGGTCTTTGCAGCCCCGGTGCATCAGAATGTGGCACCAACCCTTGAGATTACCGTAAATGGCGCGGCTAAGCCCATGGCGGCCGACGGGAGCATCTATATCATCGAGGGCAGGACCTATGTGCCCCTGAAGTATTTTTCGGAGGCGCTGAATATCGATGCGGGGTGGCATGGCGCCAGAAAAGTGGCTTACGTGGGTACTGTCCCGGATTGGGATGCCGTGGATAAGGATCCCGTGGCGGAAGCGGACCCACTGCCGATCCGCTTCTATTACGAGGGAGTAAAGACAGAGCTACCTGCAGGGCAGGCGGTGTTTGTGGAGAAGGACATGCCCTATGTGCCTCTTCGCTTTATAGCTGAAAAAATGAGCTGCCAGGTGATATGGACGGCGCTACAGGACCGGAATTATATTCAGATCAAGACGCCATTGCCATTGGATTAGATTGAAAAAGCACCACCCGGATAGAGGCCCAATTAAAGGCTTCGCCGCAGGGTGGTGCTTATTTATTTCTATAGAGTGTGTGTTTAAAAAGCCGTGGCAGAACTAAAGGGGATTTCCCAGCTTTTCATACCCAATCCCAAAGGCCTCCAGATTGATGGCCAGGAATTTTTCGGGCACGTTGCGCCGGATAGCCTCTTCCCACACGGCTTTTTCGATGGTCATGAACCGGGCCAGACCTCCGATCAGGAAGGTGTTGGCGATCTTGGTGTTCCCCAGACGGCGCCCTTCTTCATTGGCATCGAAGGCGATCAGGTGATACTTCCCGGCCAGTTGCTCTTCAATGTCCTCGGGATAGGGCGTCTGCTCATGGATCACAGGAACCGGTGGGATTATGGCACGGTTCATCAGGATGATGCCGCCGTCCTTTAGGGACTGGCTCCAGCGAAGACCTTCCAAAGGCTCTAGGGCCAGCAGGTAGTCGCCGCTTTTGGGGGGGATATTGGGGGAGTAGATGTGCTCGCCGATGCGGATGCTGCCCCAAATGCGGCCTCCCCGCTGGGATAGACCGATAACGTCGTTGCTTTTGGCATCGAGGCCGGCCAGGTTGGCGGCGTCGCAGATAAGCTGGGTGGAGAGAACCAGACCTTGTCCGCCCACGCCGGCGATGATGATATTGGTTTCCATGGTCCGCCTCCTATTTGGATCTCGAGATGGCACTTACTGGGCACACCTGCGAGCACACAGAGCAGCCGACGCACATATCGGCGTTGATGGACGACTTTTGCTTATCGAACCCCTCATAGGTTTTCATGCAAATGGGGGGGCAGTTGGTTTTTACGCAGGTGCGGCAGGCAATGCAGACGTTGGGGTCCACTTCGAAATGGGGCTCCTTGATCTTGAAATTCAGGGCGCAGGGGCGGGTGGTGATCACGATGGACAGCCCCTCATAGGCCATCTCCTCGGTGAGAGTGGCCTTGGCGGCCTTGTAGTCGAACTGGTCCACCTCGCGGATGCGGCTGAAGCCGTAGCTTTCAAGAAGCTGGGTGAGGTTGACGTTCATATCCCCTTCTTTGGTATAGGCCCCTGAAACCGCCGTCATCTGGCCGCCGGTCATGGCGGTGGTGCCGTTGTTCAGGATGATCAGAGTGAGATTCGCCTTGGGATCCAGCTGATGCATCAGGTTCAGGGTGCCGGTCATGCCGCTGTGGAAGAAGGTGCCGTCACCGATGACCGCTATCAGGGGCTCCTGTTTTCCGGCCAGGGTCATGGCCTTGGACATCCCTTTCATGATTCCCACGCAGGCCCCCATGCTGATGATGGAGGTGAGAACCTCCAAGGGATACAGCACAGCCAGGGAATAGCAGCCGATATCGCCGATGACCGTTTTTTTGGATTTTTTCAAGATGTCGAAAACCGGCCGGTGAGGGCAGCCCGCACAGAACATGGGGGGCCGTTCCACGGTTTTGAGGGGTTCTTCCTTCACATAGGGAGAACGGGAAAGTACGCCGGCTTTTACAAGACTGTCGGCGATGATTTCCGTATGGAGTTCGCCGGTAAAGGTAAACCAGGCCTTGCCCTCGCAGGGGATGCCGTGGATTTTCAGTTCGTTTTCAATGAAGGGCATCATCTCTTCCAGAACAATGATCCGCCCGTAACGCTGGGAAAGGTTTTTGATCCGCTGGACAGGAAGAGGGTAGACCATGCCCAGCTTCAGTACGTTCAGGGGTTCGCCAATCTCCATCAGGTTCTGGTAGACCAGCCCTGAGGTGATGATCAGGGTGCCGGAGGCAGGTGCGTTCTCGAACAGTTGATTGAAAGGGGCATCCTCCGCGTAGGTTTGGAGGTTCCGGATGCTTTCCTGCATGGTGTATTGTTTGGCAAAGGTGTTGGGAGGGATCATGCCGTAATCGGCAATGCTTCGGTTAAAGCCTTTTATAGGCGTTTCCTTGCGGCCCTCCAGTTCAACCCGGCTCCGGCTGTGGCAGACCCGGCTGGTGATGCGCAGCATCATGGGGAGGTCGTAGGCCTCGCTGAGCTCCAGACCTGCTTTTACAAAATCCTTGGCTTCCGCCGCGTCGGAGGGATCCAGAACTCCCATATTGGCAAATTTGCCCAGAATCCGGTTGTCCTGTTCATTCTGAGAACTGGCCATGCCGGGGTCATCCCCGGAAACCAGCAGGGAGCCTCCATTGATCTTGGTTTGGGTGAAGGTCATCAGGGGGTCCATGGCCACATTAACCCCCACGTGCTTCATGCTGACCATGCTGCGGGCTCCGGCAAAGGAAGCACCCACGGCCACCTCCAAGGCCACTTTTTCGTTAACGGAGAATTCCGCATAGATTTCCGGATAGCGATGCTTCACGGTATCCATGATCTCGACGGTGGGCGAGCCCGGATAACTGGACGCCACATGCCCTCCCGCTTCATAGAAGCCCCGGGCGATGGCCTGGTTGCCGGTAAGCAGTTCTGTTTTCATCACATTACCATCCTATTAGAATGACTTTAGTAGGCGCCTGACGGTGCCGTTCGATTTATACCACATGAAGTGATCCTTCAATCTATTTCGCCTCGTTCCTTTAGGGCGGCTATATCCAGAATCTGAATCCTCCGGTTGTCCAAAAGGGCGATAACTCCCTCCGAGGCCAGTTGGCTGAGCTTTCGGCTGACGGTTTCACGGGTGAGGCCGATGGCGGAGGCAATTTCCTCCCTGGACAGGGGAAGGGTGAATTCCGGTATTTCATTCCGGGTGCTCGTGTTCTTATCCGCCAGGCCGGCGAGAAACACGGCCAGGCGGGCATCGGCGTCTTTAAGGGTAAGGGTTTGTATAAGGGTTTCCAGGCTGCTGATCCGTTCATGGGCATAGGTGAGCATCTTAAGGCCGATATCCCCGTTTTTCCGGATCAGGGTGTCGAAATCCCTTTTGCGGATGGTGCACAGATGGGTATCCTCCAAAGCGGTGATGGAGAAGGTGTAGGTGCCGGTTTTCAATAGATTTAGGTCGCCGGTGAAATCACCCTCTTGAAGGAGGTAAAGGATCTGTTCCCGGCCATCCCGGGATTCGGTATGAATCTTAAGGCTTCCCCGATTCACGATAATCAGGGAATCACAAGGAGTCCCCTCCTGGGCCACCCGTTCGCCCTTTCGGACAAACCGGCGGGAATTCAGATCCAGCACCTCCCGGAGTTCCTCCTGGGAAAGGGCGCTGAAAAGGGAAACCTTCCGGGCGCAGATATCGTGGCCGCATTGGCTGTAGGACAGGGCTGAGGGCAGTATTTTCATAGGCGGGCTCCTTGTCTTAGGGAATGGGGTTTTTAAAAGAGTGGAGATTAACTCTTTGCCACGGATAACACGGATTAACACGGAAGATTATGAATTGTCATTGCGAGTGCAGCGCGGCAATCTTGCATTTAGATTTTGAGTTTTGATCAAATCAAAATGCGTATTCATTCAAAAGGAAAGACAGCAAACCATACTTCTCAATAATTCATCCGTGAAAATCCGTGTTATCCGTGGCTAATAATATTTTGACGTTATCACCGAACTTTTGAATTATATGTCTAATGATACCCCAACTGTGATTCAAATCACATACCGGGGGGCGAGGAAGGGGTAAGATAAATCCATAAAGACAACACACCCTTGAGGCAAAAGAGAGGATGAAACCCTATGAAAAAACTATTCAATCTGAACGACCCTGTAGGCTTTATCGTGGCAGAATTTCCCGGAGCCTCTGCCATTTTCTCGAACCATCATGTGGATTTCTGCTGCGGCGGCGAACGCCCCTTGAGCGAAGCGGCGGCGGACGGAAACGCAGAGCCCCAGGCGCTTCTGGAGGAGCTCAATGAAGCCTGGCAGGCCTTCAACCTGGAAACCTCGCAGTATGAGGACTGGGCTCGTGCAACACCGGAACGGCTCACCCGGCATATCGTTGAAACCCACCACGCTTTTCTGAGGAAAAACATGCCCCTTATCGGAGAGCTGATGTTCAAGGTGCTGCAGGTTCACAGTCTCCACCATCCGGAGCTGTTCAAGGTGCATCGGATATATGGAATCCTACGCCGGGATCTTGAGGCTCACTTGGTTAAGGAAGAGACAATCCTGTTTCCGGCCATCGGTTCCGGGGTAGACACCAAAGAGATCATCGAAGAACTGGAAACCGAGCATGTGGGTGCCGGGGATGCACTGAAGCTGCTTCGGGAAATCACCGACCACTTCACGGCGCCGGCGGATGCCTGCCCCAGCTTCAAGGAGCTGTATCGACTGCTGCAGGCCATGGAACAGGACACATTCATCCATGTTCATCTGGAAAACAACATTCTGTTTAAAGGACAACTGAGCAAGTAAACAAGGAGGAGCGATCATGGGCTACAAAATCACAGACAGCGTCACCTGGGTTGGGAAAATAGACTGGGAGCTTCGAAAATTCCATGGAGAAGAGTACTCCACCCATCGGGGAAGTTCTTATAATTCGTATCTCATCCGGGATGAAAAGACCGTACTGATCGACACCGTATGGCTTCCTTACGACAAAGAATTCGTCAACGATCTGAAAAAAGAAATCGATCTGAAATCCATCGATTACATCATCGCCAACCATGCGGAAATCGACCATAGCGGCGCCCTTCCGGCTCTGCTGGAAGAGATTCCGGGCACCCCGGTCTACTGCACGAAGAACGCCATCAAATCCCTGAAGGGGCATCACCATCAGGACTGGAACTTCGTTGAGGTGAAAACCGGCGATACCCTGGATCTGGGCAAGGGCAAGCTGGTGTTCATCGAAGCCCCCATGCTGCACTGGCCGGATACCATGTTCGAATATTATACAGCGGAGAATATCCTGTTCAGCAACGACGCCTTTGGTCAGCACTATGCCTCCGAGCTGATGTTCAATGACCGGGTGGACCAGGGGGAGCTTTATCAGGAGGCGCTGAAATACTACGCCAATATCCTCACGCCCTTCAGCGCTTTGGTGACCAAGAAAATTGACCAGATTCTCGGCTTCAATTTACCGGTGGACATGATTTGCCCCTCCCACGGCATCATCTGGCGGGAGGACCCCACTCAGATCGTGATCAAATACCTGGAGTGGGCCAAGGCGTATCAGGAAAATCAGGTGACCTTGGTCTACGATACCATGTGGGACGGCACCCGGCGCATGGCAGAGGCCATTGCGGAAGGTATCAGGGAGCTTGACGGCAACGTGGCCATCAAGCTGTTCAACTGCGGCAAGGCCGACAAGAACGACATCATCTCCGAGGTGTTCAAGTCCAAAATGGTGTTGGCGGGCTCCTCCACCATCAACAAGGGTATTCTCTCAGGCGCCGCCGGAATCCTTGAAATCATAAAGGGCTTGGGCTTCAAGAATAAGAAGGCTGCTGCCTTTGGAAGCTATGGCTGGAGCGGAGAATCCGTGGGCATCGTCACGGAGGAGTTGAAGAAGGCCGGGTTCGAGGTGCTCAATGATGGAATCAGGGTGCTGTGGAATCCGGACGAAGAAGCGCTGGAGCAGTGCAGGGAGTTTGGAAGGACTGTGGCCCGGTCACTCTAAGATTTACACAAAAGAGAGTAAGAGCCCCTTCAATCCGTAGAAGCTTCATTACAAATGCATACATTTCAGAGAATAGCAACCACAAAGGACCCATTACCAATGGGTCCTTTGTGGTTGCCTGCCGGAAGGGCAAAACAAAGAATGCATTTGTTATGGGAATATAAGTTCGTTGAGGGGGAAAAAGAATGGCGTATTTCATATGAAAATGGAGAACAAAAGATAAAAACAAATGCCCATCAATGGTACAATGGGTGTTGAAAAGTAGGAAGCCTGCAGAGAACGGACCCGGTTTTATTCCTGGAATTACGTCATACGAGGACAATGTTATACCGCATAGTCAGTGAATTGAAAGGGGTTAACATGATTAACATTGCCATCTGCGATGACGAGTTGCAAGAGCTTGAGCACACCGAAAACTTGCTCAGACAATACATACATGAACACCCCCGTTATCACATTAACTACCGCAAATTTTCTGCCCCTTTGGAGTTGCTGGCTAATGCGGATGAAAACAATGGATTTGATGTGTTGCTGCTGGACATCTACATGTCTGGCATTCTTGGCACGGAGGCGGCGCGGGAGCTGCGGGATATGGGAGACGACTGTCAGATCATCTTCCTGACTACCTCCCGGGATCATGCCGTTGACGCATTTTCCCTAAATGCCGCCCATTATCTGGTTAAACCATATTCTCCCCAAGAGCTCTTTGCAGCACTTGATAAGGTGATGGGGAATCTCACAAAGAAAGAAAGCGTGTTCATTACGCTGAAATCAACCGAGGGAATCAGCCGAGTGAATCTGAATACGATTGTCTACTCAGAATCAGACAATCATTTGCAGCGGGTGTATCTGTCGGATGGTATGACAATCTCTGTGCGCAAAACCTCCACGGAACTTTTTCAGCTTCTCAGCGATGACTCACGCTTTTACAAAGGTGGCAATACCTACATCATCAATATGGATTATATTATGGAAGTATCATCTAAATTTATTATCTTTTGCACGGGGGCAAGAATTCCCATACTCAGCAGAAAAACCACGGAGTTTAAAAAACGATACATGGATTACTGCTGTAATGGATAAGGGAGACGTTCTAAATGTATACGATTTTCTATTCGTTGATATTCTTGAGGTTCGTGCAAACAGCTGCCTATATTATGCTGTTTTTCTTTGCGCTGATAAAGCTTAAGGAACCAAAACGGAAGCGAATTATGCTTACCGCTGGAGCTCTTGGGCTGGTGATTATTGGGTATTTTTCCGTGCTGATTTTTGCAGGCCCCCAAATAGCAGAAAGCCTGGCTGTGCCGGTGCATATAACGCTATGTCTGATTTTGCTGGGTATTTGCTCTGCAGACAAGTGGCAGGTTGGGGTCTTTGTTATGTTCACTCAGTTCAATTTCTACCTTGCGATCCGGTACCTCGCGCGACTGATCATCCCGGAAGATGTTGGAATTATGTATGAAATTCCGAATTTGTTATGCCGGACGGTGCTGTACGCGGCGCTTCTTTTGTTTCTGTTTAAAATTGTCCGTCCCCATTTCAGAAAATTTGTGGATAACCTGGAAAAGGAGTGGAACTTAATTGCCCTGGTGGCGGTTTCATTTTACATTCTGGAGGCGGTTATTCAATACTACCCCCGAAGCTATTGGAAGGAGGCAGATGACCGCTGGTATCTGATTGCAAGCTCCTATGTGCTCTTTGTGCTTGTCTACTGGCTGTTGTTCAGGTCCACCAATGTGTATCTGGAAAAGCTTGAGGTTCAGGAGCGAGAGGGCATCCTTGCTATGCAAAACAAGATATGGGAGGAACAGATGGAGGATCAAAAGATGGCCGTCAACCACGCCCGTCGTGACCGCCATGATCTTCGCCACCATTATGACACCCTCTTGGCTATGCTGGAGGGGGGGAAGACGTTGGAGGCGGTGTCCTATTTGAATGCCCAGACCGCCAGGGCAGAAAGTGTGGAGTTGGTCGGCATTTGTGAGCACCCTTCGGCAAATGCTATCCTCTCAAGGTGGGAGGCGAGGGCGAGGGCAAGCGGAATTGTAACCGAAATCGACGCGCGGATTCCCGCTCGGCTTCCAATGGATGAGGTTGCACTGGTGGGAGTTCTTGCCAACGCCTTTGAAAATGCGGTGGAAGGTTGTCTGCGCTGTCCGGGAGGAGTTGTCCGGAGCATATCGGCCAAGGTTGTTTATTCCGTTAACAACGGTGTTGGAAAGCTCCATATCGTCTTTGAAAACCCATGCAGAAAGGACATTGCTTTTGAAAACGGCCTTCCGATATCTGAAAAGCCGGGGGGGGGAACCGGTACGAAGAGCATTACCTATACCGCCGAGCGGTATAACGGGATAGTGGAATTTGCTGAATATAACGGTATATTCAGGATGCGGATTCTGCTGCACATGAAGGATCAAGCCGTAACTTAAAGAAACATGTGACATTTACGCTCAAGTAGAATGCAATCACGCCATGGCCGGTTTTAGGTCATGGTTTTTTTGTATAGTAAAAGCTGAATACAAATGAGGAAGTGACCCTAATTATGACTATGTTCCATGAAAGAACGACTGAAGTGAAGACATCGACAGGCGAACGGAAGGTAGGGCGAAGCGATTGCTGTGCTGCGTTTAAACAGGATACAGCCCGACTGTTCTACTGCCAAGAGTGCTGGTACTGCCAATATGGGGACTTTGGACTTTTTACCGACCACCCCAGAGAAATCGGATTATGCAGATATAAAGAGAAGTGATTGAGGCAATGCTCATACCCTGACACGCAGTCAACCCAAAATGATTTACGTCGTTTGTCATTGCGAGAAGCGCAGCGACGTGGCAATCTCTACATTGGTCTTTCTGAGGCAGGGTGGTTTTAACAATACGGGATTTAAGGATAACATGTTACAACAACTCGGGAGGATGACATCATGAAAAGGAAATTACTCAGCTTACTGTTGGCCATAACCATGGTATTACCCCTGTTGCAGGGGAGTATAACACCGGTAAGTGCAGGGAGTTCCCCAGCCGGTGTAACGCTAAGAACGGCAAAATTAGATTTTACAGACAGCACCTATCAATCAGGGGCAACAAACAGTGGGGATGTGTGGACCAACACTGCCGAGGGGTGGTCCTACAATACCGCCACAAATACCCTCACGCTTTCCGGCGTAAATATCCGTTCGGAGGATAGCGCATCAGAAGACACCTACGGAATTCTCCTTCCGGATGGGGCAACGATTGTACTTGCTGCAGGGACGACAAATTATGTAAAATCCGGCGACGCTGGTACTGTCAATAAAGTCAGTCTAGCCATTCACAGTAGGGGGGCGCTCACCATAGAGGGCCCCGGTAGGTTGATTTCAGCCAGCGGAAATACAATTGAAGGCCAAAACAGCAGTATTTCCGGGAGCAGTGTTCAGATATCTGGCGGTGATGTTACCGTAACCACCGGTACGGTCACGGGTACTGGTGTTGAAAAAGTCGGTATTTACAGTTGCGGTATTTACGCAGATACCGATGTAACTATAGGGGGTGGAACGGTTTATGCGTGTTCCGGTATGTATTCCTTGGGCAAAGGTTCGAGTTATGGAATATATGCGAAAGCCGGCGAAATAAAGATCAATGGAGGCATTGTCATCGCCAAAGCCTCTCTTTACAGGATTAACTATTGTGGAGCAATGAACAAAGAGTCCACAGGGTCTATCAAGAAACCCTTCTACAATACAACTATGCCTAGACCCGTGAAGGCTTTAGAGATCGCTCTTTTCGCACCGGCTACATACAAAACCCTTGGGGAGGGTGGGCCGGATGGATCTGAGACCCTTGATTTTGAGAGAGACCCGAAACCTGGCCTAGGGGATTTGGAAGCAAAGGGGTGGGCATGGAACGAGGCCACAAAGACGCTAACCATGAAGAATTTAATTGTATGGACCTATAGTGTCAGGGCAATTGTATTGCCCGCCGGTGCAAAAATAGTGCTTGAAGGGAAAAATGTCGTTTGCTCAGGCTCCGCTGCTTATTGGGAAGCGTTTTCTCAAAGCTACGCAATATCAGGGGCGGGGTCTTTTACGATTGAGGGGCCCGGGTCCCTTTTGGCGGCATCCGGCACTCCGGTAGAAAGAATTGTTAATGGACAAAGCGAGATCACAGAATCTACTGGAATCAGAACCCCCAATTTACACGACGATCCACGGGATAGGAATTATCTTACAATAAAGAGCTGTGACGTTACGGCGATTGGCGGATTTGCGGATGGCAGCATGGGTATTCAAAGCGTTGGTATAGACGTAGTAAACGGGAACCTCACCGCTATCGGGGGCCGTGCAAATGACATAAACGCTCGCTTGGCTAATACCGCGGGCATTTCTGGTGGACGTGTAATAGCATCGGGCGGTTCTACTGTAACGGGGATAAGTGAAAATACGAAAAAGGGATACTCATTTTCTCTCGACAGGAATGACAGTAGTGATTTTGATGTGATTGCGCCCCGGGGTTTCAAAGTGGGAAGTCTTACATTTACGGGATGGATAGTGTTCCGTCCCATAACACCTGAAAATCCTACAATCTTGAAAACAGAATGTGTTACGATTGGCAAAGCGGCAGCCGCAAATCCCTATTCAGTGACCTTTGATGCAAACAATGGAAGCGGCTCCATGCCAGTGCAAGCCTTTGTTTCTGGAACCTCCCAAAGTCTTGCTCTTAACAAGTTTATAAGACCCGATTTTGCATTTAAAGGCTGGGCCACCAGCCCCGGCGGCGCTGTGGCATACGCGGACGGTGCTAGCTACACCGCAACGGGAAACGCCATCCTTTACGCAGTTTGGGCGGATTCGTCGATACCCCTAACCTGTTCGATCACATGGGACGATCAGGGGGCAACGATACCCCACAGCGGCGGGAGCATCACCGTTAATCAAGGGTCAGCCATGGCTGTTCCCACAACTGCGCCGATCAAGACCGGCAGCTCCTTCGGCGGCTGGTACACCGTATCAGACGGCGGGGGAACCGAGGTAACCAACGGCAGCATTGCACCGGCCAGCGCGGCGGTTACGTATTATGCAAAATGGACGGTGACGCAAACACATGCTGTTTCAGGAACCGTAACAGACAACAACTTTCCTGTTCCAAACGCCGCTGTAAAACTGATGTATGGGCGAACTGAAATCGGACAGGAGGTTTTCACTGACGCAGAAGGTTTGTTTAGGATACCGGATATCACCAGCGGCACCTACAACCTGGTTGTTACACAGGGGGATAAGGTTGTAACGAAAATCATCACCATCAGCGGCGAGGACTATGCTGCTGGAACCATCATACTGCCAAGTGGCAAGACAAACAGCGTGGTGGAGGTAAAGAGCAACACACCGCCGGTAGTCGTGGGGAAGCTGGACGAACTGTTCGGACCACTAGCTACGGAAAAGGACAAAGGAATCACAGCCGAAGACAATGCGGTTGTACTAGCAGGTGGAACCGTTGAAATCCGGCTGACTGCACAAGGGCAGACAGCAGACACCGCAGCTAACGCGGGGAGCATCACCGCGGAGGCCGCTGGAAACGGAAAAACCGTGGGTCTTTTTATCGACCTGGCTGTTTTCAAGACCGTTAAAGATTTTGGGGGTATCGAGGCATCGGGGCAGTCCTCTGTCCTAACAGAGCTTCCGGACCTTATCGAGGTCCTGATCCCACTGGATGCGGCTCATCAGGGCCGGGCCAACTACGTTTTGTACCGTTACCACGGCTCGGCGGTGGATACCATCACAGCGGTTGAAAACCCGGAGCATGAGAAAATTGAGCTGATCAACGGCGGCACAGTCCTGAAGGCCACCCTTAAGAAATTCTCAACCTACGCGGTGGCATACACTGCCAGCACCTATACCGTTTCATTCGACAGCAACGGCGGCACCGCGGTCGCCCCCATAACTGGCATTGCCGGGGGCAGCACCGTTACTGCGCCGATTTCGCCCACCAAAGAGAACCGCAGCTTTGTAAACTGGTATACAGACAGCAGTTTGAACACCCCCTGGAATTTCGGCACGGATACCGTTTCCGGGAACATCACCCTGTATGCCAAGTGGAAATCCACCGAAAGCGATGGGGGCAAAAATGGCGGTGGAGGAGGCTCTTCCTCCCACACATACTACACCATCACCGTCAAGCCGGTTGAAGGGGGCAGCATTTCACCGCTGACCTCCAGTGTGGAACAGTACACCAGCAAAACCTTCACCATGGTTCCGAACCAAGGGTACAAGGTATCCGATGTTCGGGTGAACGGGGTCAGTGTAGGGGCTGTATCGGAATACACCTTCACCCGAGTGGACAAGGCCCAAACCCTGGAGGTGAAATTTGCTAAAGCGGAACCGGACCGTGTGGCAAAAATTCAGAAGGTCACCGTCACCTCTGCCGAGAATCCCGGAATCCCCTACTATCTGAATGCCGGCGAAAAAATGGTTTTCATCGGCTACAGCGCTAACCTGGACGGCAAAATGACATACATTGCCCCCCCGGAAGTAACGGTGTTGTTCAAAGAAAACCCCAAGACCTTTACGGATCTTTCCGGCCACTGGGCAAAGGGAAACATCGATACCGTCACCTCCCGGGAGCTATTCGTTGGAACGGCACCCGCCGTATTCTCACCGGATCAGTCCATGACCCGGGCCATGTTTGCCACCGTCATCGGTCGGCTCCACGAAGCCTCCTACGGCAAAATACCCAACAGCACGAAAGCCCCTTTCACCGATATGGCCTATGACAGCTACTATGCCCCTTATGTGATCTGGGCAGCAGAAAACGGCATTGTCAGCGGCATGGGCGGCGGAAGGTTCGAGCCGGACCGGTCCATCACCCGGCAGGAAATGGCGGTGCTTATCAGCAACTACATGAAATTCAAAGGCATTGTACTGTCCGATAGAAACAGCCCCGTCGCCTTCACCGATGCAAGTCACATTGAATCGTGGGCAAAAAGCCAGGTGGAGCAGGTACAAAAGCTTGGGGTGATGAGCGGCATCGGCGAGAATCAATTCAGCCCCCAAGGGATATCTACCCGGGCTCAGGTGGCGGCGGTACTGGAACGGATGATTGCCCTGGTGTTGAAGTAAGAGGGTATATGGAAGATATTTCACGTATCGGCATAGGAAATGGCCCAACAAACCTTATTTTGTCACTCGGATAGTTTATATAGATTTTTAACTGCAAAACATTTTTTAAATCAACTCAGGAGGACAGCAACATGAAAAGGAAATTTCTAAGCTTACTGCTGGCTCTAACACTGATAGCAGGAGGCGTACCCCTGCCCGTAGCGGCGGCGGAAAGCACCGTTACAACAGAGGGTGAATTAACGGCAGCCGTTGCCAGTGCGGCCAGCGGCGACACCATCAAACTTGGGGCTAACATTACCCTCGCAAACGTCGTAAAGATTGCCAATAAGAGCATTATACTAGATTTGAACGGGTATACCATGATCTCCGGTGGCGCGGCTATTCTCATGTTAAAGGATGCAGCCCTAGAGGTGAAGGATACAAGCCCAGGAGCGGCCGGGGTATTGTCAGCAGGATCCTACGGTGATGCAATCGACAATGCGCTAAACGGCAGTTTAACCGTAGGCAGCGGTACGGTGACTGCCGGGAATGGAAATGCAATCAGCAACTCGAATGCCGGATCGGTTGTTGTTTCCGGTGGCACGGTGTCTGCTCTGGGAGGCATGGCGATCTTTAACAACAAAGCCGGGACAGTTACCGTTAGTGGCGGTGTGGTGTCTGCAAAGAACAGCCCTACAATCTACAGCAATGAAGGCAAGGTCACCGTTAGCGGAGGTATGGTGTCTACAGAGAACCGCAGGGCTATCCAATACCTCGGCACTGACAACATCACCATCTCCGGCGGTACAGTGATAGGAACTCAAGCTGGTGGGATGGCAATCGTCAATTCCAATATAGGAAGAGTGGATATTTCGGGTGGAACCGTTTCTGCAGTTGGACCCAGCCCGGCTATATACAGTTGCAACATGGTAGGTAGTCAAGTGAACATCAGCGGTGGCACAGTTACCAAAGTAAGGGCTAAGGTCTTGAATTTATCAGGAAATCCCGTGCTCACGGCTGTTTTGAATGACATCATTAGTAAAAAAGTGAACATCACCGGTGAGCTTACCGGGGCGGATGGCGGGATTACGCTGGACGGCACCGAACTTGCCGTGAAAAACAATGGCACTGCCGTTGCAACCGCTACAGATGCCAACCATGCAGTGGCCGCAAAACTTGCCATCGCCAATGTAACCGGAATGAACCTGGCGAAGAGCGGTGCGAACATTGTGCTTTCAGACCCCAATGCCTTTACCTCGGTAACCGGTATTACGGGGGTTCCCACAGAGGTCACAGCAGGCACGGCGCTGACCCTTTCAGGAACGGTGGAACCGGCAGGGGCCACCAATAAAACCCTTACGTGGGCTATCGGCAATCCCGGCACCACCGGCGCAGCTGTCAGCGGTACTACCTTCACAGCGACTTCGGCAGGAACGGCCACAGTCGTTGTGACTATCGAAAACGGCCTGAGTGCCACCACTCCTTATACGCAAATCTTTACCATTACCGTTAATCCCCCTGCAGATCCGGATGCAGCGGCTGTAAGCAAGGCGAAAACAGCGGCAGAGGGGGCCGACTATCCCACCACAACCCAGGCGCTGCATCCCACAGAAGCCAGCGTGAAGGCGTATGTGGAGACCATTGCTGAAACGGCCGTGGCCAATCCGGGTGTTACAACAACCGTCAACACCGCGAGTTATACCGCACCGGTGGCGGGAACGGCACTGACACCCTTTGGGACAGACGGGATTTACCGGTTTACCCTCACGTTGAATAAAAACAGCGCCACCCAAACAACAGCGGAAAAAACCGTTGGAATTACCGCGACGCCCTTGGCTACCTACGGGGTGACGGGAACCGTCACCGACGGCACAAACCCGTTTGAGGGCGCAACCGTTCGGGTGATGTATGGGAAGACGCAGATCGGTTTAGACGGGACCACGGCAGCAGGTGGCTCCTTCACCATTCCGGGCATCTCCAACGGCACCTACAACCTGGTCGTCACAAAGGCAGACCAAATTGTAACCAAAATCATCACCGTCAGCGGAGCGGACTGTGCCGCCGGAGAGGTGACATTGCCCAGCGGCAAGAAAAACAGTGTGGTAGAGGTGAAAAACGATACGCCGCCGGTGGTGGTAGGCGGCCTTCACGAGCAGTTTAAAACCACGACATCCGCCAACGACAAGGGAATCACCTCTGCAGACCATGCGGTTGCAGAGGCAGGGGGCACCGTTGAAATCCGGCTCACTGCGGAAGGGAAAACAGCGGATACAGCGGCCAACGCCGAAGGCATTAAATCGGCAGCGTCAGCCCAAGGCAAAACAGTAGCCCTGTTTATCGACCTGTCGGTTTTAAAGACCGTAAGAGACAGCATGGGTGTTGAAATACCCGGGCAATCCTCAGCTCTGACAGAGCTGGCGGAGTTGGTAGAGGTGCTGATTCCCCTGGATGCCGCCCATCAGGGGAAAACCAACTATGTGGTGTACCGTTATCACGGCACGGCGGTGGACACCCTCACAACAACCGCAAATGGGGCCCATGAGAAAATTGAGCTGATCAACGGCGGAAAAACCCTGAAGGCGACGGTTAAGAAGTTCTCCACCTACGCGTTGGCCTACACGGCGCCGGGGACCGGCGGCACAACAGGTGGTGGCGGTTCATCCTCCCGAACGGTCTACACCATCACCGTTAAAGCCGGTGAAGGAGGCGTTGTCTCACCCCAGACCTCCAGTGTGGAACAGTACGCCAGCAAAACCTTCACCATGGTTCCGAATCAAGGGTACAAGGTATCCGATGTTTTGGTGAACGGGGTCAGTGTGGGGGCTGTATCGGAATACACCTTCACCCGGGTGGACAAGGCTCAAACCCTGGAGGTGAAATTTGCTAAAGCGGAACCGGACCGTGTGGCAAAAATTCAGAAGGTCACCGTCACCTCTGCCGAGAATCCCGGAATCCCCTACTATCTGAATGCCGGCGAAAAAATGGTTTTCATCGGCTACAGCGCTAACCTGGACGGCAAAATGACATACATTGCCCCCCCGGAAGTAACGGTGTTGTTCAAAGAAAACCCCAAGACCTTTACGGATCTTTCCGGCCACTGGGCAAAGGGAAACATCGATACCGTCACCTCCCGGGAGCTATTCGTTGGAACGGCACCCGCCGTATTCTCACCGGATCAGTCCATGACCCGGGCCATGTTTGCCACCGTCATCGGTCGGCTCCACGAAGCCTCCTACGGCAAAATACCCAACAGCACGAAAGCCCCTTTCACCGATATGGCCTATGACAGCTACTATGCCCCTTATGTGATCTGGGCAGCAGAAAACGGCATTGTCAGCGGCATGGGCGGCGGAAGGTTCGAGCCGGACCGGTCCATCACCCGGCAGGAAATGGCGGTGCTTATCAGCAACTACATGAAATTCAAAGGCATTGTACTGTCCGATAGAAACAGCCCCGTCGCCTTCACCGATGCAAGTCACATTGAATCGTGGGCAAAAAGCCAGGTGGAGCAGGTACAAAAGCTTGGGGTGATGAGCGGCATCGGCGAGAATCAATTCAGCCCCCAAGGGGTATCTACCCGGGCTCAGGTGGCGGCGGTACTGGAACGGATGGTTGCCCTGGTGTTGAAGTAAGAGGGCTTAGAATAGCGCATGAAGGACATAAGAAAGGAACGTCTTCTGTAAATGGAGGACGTTCCTTTTGTGCCAAGGTGAAAAATGTTCATTAAAGAGATGAATCGCTCTCTTTAAATGGTTTTTCGGGGTTCATTCAGTGTGAAGTGTTTCCCTGGAGTGATTCCGAAACACTCTTTAAAAAGCCGGCTAAAATGGCTCTGGTCGTAAAAACCTACCGCCAGAGCGGTGTCGGCAATGGGGCTTCCGGCTTCCAAAAGCCGTTTCGCCTCATTCATGCGAAGCATCAACTGCCAGGCGTGGGGAGTGGTGTTGAACTCCCGGCCAAAATAGCGAATCAGAAGATACTTGTCTATCTGGGCTATCTCCGCAAGCTCTTCCAGGGGGAGAGGGATGGCGAGGTGCTGCCGTATATGAGTGCTGACGCGCAAAACGGCATCGGAACCGTATTCCTCAGCGCCCAAGGAAAGGGTGATATGATTCGGCTCGGACAGGGCCTGATCTACAAGGAAGAGCAGCGTTTCATCCTTTCCGCTGCCGGGACGGCATAAGGATTCGAAGTGGGCAAGAAGCTGTACATAAAGGCTGGGTTCGAAATCCTTCACCACAAAACAGGGCCGTTCTGGAGTGGGAAGCCCCACAGCGTCAAGCCAGGCGGTGTCCACAAATAGCATCATGAAGCTCCAATTCTCAACTTCCTCCGGGCAGCATTGGTGAACAAAACCGGGACCGATCATAACAAGCTGACCCTGGTTGATCCGGTATTCCTTTTCTCCAAACCGGAAGAGACTGCTTCCGCCGGTAACCAAGGCAATAGCCAGTTCCAAATGGGTATGCTTGCGGGAGGCGTGGGACTGATGGACGCACGTGCTTATCTGGTAATACGGGCACTCCGGGTCGCGATAATAACGGACATAACCCATGAAATCAACTCCTTTAAGGCGTTTGGGACTATCTTAAAAGTTTCAGTTGTCCGCAAAGGCTGTTCACGATCTTGCGGGGCCCGTAAAGGCAGATGCCGGTATACGTCAACGCTTCAGCAGGGGTTTCAGACAACAGAGCTTGATAGTCTGAATAGTGGTGGCAGCTTTGGGCCAAGGCACTGAAACCGATCACCGTCATATCGGCGGAGTTATTGTGGCTCTCTTTATAAATGCGATGAATATGGGCGCCATCTGTGGCGAGAATCGGTATGGGCACCGCGGTGATTCCCTTATGCAGGCCGCCGTCTCTATCGGGAATATCCGGGCCGATCAGACCTTGTACATGGTTGCCCAAGCTGAGCCCTAAGGCAGCAGCCGTATTGGCGATAATCCCTGTGGGCAGTGAGCTGTCTACGACAATTACACATTTCATACGTTCACCTCCTGAATCCTATTATAGAAGGGATACTTGGGGTAAGGATTGTACGAAATTGACGGAGTTTATTTCCAAAGTCCTTTGTTTTGTTGGGCAGCTTCGGCTTCTGCTGTCTCAAAGACCTCCGCGTATGCCGTGTCCGGTGGAAATTCAACGGCTTTGGCAAGGCCTTCCTCCACCAGACGCAGATTGACAAAGGTTCCGTCCGACAGGTATGCGTAACGAAGGAGACGGCCATAGCGGTCGGTTTCGGAGGTGTCCTTGGCAAGATAAACGGTTTGCCCTTCCAAAAGGGCTTTAGAAAAGGCCGTGGCCTCCTTGCCCATGGGTTCCTCCTTGGTATATGGGCCCGCTTTCTCCGGGGTGTCTACGCCGATTAGCCGCACTTTTTCTCCGCTCTCAATAACGAAGGTATCCCCGTCGATGACTCGGCTGACAACGGCTTCCTGAGCGCCGGCAGGAACGGCCGCCTTGGCGGCTGGTGTAGTCGTTACGGGAGGGGTGAGAGATAATGCCGTTGCCAACAGGAGGGCACAAATGGGCAGGAAAGCCCTATGTTTTTTAATGCGCATGGAAGACCTCTGTGTGAAATGTCATTAGAAGAATGGGAATAGAACCGTATACTTGAATTATACTCCGGATAAGAAAGCAGGCGGGTGGTTGTGCAGAAATGAGATTCTGACAACCGCCCGCCTGCTGTTTAGTGACCGCGGTGCTTTTCTTTTCGTTTCTCCTGCTTGAGCTCGAACTTTCGCTGTTCTTCTGCTCTGCGGTCCTGTGTGCGCTGAGTATGCCGTGTTTCCTTAGCAGCCTCATAGGCCAGTCTCACAGCAGCCTGGGCTTTTGTGCCCACCCCTTGACTCAGCATTTCCTGATGGGCTTCCCGTTGTCTGCGCTTGGGATTAACCCGATCACGGGGCTTTTCTTCAACGCTGAGAGGCTTACCGAACTGTAAACGGTAGTACTCCGTCAGAATCCAGCTGTACAATTCCTCTTCCCGGGGCTCTGGGCCAAAAACCATTCGCAGAGCTTGCAACTGTCCATGTTCTTCCCGCTCAAAAACACCGACCCAGAACTGGCCGTCATAAAAAACGGTTAATCTGCCTTGCATGTGTCCGCCTCCTGTTGTAATGCCATACAGATGAACGGACAACCCAGGAGGGCAGGTTACTGACAGCCTTGAAGCTGCGTCCGGACTACCAACCGGAGCTGTGTTTTTATCATCTGAGAAAAGTATAGCACTTGGGCTAGCCGTTTCCCAGAAGAAATTCGCTTGTGTTCTGGTTGTAAATAAAGACTTCACCGGTTTCAATGATGTAGTGCCATCCACTTATGGCAAGGCTTCCGTTCTCTACCCGTTCTCGGATATAGGGGTAGGTGAGGAGGTGAATCAGCTGTTCTGCCACGTTGGCCTGCTCCATCATCCATTCCCGGGCTTCCAGATCCTGCTGGGGGATGGCGGTCAGGACACGATCACGGACGGGAGCAGCCAGTTCCAGCCATTTTCGGGTGTGGGGCAGCCCGTCCAGTGCTGCAGAAGGCTTGAGACACGCTGCGCAGCCGCCGCAGTTGGAATGACCGCACACGATGATGTTTTCGACGCCCAGGTTGAGAACGGCATATTCGATGGCGGAGGTGGTGGCTACGAATTCGGCGGTTTCACGAAAGGGAGGCACCAGATTGGCGATATTTCGAATGATGAACAGCTCGCCGGGCAGAGTGCCTGTAATCAGGTTGGGGTCTACCCGGGAGTCGGAGCAGGCGATAAAAAGGGTATGAGGCCTCTGTTCGGCACCTAACTCCATAAAAAGGCCGCGGTGGGCTTCAAAGTCTTCTTTTCTGAATTTCACAAGTCCGTCTAAGAGCTTTTGCAAGTAGAATTCTCCTTATGGATTGGGATATGGATGAAGAAAGCTAGGCAGTGATGCCCATCTTCATTTTCATAAACGAGGTATATTTGAAGTCCGTTTTGCTGATATGTCGAAAAATCCACTGGGCGATAAAGCTCAAAAGGTCTCTTACTGCAGCTTCCTGATCCTGATCGATCTTGTTTAAGTCGAATTCTTCAAGGTGCTGTATGAAGGAGCGATGCTCATCAACGTGTTCGATACAGTCATAATAGCCATACTGTTCAAACAGGGATTCCTCTGTGTCAAAATGAAAGGAAGCATAGAGGGCCAGGCTTTCAAGGCAATCCAGAAGTTCCTCGCTTACATCGCGGTCTTCCTGACGGATAAGCTCTTGATACAGATTTTCGCCGATTCCAAACAGCTCTTTATGTTGATGATCGATTTCAGGGATGCCGGTTTCAAAGGCCTTATTCCATTCAAACATGTTAATCCTCCAATGAAAACAGTGAGAGTCTATAAAAAGTATACATCATAAGGGTTGCGTTCAGTAACTAAAAACGTATTAACAAATCATTGTTACATATATAACACTATTTTAGCTTGGATAGGGAAGCTTTTTTATCTGTTTTGGGAAAGTGGTACAAAGAAGAAAGAGGAAATGCAGAAAGCTCAAAACAGATAAATGCACAAAATTGTGTTATTAAATTGTAATAATTAAGTAATAATAAAGGTGTAAAAACCTGTTGACCTTTTTATAATACTGTTGCATAATGAAGGAGTAGTAGCGATCCCGTAGGGAATGAATCGAAATGTTTCTCGATAAAAACAATTCTATATCTGGAAAGATAGTGAATAATGTAACAAGTTAAAACTTTTTCAACTGCACTCTACTTTTTACAATTGATATAAACTCCTTGTTTTACCCCTTTTTCACCGGTGTAGGCCTCCCCTGTCTCTACACCCTCTTTTCAAAAGAAGAGCCGCGACTCCCCTGTCGCGGCTCTTGCTCTATTTAACAATTATTCTACACCCAGCTTTCGCCTGAGGTTGACCATGTTCTCGCCGTACTCTGCATCCAATATGTCCTTGAAACGGTTATAGATCTCTGCAATCATGATGTCATGACTGATGAAGCTTTTGGAGAGCAGCATCAGGGAATCATTCTGGGTCCATATTCCGGAAGGGGTGGTTTGACTGAAGATGCCAAAGCAGCATTCCTTGTTGTCCCGGATGATGTTGAGCCAACGGCCGCTGAGGGCTTCGTTCTCCAAAAGGGCATCCATGGCATGGTAATAGACCTTGCCGATTTCTTCCGGGATTGTACCGTAAACCACAGCTGTTATTTTGATTCCCCTGGATACGGCTTCCTTCAGGTCGTCAATCAGTTCGCTATATTCCCCTGCCCAGATTTCAAGGTACAAGGAGGTCTGTGCTTCTGCGATTAGGCTGCGGATCTTATTCATCAGCTGCAGGGAGCCGTTGAAGTGCCAAATATACTCCAGGCTGGGCTGATTGCCGAAGGCTTTTACATTGTCACGGAGAAATCCCATACTCTTATTGAGATCCGCCTGATAACGGTCCAGAAACTCGTCGATGGAGAGAGCAATAAAGGTAACAGGCTTTGTTCCTTCGGCAATGGCCAGTCCTTTATCCACAATTTTCTTCATGGTCTCGTAAATCTTGGATTGGGGCACCCCGGAGAGCTTGCTTATTTCGTAAGCGGTCACGGAAGGACTCTGTATCAGGGCAATATACGCCTTGGCCTCGTAAGCGCTGAAGCCGAGGCGCATCAATTCGTCAAGTATATCCTTCAGACTGGGATTTTCGTTCATAGCTACCTCCGGTGTATTCGTGTATCCATTATATCATAGCCCGGTCCCTATGCAACCCACTGCAGTGGTGTGTACGGTATAAGAAAGAGGGTTGCCTCAAATGGGATAGTGCACCATTTGAGGCAACCCTCTTAATGTTTCTCTGTCACTTTTAGTGCTCCAGGGTGATGGTACGTTCGCTGTCATCCCAGGTAACGGTTACATTTGCATTCTTGAAGGCCGATACGGCAATATAGGTGCCACCCCATGGATGAAGCTCGTCAGGAGTTTGCAGTACATGGGAGCCAACGGTTACCGTCTTTTCATTAACCTTAACCAATGAGCGGAAATGCTGAGGAAGAGAATCGATGCTGACAAACCAGTGTCCGTTCTTGTTGATCATAACGGTATCCCGATATTCCGAACCCAGCAGTCCGGCGTCGTAGGAGGCAGAATCATAATCTGGCTCGATGACCAGCGTGTGGGGCAGGCGATCGTTGAATTCCATAAAGGATACGGCTGAAACAGGCTTTTGAATCACCGGTGCAGCAGAAGCGTCCACCGTAACGGCGATGTCCATCCATGCATTCTTTACCGGGAAGCTTGCAGGAGATTCGGTTAGGCTGACTTTAACTTGATTCCAGTATTTTTGGGGAGCTGTTTTAGCGACACGGCACTCCATGGTAGCGGAGCCAATGGTGGATTTAATCATTTTACTGAGTTCACCTGTGCTGCGTTCAGATTGGATCGTTTCATCAAGGGTTTTGCGAGTATCGCTCAGGTTGGCGCGAATATCGGCAAAGGAAGTCTTAACGGTGGTCTTCAACATATCGGCATCTACACCGGCTTCGGCAAGGAATACCGGGTCATTAACCACCCGTGTTGCAAAGGTCTCGGCGCCGTCAAGATGATCCAAGATAACCTTGAGGAAGTCCAGCGTCAGCAGAGGAAGTTCCTCCGTTTTTACCGAATAGCCGTATACGTCGGCCTTGAGTGAAGCATCATAGGTTTTTTTAACCAATCCCGGGTTGTAACCGGACATTTCAGTTTTAATGAAATCCATGAGATAGGTTTGCATGTTTTTTCGGAGCGCCTGTTGCTTGATGATGGAGTCCTGGTATTTGAAGCTGGAAAGCGCAGGACTTGAGGCTGTTCCGGCAGTCTGGAAGTCGGCCTCAGAGAAAGAGAGATACTTCCCCTTTATAGACTGAAGGTTCGAAAAAAGTGCGGTATCCTGAAGGGAGTCGGAGTCATTTCGCTGAATCAGGGCAAGAAGACCGTCGAAATTAACATAACCGGTATCCTTGATCAGAACCATATCAAACAACTGATGTCCCCCTGCGGAATACTGCACAGACATCGATTCGGCAGGGATGTTGATTCCATAAGCGAAGGACAGACTTTTCAATCCTTCTTTCTTTACAATCTGAGCAAATTCCAATGCCGCTTTACGCTCCAGATCGTCTTTTGCGAGTACGGACGCCAAAGCGTCCAGATCAGCATCCCAGTTCAGGGTTCCCGTCATGCTGTAGGTGTCCAGGCTGCTTACTTCCTGATTCATCTGTAAAAACGCGAGTTCGTCGGAGCTGCAGCCGCTAAAGAGTGAAACGGCCAAAAGCAGCACCAAGAGCAGTGCCAATGATTTTTTCATAATACCTCCATGTGGTTCTTAAGTGTCGTTGTGTATACAGAATATCACACGGGGGCTTAAGACGGAATGGCGGAGGCCTTCTTTTAAGTATATTGACATATTTCTTATTAAGGATTTTCTGTTGCGGGTAAAGCGTGTACAGAGGTATGATTAAAAGAAATGAAAGAGATTAAGTTGAAACACCATAGGAGGACCCCGTGGATAACAAAAAAACAATCGCAGTGGTTGACGATGAACAAAATATAGCGGAGCTTATCCAGCTCTATCTGGAGAAGGATGGGTATGAGGTGCGAATTTACAGTTCAGGAAAGGTGATGTTGGGTGAATTTGGGGAATTTACACCGGATATGGTTCTGCTGGACATCATGCTGCCGGAAATGGATGGGCTGGAGGTTCTTAAGGAACTGAGGCGTATAAGTGGTGTGCCGGTGGTCATGCTCACGGCCAGAGGGGAAACCTTCGACAAGGTTCTGGGGCTGGAGCTGGGGGCAGACGATTACCTTGTTAAACCCTTTGACGGCAAAGAGCTGTTAGCCCGGGTGAAGGCCGTGCTCAGGAGGACAGGGGGGACACCGGCAGGGCGATCTGCGGTGGTTCATAAAAATCTGGCCATCGATCTGGATGAGTTTGCGGTGATCTATCATGGCTCCCGATTGGAGATGCCGCCCAAGGAATTGGAACTGCTTTATTACCTGGCGGGACATCCGGACAGGGTTTTTACCAGAGAGCAGTTGTTGGAGCATGTTTGGGGCTACGATTACTTCGGAGACAGCCGCACGGTGGATGTGCACATCAAAAGGATCCGGGAAAAATTCACCGAGGAAGACCCCTGGGAGCTAAAAACCGTATGGGGAGTAGGGTATAAATTCTCCACGAAGAGATAAGGACGGAAGAATAAAACATTTAGCCGCAGATGTCGCAGATGAACACCGATGAAAATCATTATCACGGTGAGGATTCGTGACGATATGGTTCAATTGCTGTATTACAGACAATGCAGCTAAGAATGGTAAGCTTTCTGGTAGTCTAAAACCATTGCCTTTCATCTGTGACATCTGCGGCTAAGGGTCTTGAATTTGTAAATTCCTTAGAAAAGGAAACCGACCATGAAATCACTTTATGGAAAACTTGTGGCCATTACGGCGGGCATTATGCTTATTGGCTTTATTCTGCTTACCGTGGGCCTTAATTATGGGTTGAAAAGCTATTTTACAACTCAGAAAACCGATGAGCTGGTGAGCCTCGGCGCGGATTTTCAAACGGTTTTTAACGAGTCGTACGCGGAGGGGAACCTGGACAGTACGGCTCTTAACCGTGAGGTTATCAATCTGGAGCGGTATATAGGCGCCAATGTATGGATTGTAAACCAGTCGGGACAGGTGTTCGTGTCACCGGGCATTAAGGATACCTCCCTTATTGAGAAGCAGCTGAATCAGGAGGATGTGAATCAGGTATTTCAGGGGAACGTGGTAAGGCGTCAGGGGTTTATCAAGCCTATTTTTGACAATGCGGTACTGACGGTGGGGTATCCCATACGGCACAGCGACGACGTTGTATTGGCTCTATTCATGAATGTATCCATACCGGAGATCAACAAGGTCAGCGCCGATGTGATCAATATCGGCATTGGGGCATTACTGGTCACCACACTTTTAGCATCCGGTCTCATGTTTTTTGTCATAAGGGCTGTAACGCTGGAGATCACGGATCTGAATAAGGCTGTCCGCACCATCATGGACGGCAATCTGGAATATCAGATTGAAACAAGGCGAAAAGATGAGCTGGGTCAGTTGGTGAGCAGTTTCAACGAAATGGGCAGGGAGCTTCAGCGTACCGATGAAATACGGCGTAATTTCATATCCGACCTCTCCCACGATCTGCGATCGCCGTTGACCTCCATGATTGGGTATGCCCAGGGGTTACAGGACGGAACGGTTCCAAAGGAGCGCCGCTGGCGGACACTGCACATTATTGAAGAAGAGAGCAGAAGACTTTTAAAACTGACCAATGACATTTTGGATCTATCCATCATACAGAGCGGACAGCTCATTCTTAATCGGAGCGATTTCGATATGCACCAACTTTTACTTCAGACAGCGGACACCTTTGAAGAGCGAATCGACAAGAAACGCCTCAACCTTCTCTTTGATTTGGAAAAATTCAGTCCCCTGGTTCATGGGGACCCCTTCCAGATATCCAGAGTGGTGACGAACCTGGTGGATAATGCAGTGAAATTCACCGAAGAAGGCGGAACGATTCAGATAAAGACCGAGCAAAAGGGAAACAAACTGTTGGTGGGTATCCGAAATACCGGTATTCCGATACCGGAAGATCAACTGCACCGCATATGGACCCGGTTTTCAAAGATGGACCCATCCCGAGGTCTGGATAAGCAATCTTCAGGCTTGGGGCTGGCCATCGTTAGGGAGATACTGAAGGCTCACGGGGAAAAGATAGACGTGTACAGCAATACCTATATCGGAACCCTATTCATCTTCTCATTGCCCCTCAGAAAAAACGAGCAGTAAGAAGTGTTTACAGATTATTCACAGTCTGTTAAAAATCCTGTTCTATACTTAAATCGTAAACAGAAACAACAAGCTATAAAGGAGGCCAAGCATATGTTCAAACTCATTCCGTACAGAAAAAACAACCTGTCCAGAACAGAAGACATCTTTGACGATTTCTTCGACAGCTTTTTCAATGACGATTTCTTCGCACCCATGCGAAGCCTGGACAGCCGTTTTGGAGGGTTCAAGGTGGATGTATCCGATCAGGGTGATAAGTACCTGATTGAGGCGGATCTTCCCGGAATGGAGAAGGAGAATGTCAAGATCGAATATGCGGATAAGTATCTTACCATCTCCGCCAGCAGAGAAGAATCCAAAGAAATCACAGAAAACACCTATATCCGTAAGGAGCGTCAGTGCGGGGAATATCGCCGAAGCTTTTTCATCGACAATATCCAAACAGAGGATATCGAGGCAACCTTTAAAAACGGCGTTTTGAAAATCGAACTGAAGAAAAAACCGCAGATCACCGACGGTAACCGATACATTGAAATCAAAGAATGATGCGGGTGACGGGCTCGGCAATATGCCGGGCTCTGTTTATTAAGAAATATAAGACAGTGTGGCAAGGAGGGGTATCATGACCAACGATGAGAAAGAACTGCCGGTTGAAGCCGGAGGAATAGAATCAGGAGAGGTTTTTGAGGGATCTGAGGATTTTTCAGAGATTGAAAGCGGAGATGAAAATCAAAACGTCAACAGCATGGCAGATGAGCCAACAGTGCAGTCGGTCCATGGGGCTGAAGCCGGCATTAAGCGAAGGACTTTCAGAAAAACCATTGCCTGGGTATTAATAGGTCTTTTAGTAGGCGGGGGATCCTTTGGCTTTGGCATAGGGGCTGGAATCAAATACTTTGACAACAGTAAGTTCAACAGTGTTTACTACATGGAAAAAAGCAACGTCAAGGAGGCTGTTCCGGTAGCGGTGGTTCCGGGGAGCCAGTCCATTGTCAGAATAGCCGAACAGGTGGGGCCTTCAGTGGTGCCCATTACATCCAAGATAACGGTTCAGGATATATTCATGAACCAGGGGCAGAGCGAAGGAACCGGCTCCGGTGTGGTTTTCAACATTACAAAGGACTCCATCCTGATACTTACCAATAACCACGTAGTGGATGGCGCCACGGAGGTCATGGTTGGAATTACGGATTCCCTTACTCTGAAGGCGCAGCTGGTGGGGGTTGACCCCGATACCGATCTGGCCGTTGTAAAGCTGGATAAATCGCAGGTACCGGCGGATCAACTCACCAAGGTGAAGCCGGCAACCTTTGGAAATTCCGATACGGTCAAGGTGGGGGAAACAGCTATTGCCATCGGGAATCCCTTGGGCTACAGCCGCACGGTCACTGCCGGTATCATCAGCGCTCTTGACCGACGGGTGGATGAATCCCTGAACCGCCTCAGCCTAATCCAGACCGATGCCGCCATCAACCCCGGAAACAGCGGAGGAGCCTTGGTTAACAGCAATGGAGAGGTGATCGGCATCAATACCATCAAGATTGCGGATACCAAGGTGGAGGGCATCGGTTTTGCCATTCCCATCAATTCTGCAAAGCCCATCATCGACCAACTGCTGACCAAGGGCTATGTTTCCCGGCCTTACCTGGGAATAGCGGGGCGCAACATTGATGAAGAAATGAGTAAATTGTATGAGGTTCCCATCGGGGTGGTGGTAATGGAGGTTGTTCCGGGGAGTGCAGCAGGAGCTGCCGGAATTCAAAAAGGGGACGTGCTCATTACCTTCGATGAACAAAAGGTCACCACCATGGAGCAGCTTATTGAAATTATCTCCAAACATCAGGTAGGAGATAAGGTGACCGCAAAGCTGGTCCGTGACGGCGCTAAAAAAATTGAGGTTACGGTGACCCTTAAGGATAAAAACAGGCAGTGATACCATAAGAAACAGGCAAACGTCCGGATCCCTTCGGACGTTTTGCTATGGTGCGCCCGGCATGGGCGCACGCTTGTCGGTGAAAGTCCGATACGGGGGCTGG
>CAZYQI010000005.1:0-145032 GCA_964649745.1 uncultured Peptostreptococcaceae bacterium | reverse complement strand
GCTTCGGGTGGAGTTTCTACTCCATCCGAAGCTTAGTTGAACGGATCCAGGGCCTCTACTGTTCTCCACTCGCTGCTTTAGGAAGCGGGAGTCTTAGAACTGTCAGGCATCGGATGAAGAGTCGGAGAACCTGCCAACATTAAAGACTGTCCTTCGCAACAAGTTGAGGTTGACAGGGCACTGGCCATCCTTTCTCAGTTATGATAAAATCCTGAACTGGGAGGGATGATGATGAAGAAATACGTAGCAGTATGGTTGGCAATTGCCCTTGTAGTAATGGCTGCAGCAGGCTGTGCCAAGAAGGACCCCTATGAAGCGGTAAATGAAAACATTAAGGTGGATGGGGTTCTCTTAGGCCAGGTTGAAAAGGGTCTTCCGGAGTATCTCACCGGCGGTGAAAAGGAAAACTGCGTATACGGTTATGAATTGAAGAGTGTGGACCCGGAAGTCACCATAGGAATCAGCGGAGAGCGTGGAACACTGCGTAAAATAATCACGGCAGTTCCCGAGCACAGCATTTACGGAGTTTCACCGGGCCAGGAGCTTAGCGAAGCAGAGAAAAGCCTTCTGGATGCAGGCCTGAAATTGGAAAGCGGACACAAATACCTGATTGAAAACGTTCGGGTGGAGCTGCTTTCTATGGAAAACACAAAGGCGGACCGGGTTTCCGTTGAAGTGGTTGAAAAATAGCAAATTATCATAAAACGCCGAGTATTTTGATTTTTAATACTCGGCGTTTTGCTATTGGAAATCTAAATTTGCGGCCTTTATGCAGAGGTGGCTATAATGAGCTGATGCAATAAAAATTCTAGGGGGTTATTCAAATGAAAAAGTCGTGTTCATTACTCTTGATTTTTGTTTTAGCACTATCCGTCGTGATGACGGGATGTGCACCTGCACCGGCAGCTACCGATGCTGCAGCTCCGGCGGCTCCGGCGAAAACAGCGGGTACTGCCATCGATGGCAATGAAGTGGCCATTGAAAAAGCAGCGAACAAACTGGTCAGTGACGTTAAAGAAGGCGGATACAACCTGATTAACACGGAAGACCTGAAAAAGGCAGTCGATGCAAAAGAAGACATGATCATCATTGACACCATGCCGGCGGATTTCTTTGCAAAAGGCCATGTTCCAGGGGCAGTCAATGCGGAGCTGCCTAAAGAAGGCATTGAAAAAGCAACTGCCGACCAAAAGGCTGCCTTTGAAGCTCTGCTGGGAACGGACAAATCGAAAAAAATAGTGGTTTATTGTGGATTTGTTGCATGCCGACGCAGTGACGCCGGTGCACGCATCGCAAAAGAACTGGGCTATGAAAATGTGTACCGTTACACAGGCGGCATCATTGCATGGCAGGATGCCAAATATGAAACAGCGAAATAACATCTGACCATCAAATCTCTCCAGGGCTGCGCCCTTGGGGAGATTTTTTTTTGAACAGGATGCATACAGCTATGATAATATGAGGTAATCTTGGATCAGAAGCTGATCAAGGCGAATTTTCGGCGAAAAATAGCCGGTATGGTGATTGAAACCGATCAATACAGAACCTCGGCAGGGCACAGACCCTCCAGGCTGTTCCGGTTCAACCCGGATTGGATAAACACGTTTCAATAAAGGGAGGATACGATGATGGACAGCAAGGATTTTGCATTGAACTGCGGCGGTGCTTTAGAAGCGATTCATGGAGAACTGATGGGTCTGAGAAATGTTCCCCTGGCATCTCTTGAACCGGATAAAGCCGTTCTGATTGTTGTGGATATGATCAATGGATTTGCAAAGTCGGGGGCGCTTTACAGCCCCAGAGTGGAGGCCCTGATTCCCGTCGTTGAAGGGCTGAGCCGAGCTTGTACAGAACGGGGAATCCCTCAGCTGGCCTTTATGGATTCCCATCCGGAAAACTCCCCGGAATTTCTTTCATATCCTCCCCACTGTCTTGCTGGCACTTATGAAAGCCAGCTGGTGGAAGAGCTTCAAAAGACTGACGCATTCATGCTTATACAAAAGAATTCTACCAACGGTTTTCTTGAGCCGGAATTTCACCAATGGCTGGAGGATCATCCCCAAACCGACACCTTCATCGTAGTCGGAGACTGCACCGATATCTGCATCCAACAGTTCTCGGTTGCCCTTAAATGCAGCTTTAACCGAACCAACCGTCCTTCTCGGGTGATTGTTCCCATAAATGGGGTGGATACCTTTGACTATGGGGTTCATAACGGAGACCTGATGCATGCCGTAGCCCTGATGATGATGCTGGGCAGCGGAGTGGACGTGGTGAGGGGGATCGATTATGAATGAACAGCGGGGGATAAACCTGACCATGCTGGCAGATTTCTATGAGCTGACCATGGCCAACGGGTATTTTGAGAACGGACTGCACGAAAAAACTGCGGTTTTTGATATGTTCTTCCGATCCGTTCCCGATGGGGGCGGCTTTGCCATCATGGCGGGAGTGGAACAGCTGGTGGAATATCTGCAGAATCTGTCCTTCACCCCTGCGGATATTGAATACCTTCGCGGGCGCAACCTCTTCAGCGAGGAGTTCCTTACCTATCTGAAGGGCTTCAGGTTTGCCTGTGATGTATGGGCGGTGCCGGAGGGAAGCCCCATTTTTCCCAACGAACCCATTGTAACGGTTCGTGGTCCTGTCATTCAGGCGCAGTTCATCGAGACCATGGTGCTTCTCACCATCAACCATCAAAGTCTGATTGCCACCAAGGCCAACCGCATCGTGCGGGCCGCCGAGGGGCGCAGCGTGATGGAATTCGGCTCTCGCAGGGCACAGGGGGCGGATGGGGCGGTTCTTGGAGCCCGAGGAGCCTATATCGGGGGATGCTCAGGAAGCGCCTGTACGCTGGCAGAACGTCGCTTTGGTATTCCCGCCATGGGAACCATGGCTCACAGCTGGGTCCAGATGTATGCCACAGAGCTGGAGGCTTTTCGCGCCTATGCACGAACCTATCCCGATCAATGTACCCTGCTGGTGGATACCTACAATGTGCTCAAGTCCGGTATTCCCAATGCCATTCAAGTTTTCAGGGAGGAAGTGTCATCCAAAGGCTTCCGGCCCAAGGGGATCCGCATCGACAGCGGCGATATCACCTATCTCAGCCGGGAGGCCCGAAAAATGCTGGATGCGGCGGGATTTCAAGACTGCAGCATCGTAGCCTCCAATTCTCTGGACGAGATCATTATCCGGGACATCCTCATCCAGGGGGCCCAGGTGAATATCTTCGGCGTTGGGGAGAGACTGATCACCTCCCGGTCAGAGCCGGTGTTCGGCGGTGTGTACAAACTGGTGGCAGCGGAGGGAAGCGCCGGAGGCATGGAACCCCGCATTAAGCTCAGTGAGAATGTTGGAAAAATCACCAACCCGGGCTTCAAGGAGCTATGGAGGCTATACGACAGGGAAAGCGGAAAGGCTCTGGCAGATATTATCACGATGGCCGGCGAGACGATTGATGATACCCAGGATTATGTGATATTCGACCCGGTATACACCTGGAAACGGAAGGTTATTAAGAGGTTCACTGCGAAGAAGCTGATGGTGAAGCTTTTTGATAAAGGAAGCTGTCTCTACGAACCGGAGGATATTCACGCCGTGCGCCGGCGCTGCAAGGAACAGGTTGCCACCCTATGGGACGAGATCCTGAGGTTTGAGAACCCCCATGAGTACATTGTGGATCTGTCCCACGCCCTTTGGGAAGTGAAGCACAAACTGCTGGCGGAGCATGAGGGATAGCCTGTGACACAAGAAAACAGGTGTTTCGCCACGGGTTATAACCGGGTTTTTAGAGATGTAACGCAAAAGTTTCAATTTCATAATTTTGGGTATCCATGTCCTGTCAGCATTACCGGAACCGTTCCGGTAATGCTTGGCAGGAATTTTTTTTCAAAGTTATGAAAGCGTTTTCACAAAATAGTTTGAGTCGGTTCCGGGAATTTTGCAGGGAAAAATGCTCTTGAAAACGCAAAACCCCGGTGCTAGAATTGAAACTGAAAACGTTACCAGAAACGATACCGGAAACGTTTCTGAAAAGGACGGTGATTCGGATACATAATCTCAACATCAAGGATATCGCTAAGTTGGCAGGGGTGGCGGTCAGTACGGTTTCCCGTGTGATCAACAGCCATCCGGATGTAAAGGAAGACACCCGTGAAAAGGTTTTGAAGGTCATTGAAGAGGCCGGATACATACCTAACAACAGTGCACGAAATTTGAAACGAAATGATTCCAATCATGTGGGCATCCTTGTAAAGGGGAAGCACAATCCCTTCTTCGCCCGGATTGTGGAATCCATAGAGGCCCGTATGGCGGATGAGGGGTATACCCTGGTTCTGCATTACAACAACAGCAATGTGGATGATGTGGAAGCCGCAGTGGAAGTGGCCATGGAGAAGAAGCTCTGCGGCATGATCTGTCTGGGAGGAAATTACGACCATCTGGATGACGCCCGGCTGACTGGGCTCAATACCCCCATGGTGCTGGCCTCCACCTGCGTGGATCAGAAAGCCGACAGAAGCCTGTTTTCCAGCATCAGCATCGATAATGCCAAGGCGGCCCGGCAGGCGGTGGATTACCTATGCGACCTGGGGCATACCCGTATTGGGGTCATACACTCCGGCGATGCGGACACCTGCAACGGCATGCTTCGACTGGAGGGCTATAAGAAAGCACTGAGCTCCCGGCACATACCCTTCAATGAGGAATTGGTGGACGATGGAGATTATACCTTCGAGGACGGCGCGGCAGCGATGACACGGCTGCTGGAGAGGTGTCCGGATCTTACAGCGGTATTTGCAACATCGGACACAAAAGCCATCGGAGCCGCCCATGCCATTTTGGAAAGCGGACGGAGGATCCCGGAGGATGTTTCGGTGGTGGGGTTTGACGGCATGGAATACGGCGCGTTCTATAATCCACCATTGACGACGGTGATGCAGCCTTTTGAAGAAATGGGTGAAAAGGCGGTGGAGATGTTGTTCCGGCTGATGAAAAAGAAAACCGGAAACGAACACCTGGTCCTCGGCACAGAACTAGTGCGAAGGAGTTCTTGCAGAAGGATTTAAAAGCGTGGTAATAAACCCTTTGCCACGGATGAACGCAGATGAAACCCGATGAAGACCGATAAAAACGCATATGTTCTCTATTCACAAAATTCATCGACCTTCATATGATCTTCATACGCCCTTCATCTACCCTAAAAATGCACTACCGCTAGACCTCCCTCTTGGCCGTTACGGCATAAGCGATGTGCAACAAATCACAGATTTGTGCACCCTGCTTAACGGAGGTGGCGCCGAAGGTGACGGTGGGAGTTGTTACGCGCTTACTCCCCCTTACCGCTTCGTGTCCGTTCCCCCTCAAGAGGGGGATGGAGCCCCTGCCAATCGTCACCATTTTCATGGCCGATGGTTTCCCAACGGGACATGGGCTGCGGCCAAATGTATAAGCGTTTCATCAGTCTTCAAACACGGAGATATAACAGATTACCGTGTAAAATAGCAAAAAAATGAGGAGGGAATGTATGAAGAACATGAAAAAAGGGTTGGCATTCGCTTTGGTTTTGGTGATGGCACTGATGACACTTACCACAGGCTGCGCTCCCAAGCCTGCAGCGCCTGCTGAGCCGGCGGCACCGGCCGCAGAACAGGTAACGGTTGACATCTTCCAGTTCAAGGTTGAAATCGCCAAAGAACTGGAAGCTGCGGCAAAAGCCTATGAGGCCGCAAACCCCAATGTTAAGATCAATCTGCAGACAGTCGGCGGTGGCGGTGATTACGGCGCGGCTCTGAGAGCGCAGTTCCAGTCCGGTGCGGAGCCCGACATCTACAACGTGGGCGGTCCTCAGGATATCGCGGATTGGACAGCCAAGCTGGAAGATCTCTCGGATCAGCCCTGGGTACCCCAGGCAATGGACGGGATCCTGTCCGGTGCAACGGTTGATGGAAAGGTTTACGCCCTGCCATTCAATATTGAGGGCTACGGACTGGTTTACAACAAAGGCATCTTTGAGGCTGCCGGTGTTGACACAGCCAGCGTAAAAGATTTCGCAACCCTTGAAACCGCAGTAAAAGCCCTGGACGCCAAGATCAAGTCCGGCGCTTTGAAAGAGAAATACCCACAGCTGGAAGCTGTATTCGAGTACGCAGCCAAGGAGACCTGGGTAACCGGGCTTCACACCTCCAACGCGGCGTTGAGCGAGGAGTTTGACAACTCCCTGACGGCCTTCAGTGCAAAGAAGGTGGAATTCAAGAATGCAGATGCCCTTAAACAACTGATCGACCTGATGGCGGATTACTCTCCCTCCGGGAAGGATCGTGCAAAGCTAAACGCAGTGGACTATGCAACACAGGTGGATAACGGTCTTGCCATTGAACGTGTGGCCATGGTGCAACAGGGCAACTGGATTTACAGCGGCGTGGCAAAAATTGACCAGGCCGTAGCCGACAACCTTGGCATCCTCCCCCTGCCTGTTCCGGGCGGAAAAGCCGGAAGTATTCCGGTTGGTGTTCCCATGCACTGGGCAGTGAACAAGGATGCCCCCGATGCCGACAAGAAGGCTGCAAAGGACTTCCTCAACTGGCTGTATACCTCTGACGAAGGTAAAGACTATGTTGTGAACAAATTCTTCTTCATACCGCCCCTCAAAGGCTATGAAGGCTTCGAACCCAAAGATTCTCTGGGCAAGGCGGTAAAAGGCTATGCTGAAGCCGGAAACACCATGCCATGGGTATTCATGGGCTACCCCACAGGCTGGGGTCAGGAAGTACTGGGCACCGACATCCAGAAATATCTGGCTGGAGAGCTGAAGTGGGAAGAGCTTGTGAAAGATGTTCAAACCAAGTGGGAAGAAGCAAGGAAATAGCGCTAAGTGTCAAATGAATTCAGGCGGGAGGCAACTCCCGCCTGAATAAAAATGAAGCATATAGCCACGGATAACACGGATTTGCATGGACAACGATTAGTGTTAACGAGACACTCCGTCATAACATCTTCTTCCGTGGCCATCCGTGTTATCCGTGGCTATTGTTTTATTAATTTAATACTACGAAACGGTGACCCTATGAAACGTTCAAAGCTTTGGTTTGCCCTCTTTGTTGGGCCTTGCCTGTTTGCATTCCTGCTGGTAGTCATCATTCCCATGTTCATGGGCTTCTACTATTCCTTCACGGATTGGAACGGCATCGGCAACACCGCCCAATGGGTTGGAATGAAAAACTACATACAGATACTCAGCGGTGACCCGGGCTTTATCAAGGCATTTCTGTTCACCGCAAAATTTGCAGCCATTTCTGTGGTGGTAATCAACATCATGGGCTTTGGCCTGGCCATGCTGGCAACCCGGGGTCTTAAAGGCAGCAACATCATGCGAAGCATCTTCTTTATGCCCAACCTGATCGGGGGTCTGATTCTTGGCTTCGTGTGGCAGTTTATCTTTATAAAGGCCTTCGACGGAGCCGGAAAAATGCTGGGAATCGACTTTCTTCAAGGCTGGCTGTCGGATACCTCCACCGGCTTTTGGGGTCTGGCAATCCTGATGTCCTGGCAACTGGCCGGGTATATGATGATCATCTACATCGCAGCCATCGAAAGTATACCGGAATCCCTGAACGAAGCTGCCAAGATAGATGGGGCCGGCCCCTGGCAGCGGCTGAGGCATATCACCATACCCTTGGTGGCTCCGGCTTTCACGGTAGGCGTATTTCTTTCCCTGTCCAATTCCTTCAAGCTCTTTGACCAGAACCTGGCGTTAACCGCAGGGGGGCCCTTCGACTCCACTCAGATGCTGGCCCTGAACATCTACAAATCGGCCTTTGTCTTCAACAAGCTGGGTCTTGCCCAGGCCAAGGCGGTCATATTCCTGCTGGCGGTGGCGGCCATAACGCTGACCCAGATCTACTACAGTAAAAAGAGGGAGGTGGAGATGTAATGGAAAACACGAAAAAAAGCCGTCCCATCCTATACGTCATTGCGGTTGCCCTATGCCTGCTGTTTATCTCCCCCTTCTATCTGGTTATGACCAATTCCCTTAAGACACAGAAGGGCATCTTCATGGATGTCACCGGTCTTCCTACAGCACAGTACTTTACGTTGGATAATTACCGACAGGCCTTCGTCGATCTGGATTTCATTCACTCGTTTATGAATTCCATCATGATCACCGGCCTCAGCACGGTTATCATCATTGTTTTCTCCTCCATGGCAGCCTGGGTGCTGGTGCGCTCCCATACAAAAATGAGCTCTGTACTGTTCTTTGTTTTTGCCGCAGCCATGCTGGTACCCTTTCAGAGCGTCATGCTGCCCCTGATCCGTGTGATGGGAAGAATGGATCTTCTCAATCCGGGAGGGCTTATCTTCATGTACCTGGGCTTTGGATCAAGCCTGTCCATCATTCTTTATCACGGTTTTATCAAGAATATCCCCCAGGAGTTGGAGGAGGCGGCGTTGATAGATGGGTGCAACCCTCTGCAGACCTTTTGGCTGATTGTGTTCCCGTTGCTGAAGCCCATTACGGTGACCGTGGCCATCCTCAACACCATGTGGATATGGAACGACTTCCTGCTTCCTCAGTTGGTGATCAACAGGCCGGAGTGGCACACGATTCCCCTTCGCATGTTCTATTTCTTCGGCGAATACTCGAAAAAGTGGAATCTTGCCCTTGCCGGGCTTTTTATCGGTATGGTTCCCATCATCATTTTCTATTTTGTCGCCCAAAAGCATATCGTTAAAGGCGTAACCCAGGGATCTATCAAGTAGGTGGTAAAAATGAGAACACACGCGACGATTCGTCGATATCGATATGGAACGCCCTTCATCACGGATGCGGCGGTGTTAGACATCCCCGCTGCATCCGGCTCCCCTCATCCTTTTGAAAGGCAATCTTCGCCCTCGGGAATCCGCTTTTCACACCGAATGGATGAAAATGACCGCGTACTTGGTCTGGGGCAGGCGGTAGGGCCCCAGAACAGGCGAGGTAGAATCTATGAGAACTGGTGCAATGATGAACCCAATCATACACCGGAAGTGAAATCCCTTTATGGGGCCCATCCGTACCTGATTCTGGACGGAGAGAGTCCCTTTCTGGCATGGATTGATTTTCCCGGCCATATCCGGTTTGATGTGGGCCACGGGGTAAGGAACCGGCTTGATATTCAGGTTGCCGGGGGCGACTTTGATCTGTGGATTATTGACGGCGCCCCCCTGGACCGGTTGGTTCAGGCCTTCCGTCAATTGATTGGAAAGCCGTACATTCCTCCCAAATGGGGAATGGGCTATCAGCAGTGCCGCTGGAGCTATATTGATGAAGGCCAGGTTCTGGAGGTTGCCGAGCAGTTTGATGCCCACGGCCTTCCAATCGATGCCATCTATCTGGATATCGATTATATGGAGCGGTACAAGGACTTTACCATCGACGGGGAGGCATTCCCTCAGATGGAATCTCTGATAGGGAAAATGAAGGAGCAGGGACTGCGCCTTGTGCCCATCATCGACGCGGGGGTAAAGATCGAAGCGGGATATCCTGTATATGAGGAAGGTCTGGCCCGGGGATTTTTCTGCACAGATGAAAGGGGAAGCCCTTTTGTTGCGGCGGTTTGGCCGGGAAGGGTCCATTTTCCCGATTTTCTGAATCCGGAAGCCCGGCGATGGTTCGGTGAATGGTACCGGGTGCTGATTGACCTGGGGTTTGAAGGCTTTTGGAACGACATGAATGAGCCTGCTATCTTCTACACAGACGCCGGTATTGAGGCCGCCATCGATTTGGCAGAAAAGTGCCGGGGGCAAAACCTCGATATCACTAGTTTTTTCAATTTAACCCATACCTTTGAAAGCATCAACAACCGAAAAGCGGATTATCAGGCCATGCACCATTGGGTGGATGGAAAAAGGATTAGCCATGACAAGGTGCACAATCTCTATGGCATGAATATGACCAGGTCTGCAGCGGAAGGCTTTGCAGAATACTGTCCGGAAAAGCGGCTGCTGATGTTTTCAAGGGCTTCTGCCGTGGGAGCCCATCGGTACGGCGGCATATGGACAGGAGACAATCACGCATGGTGGGAGCATCTGCTGCTCAATGTGCGGATGATGCCGGCACTGAACTTTTGCGGTTATCTTTACTGCGGAGCGGATACCGGGGGCTTTTCAGGAGACACGTCTCCGGAGCTTCTGATTCGTTGGTTCCAGTTTTCCTTGTTCACACCTTTGTTCAGAAATCACGCGGCCATGGGTACCCGTAGACAGGAACCTTATGCGTACGATGGGGAAACGGTGGGTATCCTTCGAAATATCCTTGAACTCCGCTATTCCATGATTCCATGGCTGTATTCCGAGCTGCTTAAGGCGGCGGAATCGGACCACCCGTTGTTTAAGCCTCTTTCATGGAGCTATCGGGATAACCGGTCCCGGGATATCGACGACCAGCTTCTGCTGGGAGCAGGACTGATGCTTGCCCCGGTGGTTCAGCCCTCCCTCAGGGGACGGATGGTGTGGCTTCCTGAAGCCATGGCTCTCTGGCGAGCCTCCGGCTGTGCGTCACGGGAATGGGTGGTGGTTCCGGCAGGGGATCACTACATCAAGCTGGGGTTATCCGAAACAGCGGTTTTTCTACGCCCGGATGCCATGCTTGTATTGGCGGAACCCGCCAACAGGGTAGAGCGTATATCGGTAACTACCTTGGATGTTACCGTATTTCTTGTGAATCACAGCCAGCACACCCTTCTTGACGACGACGGTATCCATCAGCCCCTTGAGGCGGCGAAACCGTCGCAGCTTCACCTGGAAGCCCATCTTGACAACGGGAGAATCGATTTGGAAGCGGTGGAGCATGGATTCCACAGGTTTGAACGAATACACTGGCGTATCATTCTGGAAGACGGAAAAATTGAAGAACGGGATACCGACGTTATAAAAGACCACGGGGAATGATCAGCCGGTGCGTTAATAAGGAGGCAACACATGCCCAGATCCAGCGGAATACTGCTTCATATCACCTCCCTGCCCGGCCCCTACGGCATTGGAACCATGGGAACGGAAGCGGAGAAATTCATAAAGTTTCTGAAGCGTTCGGGCCAGACCTGGTGGCAGATCCTGCCCTTGGGGCCCACAGGCTTTGGCAATTCGCCCTATCAATCCTACAGCACCTTTGCAGGAAACCCCAACCTCATCGATTTGGAAGAGTTGATGGCGGAAGGCCTCTTGAAGGAATCCGACCTGAACAAGCTTAATTTCGGTCGTAATCCTGAGCGGGTGGATTTTCCCCGGCTTGAAAAGGCCAAGCAGCATGCCCTTCGAAAGGCTTTCAGAAGAAGCCGATGGCGGGTGAACCGGGCCCTGAAGCAGTTTGCCCGGAAAGAAGAGGCCTGGCTCCGGGATTATGCGCTTTTTATGGCGCTGAAAGCAGAGTTCAAGGGTGTTTCCTGGCAGAAATGGCCGGAGGCAATACGCCTCCGCCAGCCTCAAGCCCTGGAGGATATGGAGAAGAAACTTAAGCGGGAAATGGATTATTGGATATTCGTTCAGTATGTCTTTGACCGTCAGTGGACCCGGATAAGGAAAACAGCCCAAGAACATGGGATTTCCATCATTGGAGATGTGCCCATATACGTTTCTCCTGACAGTGCGGACACCTGGGCATCACCGGAGCTGTTCCTCCTGGATGAGGAGCGGAATCCCAAGGTGGTGGCAGGTTGTCCGCCGGATGGATTTTCCGATACAGGCCAGCTTTGGGGGAACCCCATATATGACTGGAAGGTCCACGAGGAAACCGGCTATGCATGGTGGATTGAGCGGGTGCGCCGCCATGCCGAGCTTTTTGACAAGACCCGGATCGACCATTTCAGAGGATTCGAATCCTACTGGGAAATACCCGCGGGGGAGGCAACGGCGGTTAACGGCCGTTGGGTCAAGGGGCCGGGAATAAAGCTGTTTGAGGCCATAGAAAAGTCAGAAGGTCGGCTGGATATCATTGCGGAAGATCTGGGATTCCTTACTCCGGAGGTTCATGCCTTCCGTGAAGCCAGCGGGTTCCCAGGGATGAAGGTGCTTCAGTTTGCCTTCGATACCCGGGAGGAAAGTGATTATCTCACCCATCTGTATGACAAGCACTGTGTGGTTTATACAGGAACCCACGACAACAACACGGTTAAGGGATGGTTTGACACCGTATGTGTGCCGGACATGATTCACGCCTGCCGCTATCTCAGCCTTACCCGGGAAGAGGGGCTCAACTGGGGCTTCATACGGGGGGCATGGAGCTCCGTTGGAAATTTGGCTGTAGCGCAAATGCAGGATTTCCTCAATCTGGGCAGTGAGGCCAGGATGAATATCCCTTCCACGGTGGGGGATTACAACTGGAGCTGGCGCATGCTGCCGGGTCAGCTGACAGAAGAACTGGCCGACCGCATCTATCAGATGACAAAACTATACGGGAGGATAAAATCCCATGTTTAATGAAGCGAAATTCAGGGATACCCTTGAAAGGTTTGCCCGGAGCGAATATGGCAGGCAACTGCCGGAGCTTACACCGGAGGAACTGTATCCGGTTGTGGGCAAAGCGGTCATGGAACAGACTGCGGAAAAGTGGAGTGCATCCGCCAAAGCTCAGGCCAAGGGGAAGCAGGCATTCTACCTCTCCGCGGAATTCCTTATGGGCCGTGCCTTAGGGAACAACCTTTTGAATCTGGGGCTCAGCGAACCGGTGGGCAAGGTGCTGAAGGAGTTGGGGCTTCCCCTTTCAACCATCGAAGCGGCTGAGGATGATGCGGGACTTGGCAACGGAGGGCTTGGACGGTTGGCGGCATGCTTTTTGGATTCGGCGGCCACCCACGATCTGCCTCTTCACGGCTACGGGATCCGCTATGAATACGGAATCTTCAAGCAGGCCTTTGTGAACGACCGCCAGGTTGAAACGGCGGACAACTGGCTCCGACACGGGGATCCGTGGTCCGTTAGGCGCTATGGAGAAGCGGTGAAGGTCCGTTTTTCCGATACCACCGTGCTGGCCGTTCCATATGACACCCCTGTTATCGGGTACGACACCAACACCGTAAACACCCTGCGTCTCTGGCGGGCAGAGCCCTTGGAATCCTTCGATTTCAGCCGATTCAACTCCCAGGATTACGACAAGGCGGTTTGGGAAAAGAACCGGGCAGAGGATATTTCCCGGGTGCTTTATCCCAATGACTCCCGGACAGAGGGCAAGATTCTTCGGCTCCAACAGCAGTACTTCTTTGTGTCGGCATCCCTTCAGGATCTGGTGCGGAAGTATAAAGCCCGGAAAAAGGCAGATTGGTCGCAGTTCGCAAATGATCATGCCATTCAGCTGAATGATACCCATCCCGCCGTTGCGGTGGCCGAGCTGATGCGCCTTCTTACAACGGAAGCCGGCCTGTCCTGGGATGCCGCGTGGAGCTCCGTGAATGCAGCCATGGCCTACACCAATCACACCATTATGGCAGAGGCTCTGGAGCAGTGGGATCTGGCGCTGTACCGTTCTGTTCTGCCTGAAATCGTGGGCATCATTGAACAGATCGACGAACAGCTCAGAGCCGAGCTGAAAAGAAAAAAAGTGCCGGCCAAGAAGCAACCGCTCTATCACATCATTGAAGGGGAACGCATTCATATGGCCAATCTGGCCATATACGGAACCCATGCCACCAACGGGGTTGCGGCTCTCCATACAGACCTGCTTAAGAATCGGGAGCTGAACCACTGGCATACCCTTTATCCAACCCGTTTTCAGAACAAAACCAACGGCATTACCCAGCGCCGCTGGCTGGCACTCTGCAACCCTGAGCTTTCGGCCCTGATCACGGAGCTTCTGGGCTCAAGCCGATGGATCAAGGAACTGGATCAGCTGAAAGACTTGGAGAAATATGCAGAGGATAAAGCCGTTCTGGAGCGTTTTATCTCCATCAAGAAGCTGAAGAAACAGCAGCTGGCGGAATTCATCTTCAATAAAGAAGGGGTACGTATCGACCCGGAGACCCTGTTCGATATCCAAATCAAACGGCTTCATGAATACAAGCGCCAGCTGATGAACGCCCTGCATATTGTGGATCTCTACTATCGCATTAAGGAAAACCCCAAGGCCAAGGTGGTTCCCCAAACCTTCATCTTTGGGGCCAAGGCGGCTCCCGGTTACGACAGGGCCAAGGCTATTATCCGCTATATCAACCAGATTGCCCGTCTTATTGCCAGTGATCCGGATATGAAAGGTAAGCTTCAGGTGCATTTCGTTGAAAACTACAATGTATCCTATGCCGAGATGCTTTTTCCGGCGGCAGACCTTTCGGAGCAGATTTCGGCGGCTGGCACGGAAGCCTCCGGTACCGGGAATATGAAATTCATGCTTAACGGAACGCCTACCTTGGGCACCTATGATGGTGCCAATGTAGAGATTGTGGAGCATGCGGGCATGGAGAACAATCTGATTTTTGGAGCCAGGGTAGAAGACCTGGAGGCCATCAAGGACAGCTATGATCCCAAGGCGATTTACCGCTCGGTTCCGGGCTTGAAACGGGCCCTGGACACCCTGATCGACATCACCTTCGATGAGGGGGATACCGGTGATTTTCGGGAGCTGTATACCGCTCTGCTGAAGGGAGCCAGCTGGCACAAGGCTGACCATTACTATATTCTGCAAGATTTCGCCGCATACCGGAAGGCTCATGAGGAAGCTGCTCTACAGTGGAAGGATCCCCTTGGGTGGGCAAGAAAATCCTGGATGAACCTTGCAAATGCCGGAGAATTTAGCAGCGACCGAACCATAAAGCAGTACGCGGATGAGATATGGAATATCAAGCCGGTGAAGGTGAAAGCATAAAGTAAACGCATAAAGGGAAAGATTGCCGCGCCACTCCATTACACGCAATGACAAGCCTAAATAATCGTCAATTGTGCCGGCATTGCGAGCATAGCGCGACAATCTCTTTCTTTTGTGTGTATAAAATAATCTACACATGTGGTGTGTAAGTCGTTGGGTTTTACATAACATGTATAGAATTGTCTACATTTAATCGGGTTTTGTGAATGTGTTTGGACTTAGGACGAAATGTGTAGAAAATAATATACACAAATAATAGGGCATTTTCGCAGGAACAAGAGCAATCCGCTGATTTCAAGGGATTGCTCTTATGTCTTTTTCTTGGCACGGGTCTTGCTGTATATAACAGACAAGAACATTCTGGAGGTGTTACCTTGAACAAAATGATTTCAATTGAAAAGGCTGTCGACATGGTCAAGGATGGAATGACCGTCATGATCGGCGGATTCCTGGGTGTCGGGGCTCCTGAGCGTCTGATTGACGCATTGGTAGCAAAGGGCGTGAAGGATCTTACGATCATCGCCAATGATACCGCTTTTGTTGACAAAGGACTGGGGAAACTGGTAGTGACCAAGCAGGTGAAGTGCGCAATCGTTTCCCATGTGGGCACGAACAAGGAGACCGGGCGTCAGATGACAGCCGGTGAGATGGAGGTCATTCTCACTCCTCAAGGCACCTTGGCTGAGCAGGTGCGTGCCGGAGGAGCCGGATTGGGCGGTGTTTTGACTCCCATCGGCATTGGAACGGTGGTTGAGGAAGGCAAGCAGAAAATAACCGTTCAGGGGAAGGAATATCTTCTGTTTGAACCTCTGCGTGCGGATGTCGCTCTGATTTATGGCTCCATCGTCGATACCATGGGCAATGTTTTCTATGGAAAATCCACTCAGAACTTCAACCCATTGATCGCCAGTGCGGCAGATATTGTAATTTGTGATGCGCAGAAGGTGGTTCCAGTGGGCGAACTGGATCCGCATCTCGTTATGACTCCGGGAATCTTTGTCAATTACATTGTAGGAGGTCAGGAATAAATGGATGCGAATCAAGCAAAAGAAGTGATTGCAAAACGGGTTGCCTTGGAGTTCAAGGATGGCGATGCCGTGAACCTTGGTATTGGGCTGCCTACAATGGTTGCCAACTATCTTCCGGAAGGCGTGCATATTCTTCTGCATAGCGAAAATGGATTCCTGGGAGTTGGACCTGCGCCGGCGCCGGGAGAAGAAGACCCCGAGCTTAGCAATGCCGGAGGGATGCCGGTTACCATCGTACCTGGGGGCATGTATTTTGACAGCGCCACATCCTTTGTGATTATCCGTGGAGGTCATCTTCAGGCGACGGTTCTAGGTGCTCTTCAGGTGGATGAGAAAGGGAATCTGGCCAACTGGATGGTACCTGGAGTCATGGTACCAGGAATGGGCGGTGCCATGGATCTCGTCGGCGGTGCGAAGCGGGTTATCATCGCCATGACTCATACGGCTAAAGGGGAGAAGAAAATCCTCAAAGAATGCAATCTTCCGCTTACTGCGGTTGGCAAGGTAAGCTTGATTGTCACGGAGATGGCAGTCATAGAATCCACTGAAGAAGGCCTAGTCCTTCGAGAAGTTCATCCAGAATTTACGATTGAGCAGGTTATTGCCGAAACAGAAGCGCAACTGATTATTCCTGATGATGTAATACCGATGCGGGTATGAGTTTCGTTGAATGATTCACTGGTTAAAGGGGTATGAGATTGAAGCCAGGGGAGCCGATTGATTTCGGCGGTCTTCAGTCCTTCCAGATAAACAAACAAGGAGGAAATAAAATGCGTGAAGTAGTTATTGCAAGTGCTGTGAGAACACCGGTGGGTTCCTTCGGAGGTTCTCTAAAAGACATTACACCGGCGGATTTGGGCGCCCATGTCATCAAAGCCGCCCTGGAACGTGCAGGCGTAGCCCCTGAAAAGGTGGACGAGGTCATCATGGGCTGCGTACTTCAGGCAGGCTACGGCCAGGGTATTGCCCGTCAGGCGTCCATTAAGGCAGGCATCCCTCAGGAAGTACCGGCGTGGACACTGAATATGATCTGCGGTTCCGGTCTTAAGTCGGTTTCCATGGCTGCGGCTCTTATCAAATCAGGGGAAGCGGATATTGTTGTAGCAGGGGGCACCGAAAACATGAGCATGGCTCCCTATGTGATGAAGAATGCCCGCTGGGGTATCCGCATGGGAGATGACAAGATCATTGACACCATGGTACACGACGGTCTCACAGAGGTGTTCAACAACTACCACATGGGCATCACGGCGGAGAATATCGTCGAGCAGTGGGGTCTTACCCGTGAAGAGCAGGATGAACTGGCTGCCAGAAGTCAGCAGCGGGCGGTTGCAGCGGTTGAATCCGGCCGTTTTGATGATGAAATCGCTCCGGTCATGATTCCTCAGCGCAAAGGGGACCCCATTGCGTTTGCCCGTGATGAGTATCCCAAAGCAGGCACAACGACAGAAAGCCTCGCTAAGCTTCGCCCGGCCTTCAAAAAAGACGGTACGGTTACAGCTGGCAACGCCTCCGGTATCAATGACGGTGCAGCAGCACTGGTTATCATGAGCAAGGAAAAAGCAGATGAACTGGGAATCGTTCCTTTGGCCACCATAGCTGCCCACGCATCTGCCGGGGTAGACCCTAAGGTCATGGGAATCGGTCCTGTTCCCGCAACACTTAAGGCACTGAAGTCTGCCGGTATCGGCGTTCAGGACCTGGATCTTATCGAGGCAAACGAAGCCTTCGCCGCGCAAGCTCTTGCAGTAGGCCGCGAGCTGAACTTCGATGTTGAGAAAGTCAATGTCAACGGCGGAGCCATTGCTCTGGGACATCCTATCGGAGCCTCAGGAGCACGGATCCTGGTTTCCCTTATACACGAAATGAAGAAACGGGATGCCAAGAACGGTCTGGCCACCCTGTGCATCGGTGGCGGCATGGGACAGGCGGTAGTCATTAAACGATAATGCAAGAAGTAAAGTTAGAGCGTCTGAACAGGTGAGAGTACCTGCTCAGACGCTCTTTTTTTGGGGGCATGTCATTCCAAAATTCGGATTACCGGAAAGCCTCAATGGAGGGAAGGGGCAGGCAAACATTGAAAGCACCGGCAGGGATAATCGAACCGCTATAGTCGGGTGAGACCCATCGGGACATCACCTGGTTCTTACCTGCTTTTTTTGCCTGATACAGCAACGTGTCAACCGTCTCAATAAAACGATCCTTGGGAAGAGGGGCCTTTTCCGGCATGTAGGCATCGATACCGATGCTGACGGTTACGGGGATATGGTGATTGTCAACCCGGACCGTGTGATTCGCGATGGCGCGGCAAATCCGTTCGGAAAGCATCACGGCATCCTGCAGGGCCGTTGCCGGGAAAAGGACTGCAAATTCTTCGCCGCCATAGCGTGCAACAATATCCGTGTGGCGTACATTGGCCTTCAAAACCTTGGCGACAACCTTCAGGACATGATCGCCGGCAATATGCCCATAGGTGTCATTGATCCGTTTAAAATCGTCAATATCCAGCAGTGCCAGGCTAAAGGATGCATCAAAATCCAAAGATTGGTTTTTAAGTGCATCAAAGTGCATATAGAAGGTTTTATGGTTGCAAAGGCCGGTCAAGAAATCCGTAGAGGCCATTCGTTGCAGCTCGGCATTCTTTTTCTGGATTTCATCATAATAGAAATGCCGTTCCTGCTTCAGGGTGTTGATCTGTTTGAATGCAAAAGAAAGGATAAAGCCGGTAATCAGATATAAGACCATACTCAGTGAGTATTCTGCATTGAGAAATGAGGTGCCGTGGAGGAGAAGAGAGTCCGCGGTGTGCAGCATTGCTGCTGTAAAACTGAAGAACAGGGGCCTTTGCCCCTGATAACGAAGCCCCTGCATAATGATATAGACAAAAAAGAGGTCGTGAAAATCGGTGTTGCTATCCGTGTAGAGCAAAATGAAGAGGCTGATGAAGACACCATCCACAATGGAAAGCAATATGCTTTTAGGACGGCCGATTTTGCATGCGTGGGCGGCCAGTTTTCCGATGACATAGATACCGAAGGCTATTCCGTATATCTTCAGATGAGGTTCTGAATGGCTTGAAAGCAGGGGAAAGGCAAGATTGACCACCACCAGCAGGATCACCAGTTGGAAGGCAAGATAAAGCCGTTCAATAATGACGGATTCATTGGAATAATCTTTTGTCATAAGCCTCTCCTTAGGGGTGAAAGTAGGTGTGAAGGGTAATGTTACATGATAATCATTATCATGTCAGTGGGATAAAAAAGCTGTATGGCAAAAGCCCTACAGAGGATCAGGATGATTATATCGAAATCAGGGAATCCGTGTCAACTGTATAATTTTATTACGTGTAATCGTAGCAATTTGTGACTTGACAAAAGGATAACAGAGACATATTATTGACAATGATAATCGATATCAACTAAAACAACCGCTGGGCGGTTTATTTTTTACCGATGCAGTGAGAATGATTATCAAAACGATCGTGAACGGGAGGGGTACAGATGACAGAGTTCCGGAGCTTGATGAGCTCATTACCTGAAGTGGAGAGATTGTATGCGATGATTGCCTATCATGCGGCGCCAACCCTCAACAGGGTAAAACCTTCTAACCTGATAACCTTTGCTCCAGGCCCCAACAGCCTGATTGATGCCTGGCGGCAGTATGGGGCAGCGATCTGCAGCCGGCTGAAGCTGAGCGCAGTGGAGCTTTCGGAATGCTCTGGGAGCGCGGTGGTGTTCTTCTATAAAGAGGAACTTCTTGCCCGGACTCTGACTGTCCCGTCTGGATCTGCCTTCTTGGCGGAAAACGGCTACCCTGAGAATGCATCCGTGGTGGATATGCTGCTGCGTCTGAAGAGTCGCTTCTCAGAAGGCTGCCCTCATGAAATCGGCATATTTCTGGGTATTCCAGCCGAGGATGTTCGTGGATTCATCCGGAATGGCGGGCAGAACTGTTCCGCATGCCGTTATTGGAAGGTTTATCATAACCTTCAGCATGCCGAAGAACGGTTTGCCGCCTTCGACAGGGCTAGAAGCAGAATGGCCAATGCGTTGTTCACGCGATTTTCCACAGAAAATGCGGGAAGATACAGTAACGTTATCACGATAAGACAGCATTTGGGGAAAGGGGATACGGTGTGTTGCATAGCCGGAAAACAGTTAAATATCACGCCTACCATGACATCATCGATTGCCTGACAACGGCGTTGGAGGCTCGGGATATCTATACCGGGGGTCATTCAAGCCGCGTAGGAGATATGACCCATGACTTGGCAAAGGCCATGGGGTTTCAGGGAACAGAGCTGGATGAAATACATATTGCAGCCCATCTACATGATGTTGGAAAGCTCGGCGTTCCGGAAACAATTCTCAATAAACCGGGAAAGTTGACTCCCGATGAATTTAAAGAGATTCAGAGGCATCCTGAGATTGGGTGGCAGATACTCAGCAAGGCCAGACGGTTAAGAAGGATAGCGGAGATCGTTCTTTATCATCACGAACGGTGGGATGGCAAGGGGTATCCTTCAGGAATTGCGGGAGACCGCATTCCACCGGGCGCCCGGATTATCGCTCTGGCAGACTCCATTGACGCTATGACATCCGATCGTCCTTATCGGACGGCTATGAACTGGAACAGGTGTAGGGATGAAATCATACAGGGGATGGGAACACAGTTTGAACCGGCGGTGGTATCGGTAGCCATAAAAAACTGGAAACAGCTGATTAAAAAATATGCAAAGGCTGTACCCGAGCATTTAGAGGAAGAGAATACGGAGCTATTAAGAATCGGATGAACCGGAGGATGTATGGAATCCAAATGTCAGAATTCAAACGGAAATGAATTGCTTTGCAAGGTGAGAAAGGTAACGGCAAGAAGTGCCGCACTGCTGACGATGATTCGTAGAGAAAATCCGATGAACGGATATCAACGGATGAACTGTACCTGTCCCATATGCAGGATGCACTACTGGGAGGCAGTGGCCCGTTACATGACAGGGGCCTTCACGGAGAGAGAAACTTACGAAAAATTCAAGCAACTGGAGAAGGTAGGGTGGAATGATACTGAGAAAAGCGGGAATCGGGCATAGCGCATATGTGAAACATATCGGCGGAGACGAGCGGATCAGGAAGCATCTGTGTTCCCTGGGCTGCTACATTGGAGAACGGATCACGGTGATTTCCATACTTTCAGATAATTATCTGATTTCGGTGAAAGACAGCCGCTTTGCCATAGACAAAAGAATGGCTGAAATGATTGAGCTTGAAGAGTGAAGTGATGACAATGTATGGTCGGGTACATGATCAGGAGAAATCAAGGGGGAAATTCGATGAGAATCGCATTGGCTGGGAATCCTAATTCGGGGAAAACAACACTGTACAACATTCTGACAGGGGGAAGCGAGAGCGCGGGAAACTGGGCTGGCGTCACTGTGACGAAAAGAGAATCGGAATTGAAAGGTCCGTTTGGAACCGGGTCAAAACCAATCACCGTGGTGGACCTGCCGGGTGCGTACTCGCTGTCGCCATATACCCAGGACGAAGAAATTGCCCGGGATGAAGTGCTTCAGGAAAATCTGGATGCCATCATCAATGTGGTGGATGGGGCCAACTTTGAGAGGAGTCTCTATTTAACGACGCAGCTATTGGAGCTGGGAATTCCTGTGATTGTGGCCGTCAATAAGAAGGATACGCTGGAAAAGCGGGGAGATTTTCTTGACGCAGCTCATCTGGAGCGGGAATTGAAGTGTCCGGTGATGCTGATTTCAGCTGCCTCAAAAGACGGAATCCGGCCATTAATGGAGGCAGTGGTGCGTAGAACGGCTTCCAAGGCTCCGCAGGCTTCCTCTGGTTTCGGTGACCCCAAGGGTGTTGATGAAGAAAAAAAGCGGCAGGAGTATGTGAAAAGACTGGTGTTCCAATGTCATAAGCGGGGTATTGACCGCTCTCAGATACGTTTTTCCGATAAACTGGATGCGGTGCTGGCTGATAAATGGTTCGGGCTTCCGATTTTTTTTCTTGTGATGTGGGCGGTTTACGCATTTTCCATTGAAGGGCTGGGCGGATATCTTTCAGCCTATTCCAACGATGTGCTCTTTGGTGAGATTATTCCGGGATCTGTAGGGGCATTTTTGGGGAGCTTGAGCATCGCGCCTCTGCTGCAGGCATTGATCATAGACGGAGCCATCGGGGGAGTCGGCGCTGTCATCGGCTTCCTGCCTCTAATCATGGTGCTGTTCTTCTGTCTGGCACTTTTGGAAGACAGTGGGTATATGGCCCGGGTTGCGGTGGTGATGGACCGTTATTTCAAGCGGATCGGTCTGTCTGGAAAATCCATCATTCCCATGATTGTGGGATCCGGCTGTGGCATTCCTGGGGTTATGGCCACGCGTACCATAGAGGATGCCAATGAGCGCCGCGCCACCATTATGTTGACGCCTTTTGTGCCCTGTGGAGCGAAACTCCCCATTATTGCCCTCTTTTCCGCAGTGTTTTTCCCGGAATCCAGTTGGGTAGGCCCCAGCATGTATGTACTTTCAGTTCTGGTGATTATCGCCGGTGGGCTGCTTCTGAAACGGCTTTTCTTGTGGGACAGTCAGGCTCCCTTTATCATGGAGCTGCCTGAGTACAAGATTCCCAGTCTTCGCTACGCATTCCGTCAGATGCTCCGACAGGCCTCCGGATTCATTTACAAGGCTTCCACCATCATCCTCCTGATGAATACCCTGGTTTGGTTCCTGCAGGCATACGGGTTCAACCTGCAGCCGGTAGATAATCAGGAAGCCAGTATGTTGGCGGTACTGGGCGGAATCATCGCACCGCTTCTGATCCCTCTGGGATTTGCAGGCTGGCAGCTGGCAGCGGCATCCATCACCGGATTCATTGCCAAGGAGAATGTGGTGGGAACCTTCGCAGTTCTTCTGGCGGTTGCTTCAGAAGAGACGCTGATGGCGCCGGGAGGTGTGATGACGTCTCTGTTTACCCCGGTTACAGCCTATGCGTTTCTGGTTTTCAACCTGTTTACACCACCGTGCTTTGCGGCAATTGGCGCAATGAATGCGGAAATGGGGTCCAGAAGATGGCTTCTTAGGGCGCTGGCCTTCCAGTTCGGCATTGGGTATGCGCTTTCCATGGCAATTACGCAGCTGGGAACCCTCCTGCTGTACGGAACCCCGGCTGTTGGTGCAGTTCCGGCTTTGCTCATCAGTGTAGTTGGGACGGGATCCCTTTTGTTCAGACTGAAATCTATTGATGAAAAACGCCGAAAGCTTGAGCCGTTGCTGGCAGAAGGCGGTCGCTGATATGGGAAATATAATCGTTGGACTTCTGTTCGCACTGATCCTGGCTTGGGCGGTCCGGTCATTCGGTAAGACCCTGAAAGGAGGGGGCTGCTGCGCAGGGTGCAGCTGTAGCAAGGGAGATAAAGAGCGGTGCGGAAAATCATAAGCAGGGGGATTTAATGTTTCTGTAACCTATTTGTAACCCCATTGGAACCTGAACTGGAAATCTATTGACTATAATGGACAGGGACAACACAGTATTCGCCGCTTATTTGAACCAGCGAACATGAAATGGGGGAATTTGAATGTACGACATCAAGAAAAGGATCCTGGCAGCAGGGCTTGCATCTGTGCTGCTGCTGTCAGGGATTCCGGGCTCTGTGTACGGAGCGTCGCTTTACGAGAAATCAGAGACCCAAACGATTGCAGACGGCGTGACGCATCAAAATCTGTTACGATTCGGTGACCAAGGGTGGGTCAATGTGAACGTGATCCGCAAGGATCTCAAGAATGCCAACTCCACCCTTCAGGTGGTGAACAGCGCAGCAGGGGTCAGCAGTCGGGATACGGTTCCCAATATGGCCAAGCAGGTACCCAATACAGTTGCGGCTGTCAACGCCGATTTTTTTTACCTGATGAAGCCGGACTCTCCTTTGGGTGTCATGGTCAAGGATGGAAAGCTGATTAGCAGCCCTGTGCTTGTCAAACCATACAATGCCCTTTCTGTAACCACTGCCGGGCAGGCCTACTTCAGCACATGGCAGAACAATCTCAGTGTGACCACACAGCGGGGGGAAACCCTACCGGTAAGCTCATTCAATAAGATTACGTGGAATTATTGCAAGACAACGATTCTGGACCGTAACTGGGGAACTTATACTCCCGGAACGGCAGCGGCGTATGCAGATATGGTGGAAATTGTGGTGGAGGACGGCCTTGTAAAGGAAGTGCGGCAGGGCCAGCCCCCGGTAGCCATTCCACAGAACGGGTTTGTACTTCTGGCATCGGGAGCCAATGGACAAAAACTGTCAACCTCCATAGCCACCGGTGAGCTGCTGGTATTCAATGCAGCAACCAGTCCGGGGATAGAAAACCTGAATCTGGCGGTGGGAGGCGGCACTATGCTGGTGCAAAACGGTCAGATTGCCTCCTTCACAGAGCCGGTAAACGGCTATGCGTCCAGAACCGCGCTGGGTATCAACAATGGGGGGGATCAGCTGATCATGGCAACGGTGGATGGCCGCAGCGGTTCCTATAAAGGATTTGATAATATGCAGATGGCATCCCTGATGCTGGAGCTGGGCGCCTATAACGCCATGATGATGGATGGCGGCGGCTCCACCACCATGCTTCGAAGGAATCTGGGTGAATCAGGAACGGAGGTGGTCACCTATGCCTCCGATGGCAAACAGCGGCCTGTCATTAACAGCCTTGTGATTTCCTCCACCGGGCAGGGAGGTGAATTGGCGGGAATCCTGTTGAAGTCGGCACAGGAGCAGGCTTTTTCCGGTACGCCGGTAGCGCTTTCAATCAAGGGCTACGATAAAGCATACCAGCCCATTGCAGTGAACAGCGAGCAGGTTACATACAGCGTGATCAGCGGAAAGGGAAAGATAGAGAACGGCCGGCTTATTCCAGCGGAACCGGGCACCGTCATTGTCGAAGCGTCCTATCAGGGAAAAACCGCTCAAAAAACGATAAAAGTCCTTTCCGATCTCGGGGCCATTGAATTAAATCTCTCCGACAGCAGCGTCAATCCTGGAGACGGCGTCAATCTCGATGTTTCAGGAATTGACAGAAACGGATATCGGGCGGCTCTCAGCCGTGATGCCGTACAGTTTACCGACGATAAAGGCCTGGGTACTATACAGAATGGTGTTTATACCGCAGGACTTCAGGAGGGCTCCACGATTATACGGGCTTCCTTCGGAGGCCATAAGGCTGCGGCGGCACTTTCCTCCGGGTACAAGCGAACCCCCATGCAGCCTCTGGAAAACTACGGATATGCCTTTGTAAGCCATCCGCAGACGATCACCGGGCAGGTGAGCGTCGTACCTGGGGGGCAGGTCAATACCAACGCAGCCCGTCTGGACTACAATTTCATTGGCAGCACCGGTACCACGGCAGCCTATCTTACCTTTGCCGGTGGCGGTATTCCCATGACGGCAAGGCCGCAGAAGATTGGCGTATGGGTCAATGCCAATCAGATGACTCCCCACTGGATTCGCGGCCAGATTAAGGATGCCAACGGGAATGCACAGACCATTGAATTCAAGCAAGGCATCGACTGGACCGGCTGGAAGCATCTTGAGGCGGCGGTACCGTCAAACCTGGCCACGCCAGCCTATCTTGAACGGCTTTATGTGGTGGAGCCCAGCGAATACAAAACCCAGGGAACCCTTTTGTTTGACGGTTTGGAGATGATGATGCCCCTTCCTTTGGCGCAGCTTTCCGCCGATGAACGGGGAGGGGTGACCAAGGACCAATTCAATCAAAAGCCCAACAGCTTTGAAAAAAAGTGGCTGGTCTATGGCGGCAGCAGCAAGACGGACAATCTTGAAAAGATAGTCAGCACCCTGGCGGACGGCTACGAGATGGCCCTGTTTACAGGCCCCTATGATTCCGCTGTAATCGGAAAGTCGGGAAAGACAGCAGCGGGAACCAATGCCGGCTATGCCACGGCTACCCGGGATAACGAGCTTCTTGTATTCCTGAACGATCAGAATGACGGCCTTCGAAAAACCGATTACAATCAGTGGCCGTGGCTTAAGAATCTTTTGGAAACCACACAGAAAAAGAATGTTCTTGTTTTCCTGCAAAAGCCCATTTGGGGCACCGGTGGCTTCAGCGACCGTAAGGAAGCGGATTTGTTGGGCGAACAGCTCAGCAAGCTGGCGGAGAAGGGCACCAACGTGTATGTGTTCTACGGCGGTGGCAACACCGGCATCGAAACCCGGAACGGCGTGCGCTACCTGGGCACCGGCAAGGATAAGGATCACTTTATCAGCCTATATAAGAAGGATGGAAAGATTCTTTACACCGTGGACAAGCTGAAAACGAAAAGATAGAAAAGCATAAAGAAAGGGAGAGATCGCCACGTCGCTTTGCTCCTCGCGATGACAATCGTTATCTTGTCATTGCGAGCCGAAGGCGCGGCAATCTCTCCCTATTGTTTTGAACTAATCTCTCCGGTGTATCTCTTCCAAAACAATTCCCTCATTCCGCTCCTCGCAGGTTCGAATGGACCACGGGTTTTGGAACAGCAGTACCGGGTTGTCGTTAGCGTCGTGGGCCAGGGCGGTATCCATGGGGAGAGCAATGGGCTTCTTGCCGTAGTTGTCCATCTTCACCCAGCGGATGTGGCGGAAGGACAGACGCTCGGTAAGAATATCCACACCGTATTCGTTCTTAAGCCGGTATTCCAGTACCTCAAACTGAAGTACGCCAACCACGCCGATAATCAGTTCTTCAATACCAATGTTGGGTCTTTTGAAGACTTGGATGGAGCCTTCCTCTGAAAGCTGGGCAATTCCTTTCAGGAACTGTTTTCGCTTCAGTGAGTTCTTTGTATAGATCTTGGCAAAATGCTCCGGTGCGAATACCGGAATACCCTCGAACTGTATCTTGGAATCGTCCGAGCAGAGGGTATCCCCGATATTGAAGATGCCGGGATCGTGGATGCCGATGATATCCCCGGGATAAGCGGTTTCCACCGTTACCCGATCCTGAGCCATAAACTGCTGGGGCTGTGCCAGCTTGACTTTCTTGCTGTCCTGCACATGGTTCACCACCATGCCCCGCTCAAATTTGCCGGAGCAGATGCGAAGGAAGGCAATGCGGTCCCGATGGGTGGGATTCATGTTGGCCTGAATCTTGAAGATAAAGCCGGAAAAGGCTTCCTGCTCCGGGTCGATGGGGCCCAGATTACTAAGTCGGGGCTGCGGCGGGGTGGTGATGTTAAGAAAGGATTCCAGAAAGGGCTCAATACCGAAATTGGTGAGGGCGCTTCCAAAAAATACTGGGGTCAGGTCACCGCTGAGGATCTTTTCCAGATCGAAGCCATCCCCGGCGTGATCCAGAAGCTCTACATCATCCAGCAGCTTCTGGTGAAGGTGGGGACCCAACAGCTCGCTGAGCTTGGGATCATTAAGATCTCCGGTCACCGTATTGGCAATGGCAGAGCCGTGCTTACTGTCGCCGAAGAGCTCAATTCGTTTTTTCTGACGGTTATAAACCCCCTTGAAATCCCTGTCGGAGCCGATGGGCCAGTTCATGGGACAGGAACGGATGCCCAGGCTCTGCTCAATGTCTTCCAGCAGCTCGTAAGGGTCTTTTCCTTGACGGTCCAGCTTGTTGATAAAGGTGAAAATGGGGATGCCCCGCATCTTACAGACTTTAAAAAGCTTTCGGGTTTGTTCCTCTACGCCCTTGGCGCAGTCCACCACCATCACGGCGCTGTCGGCAGCGATCAGGGTGCGGTAGGTATCCTCGCTGAAATCCTGGTGACCTGGGGTATCCAGAATATTGATGCAGAAGCCTTGATAATTGAATTGCAGCACGCTGGAGGTAACGGAAATACCCCGCTGGCGTTCAATTTCCATCCAGTCGGAAACCGCGTGCTTTTGAGAGCGGCGTGATTTAACAGAACCGGCCTCCCGGATGGCCCCCCCGTATAAAAGAAACTTTTCGGTCAAGGTGGTTTTCCCGGCGTCTGGATGGGAAATGATGGCAAAGGTTCTGCGGCGCTGTACTTCCTGTTGCAATTGCTGTTGTTCTGGGGTCATACGGTCCTCTTTCTTGAGTCAAGATAAAATTAGCCACGGATGGACACGGATATGGTCTTATAGACCGTCATTGCGAGCGCCAGCGCGGCAATCTTGCAGTGAGGTGTTTAAGTGCGTTCAAATCAGTAGGACGGTTGTTCCATAGGCAAGATTGCCGCGTCGCTGCGCTCCGCGCAATGACACGGACTTAACCATCCTATCCGTGCAAATCCGTGTCATCCGTGGCGATATCATTTGTTGTAGTTTCTGGGGGTTCGATTTTAGCCCTAACCTTATAAATTTAACCCGCCTGATGAAATATGTCAACCAATCTTATGAAATTCCATGGCAGAGAATAAGGGCTTGGCTCTTGTAAACCTGCGTTGGGGATGAGAAAATGGAGGAAATACGTCTTGCCCGGAGGGCAGCCATGATAAAGGATGCGGGTATTCCGAATCCGGAATGTGAAGAACTTTTAAAAGAACTGGAACGGCTCCGTTTCCATGAGGCGGTCATCGACGAGCTGGTTGAGAACGCCTACGAAGGTCTTGTGGTAGTGGATGCTGAGGGAGTGATTACAAAGTGCAAATATGAAAAGCTTCTTGGCATCAAGGAGCTGGAGGTTATCGGGAAACCGGTTGCGGAGGTTATTGAAAACACACGACTTCATGAGGTTATTCGGACCGGCCGCAGTGAAATGGGTCGGATCCAGACCCTCAACGGTCATGATATGATTGCGTCCCGTATTGCGGTATGGCGGGACGGTAAGGTTATCGGAGCGGTAGGGACCGTCCTCTTTAAGGATGTAAAGGAAGTAAAAGCCCTGGCGAACCGCCTTGAAAAGCTGGAAAGCAAGGTAAAGACCTATGAAGGGGAAATCAGTCGCCTCCATCAGGCAAAATACTCGTTTGAGAACATACTCACCCGAAGCCCCCGCATGCTTCACCTGATCGATCTAGCCCGAAAGGCCGCAGACAGTCATTCAACTGTATTGCTGGAAGGGGAGAGCGGAACAGGGAAGGAGTATTTCACCCATGCCATCCATCAAGCCAGCTACCGGCATTCCGGTCCCTTTGTGCAGATCAACTGCGCAGCCATTCCTCGGGAACTGATTGAGGCTGAACTGTTCGGCTACGTGGAAGGGGCCTTCACCGGAGCGAAAAAAGGCGGCAAACTGGGGAAATTCGAGCTGGCCAGCGGAGGAACCCTGTTCCTTGACGAAGTGGGGACCCTGCCTCTGGACATGCAGGCCAAGCTGCTCCGTGTTCTGGAAGAGCGGGAGTATGAACGGCTGGGAGATAACCAAAAGATAGCCGTGGATATCCGGGTTATCGCCGCCACCAATGAAAGCTTACGTGAAATGGTCCAAAAGGGGAAATTCAGAGAGGATCTCTACTATCGGTTGAACGTACTCCGCCTTACCCTTCCCCCCCTGCGGGAGCGCAAGGAGGATGTTCCACTGTTGGCGGAGAGCATGCTGGAAAGCTTCTGTCGAGAATATGGTCATCCCAGCGTTCGGATATCCAACGGTGCCATGGAGCGCCTGCAGGCTTATGACTGGCCGGGAAACGTAAGAGAGCTGCGAAACGCGGTGGAACGGGCCCTGATGGTTTCAGAGGGCAGGGTGCTCTATACCAAGGATTTGCCAGATATTTTTTTGGATGGAGAAGTGCTTCCTCAGACAGAATCGGCAGATATTCCCCTTACCCTGGAGGCAACTGTAGAAGCCGCAGAAGCGGAGGCTATCCGAAGAGCGCTGATCCGCTGTGACGGCAGCCGGACCGAAGCGGCAAAGCTGCTGAATATTCACCGTACAGGACTTCACAAGAAGATGAAAAAATATGGATTAGGGTGATGGGTTTTCCTTTGCGGGAGCCCATCACCCGCTTTACTTTTTGAATAAAGCGCAGTATCCTATATACATACCGACGGTCGGTATGTATATAGGAGGCAAAGGACGTGGCAAAAAAAGAACCCCGGGAAAAGCGGGTAGGAGAAATCATCGAGGCTGCCATTGGCGTATTCCTTGAAAAAGGATATGAGGCAACATCTATGGACGCCATAGCAAAGGCCTCTGGAATTAGCAAGGGCGGTATTTATCATCATTTTGCATCCAAGGATGAGGTTCTGTTGGCGGCCAACTCCGCTCTGGGAGAACCGATTATTAAGCTGGCGGAAGCAGCGGTCATGAATACGGACCCTGTGGCAGGGTTGCGGGATTACATTCTGGCCTATCTGGCCTATTGGGCAGAGAACAGACAGGCACTGCAGATCTACTACCTTACAATGGTGAAGGCGCTTTCAAAACCGGATTTTACTGAATTCTATGGTGCGTATGTGATGGAAATGCAGGCATTTTATCAGAGCCTATACCAAGGAGCCGCAGAAAAAGGAAGGATGAAGCCTGGGGATTACAGCTTGCAGGCTCAGGTTCTTATGAATGCAGTCGACGGCTATACACTTTACGTTGGTATGCTGCCGGGACTGGATGCGGAGGAAGCTGCCAAGGCGATAGACGCCAGCATGATCAAACCCTATCTTTTATAGAGGCGTGGTTTAAAATCGTCGGACTTTATCCAATGCCTTATTGAGGATAGGTAGGGATAAATGCTTATTGGAGGTGTAAGTATGGCTTTAAAGACAGGAAGGGCCTATGAGAACGCAGAGGTTACCATTGATACGTTGTTGTGCACCGGTTGCGGCCTATGCGAAAAGGTGTGCTGCGGAAAGCCCCTAGTTATGCGGGAGGGGAAATTGACCATTGACCAAGGGAATCTCTTTGGGTGTATAGGTTGCGGACACTGTATGGCGGCATGTCCCAGCGGTGCCATCAGCGTCTCCGGCAGAGACTTTCTTCCCGGTGATGTGGTTCCGCTTCCGGAAAGGGATAATTGTGCGGATTATGAGAAGCTGTATTCCCTGATGCTTAGGCGCAGAAGCATACGGAGCTTCACCGGGCAGCAAGTATCTCAGGAACTGGTGGACCGATTGGTTTCGGCAGCCAGTACTGCCCCCATGGGGCTTCCCCCTTCGGATACCGCCATAACGGTGTTCCTTGGCCGAGAAAAGATGCAGGCCTTTGTTGATGACATTACCATGGCAATAAAAAAATACCGATGGATGTTTGGTAAGGTGCCGACAGCGCTGGTTGGTCCTTTTATGGGAAAGGATTTTGTGGAGTCTGTGGATACCTTCATTAGACCGGCTTTCGATACGTTCATCAAGGAACGGGAAGAAAACAATAAGGACGTTCTTCTGTATGATGCGCCGCTAGGGATGCTGTTTTCTGTCCATAAAAATGCAGACCCGGCGGATCCCTATATCAACGCCACTTATGCCATGCTGGCGGCGGAAGCCCTGGGGTTGGGCTCCATCATGCTGGGGGTACCGGGGAGCATCTTGTCGGTGAGTAAGGAGCTGAAAGAAAAATACAAGCTGCAGAATGCAGGGAAATCCATGCTCTTTGTGTCCTTCGGGTATCCCGAGAATCACTATTTTAAGGCAATAAAAAGACGATTCGCAAAGGTAGACTACGTTTAGTAGGTAACAGGCTGAGTAATAACGTTGAGTGAAATAGATTTTTCCCAGCGGCTGGTATTCCGGTGTAGCGGGTTACGCATCTCTGCTCTTCATCACTCTGAAAATATTTCAGGAATTAATGCCCCCTCCGACATAAAAGTATGGCGGAGGGGTTTGTAATTGCAGATAATCTGGGGGAGCTTATGCTTTTCCCTTGCTCTGGCGCCTGGGATTGAATACAATGAAAGGACAAATAACGCTTATTAAGCGGAGGATGAAATATGAAACGTTTTGGAATCATCGGGGCTATGGATCTGGAAGTTGAGATGCTGAAGGAAGTAATGATTATAGAGGGGCGAAAGACCGTAGCGGGGATGGAGTTCTGCGTTGGAACACTGGAAGGGCAGAAGGCAGTGGTTGTCATTAGCGGTATCGGCAAGGTCAACGCTGCAATTTGTGCCCAGGTGCTTATATCGGTTTTCGGCTGTACCCATATTGTCAACACCGGGGTGGCCGGGGCTGTACACGACGATTTGAATGTAGGGGATCTGGTGATATCCACCGATGTCCTGGAGCATGATTTCGACGCCACGGGCTTTGGTTACCAGCTGGGCCAGATACCCCGGATGGAGGAATGGATTTTCAAGGCGGACCCCACACTGATCCGCTTGGCAAAGACTGCGGCTGAGCAGGAGAAGATTGCCCATCAGGTACTGGAAGGCCGTATTGTCACCGGGGATGTTTTCGTCAGCAGCAGTGAGGTGAAGAACAAGCTCCGGGACGTTTTTGGCGCATATGCCACCGAAATGGAAGGGGCAGCAGTGGGGCATACCTGCTGGATTAACGAAGTGCCCTTCCTGATTCTCCGGGCCATGTCCGACAAAGCCGATGGTTCGGCCCATCAAACCTATGAAGAGTTCAGTCAGGAAGCCGCTGTGAATTCCAGCCGAATCGTGCGGAACATGCTCCGGCACGCAGACTGATCAGGAGGCATTGTGCAGATATATGATGTAGTGATTCCCGATGAAATGGAAGGCCTGCGGTTGGACGCCTGCGTAGCGAAGCTGGTGGAAGGCCGATCCAGAACCTATCTCCAGCAAATGATCGAACAGGGCTGCGTCACCGTAAACGAGGAGTCCGAGCTTTCCAAAAAAGCCAGGGTTTCCTCGGGAGATGAGGTTCATATCGAGCTGCCGGATCCGGTGGAGCTGGACGTGGTACCGGAGGACATCCCCATCGAAATCGTTTATGAAGATTCCCACCTTTTGGTTGTGAATAAGCCCCAGGGCATGGTGGTTCATCCGGCGCCGGGAAATTACAGCGGCACCTTGGTGAATGCCCTGATGTACCATTGTAAGGATCTGTCCTCCATCAACGGGGTGGTTCGGCCGGGAATTGTACACCGCATCGACAAGGACACCAGCGGCCTGCTGATGGTGGCCAAGGATGATGTAGCGCATCAGGGACTGGCTGAGCAGCTGAAGGAGCATACCATCCTGCGTCGGTACCACGCCCTTGTGCACGGAAATGTCAAGACTGATGAAGGGCGGATAGAAGGCGCCATAGGCCGAAATCCCGCCAACCGGCTTCAAATGGCGGTGGTTGATCGGGGCGGAAAGGAAGCGGTGACCTATTATCGGGTGATCGAAAGGCTGAAGGGCTACACCTATGTGGAGCTGTCCCTGGAAACCGGACGAACCCATCAGATACGGGTCCATATGGCCTGGAAGGGGTACCCTCTGGCCGGGGATCCGGTATATGGGGTTAAAAAGGAAAAGGTAAAACACGACGGACAGATTCTTCACGCGAAGGTATTGGGCTTCAAGCATCCCCATACAGGGGTATGGATGGAGTTCGATGCGCCGCTTCCGGAATACTTCGCCACCTATCTTGATAAGGTGCGGCACTTAAGCCGCCAGGAGGGGTAACATGCATTTCAAAGCCAAGATCATGGACGAAAACGCCATGAACCGATCCATCAAGCGGCTGGCCCATGAGATCATCGAGCATAACAAAGGAATTGAAGATGTGGTGCTGGTGGGGATTTTGTCACGGGGGGTGCCTCTGGCCTGGCGGATTGTGGATATGATCGAAGAGATTGAGGGGGTGCGTATCCCGGTGGGGTCCCTGGACATCACCCTTTACAGGGATGACCTGTCAAAGGCCAGTGACGAGCCGGTGGTGCGAACCAACAGCATTCCGTTCTCCATCAGTGGAAAGCATATCATCCTTGTGGATGATGTCATCTATACGGGCCGTACGGTCCGAGCGGCCCTGGATGCCCTGATCGATCAGGGGCGGCCTCTGACCATACAGCTGGCTGTTCTGGTGGACCGCGGCCACCGGGAACTGCCTATCCGCCCCGACTATGTAGGCAAGAATGTGCCCACTGCCCGCCGTGAAATCATCAGTGTGAAGCTGAAGGAAGAGGACGGCGTAAACGAAGTGGTGATCAACACCCTGGACAGCGATGGGGAAGATGACCAGTATCCGCTGAAGTGATGCGCCTGAATAACTGCAAAACAAAAGGGTCTGTCTCAAAATTTAGAGACAGCCCCTTTTGTAAATCCTACAAAATAGCACAGTGTATATATTTTGTCGATTGGGTTGTGGGGGCAGTTTCAGGGTCAACATCGATTTGATTTTACGAATATTCGACGATCAAAAAATGCGGGAAAACAATGGTAAGCGACAGATTCGGTTGACGAGGAGGCGTACATGTGGAAAAGCTTATTGAGCATCTTCAGCACGTAATCGTTGAAATTGACGAACAGGGGCGGATCCTATGGAGGAATGAAAAGGCTGCCCGATGCCCTGCTATCAGCTGTTTGGAATACATTCAGTTGCTGTCTCCGGAATGCTCTGTGGAACGGCTGATTGGGCAGGAGGGTGGATGCGTCCAAGTGTCCGTTCCGCAGGGCGACTTTTTCATTTGCTACCACTCCGTTCTTTTCGAAGGAAGAGCCCGCCATTTGCTGGTGTTTTACCCTCAAAATTGTGACCAGCGGCTGTTGGCGCTGGTGCTCAACCGTATTGACGATATTGTAGTCGTTACGGACGAAAAAGGTAATTTTCAGTTCTTTAACCAAATGGCAAAACGCTATGTCAAAGACATATGGGGCTACGACCATAAAACATTGTTGGGGACCTCGGCGGATGATACCTTTGCCCAGCATGTGGTCGAAGGGCGAACCATTATCGCCATGGCGACAGAGACGAAAGAAAAGGTCCAGAGCTCCATCCGTTACATCGATGGGCCGGTGATTCTCTACACCGCTATCCCTGTATTTCAGGAAGATATCTTAACTCACATCATTCTTACCGGTAGAGATATGTCCCAGCTTTCTAAGTTGCAGGATGAGCTGGAGCAGACCCGGCGTATCAATGAATTTTATATACGTCAAATCCAAAATCCAAATGAGGACCCCGCCGAGTTGGGTATTATATGCTCTAGCCGGAAGATGGAGGATGTTCTTAAGGTAGCCCGGCAGGTGGCAAAGACCGATTCTGCGGTATTCATTACCGGCGAGTCGGGAACCGGCAAGGAAGAGGTTGCAAAATACATCCACCACTGCAGTAAGCGCGCCGGTGCACGGATGATCTCCATTAACTGCGCGGCGATTCCTCGTGAACTCATGGAGTCAGATTTTTTTGGCTATGAAGAGGGTGCCTTTACCGGCGGTCGGAAAGGGGGGCGCAAAGGCCTTCTGGAGGAGGCCAGCGGAGGGACGGTATTTTTGGATGAGCTGGGAGAGTTGCCTCTACCCATGCAGAGCAAGCTTCTGCGGGTGGTGCAGGAGGAAAAGGTGCGGCCGGTGGGCTCCAACCAGGACGTGCCCGTGGATGTACGGTACATTTGCGCCACCAACCTTACACCGGAGCAGTTGCAGGACGAGCGAGTGTTCCGGCAGGACCTCTTTTATCGGCTAAGCGTGATTCCGTTGTCCATACCACCTCTGCGGGAGCGACCGGACGATATTCTACCTTTGATAGAAAATTTCTTGACCATGTATAACAAACGCTACGAGCGTCAGACTGCTCTCTCCCAGAGTGCGTATGAGCGCTTGTGCCGGGAGCAGTGGCCAGGGAATGTGCGACAGCTCAAAAATACGGTGGAGCGCATTGTGGTACTGGGGCAGAATCAGCTTGTGACCGCAGGCGATCTGGAATTGATTTTAGGGATAGAGCCGAAAACGGCAAGAGTGGACTATAACAGTGTTCAGGTGAGTGGTTTAATGCCCTTACGTGAGGCACAAGGACAGTTGGAAGATCAACTCATCCACATGGCACTCGAGAAGTACGGGTCGGTTTCCAAGGCGGCCTTGGCACTGGGCGTTCCTCCGGTGACCATTTACAGAAAACTGAAAAAGACATAGTGGCGATAAAAACCTTTACATTTTGTAATAAAAAATTACAAAATGTAAAGGTTTTTATGTGTTAACAAACAAAAAATTTGGAGAGTTTCTTATTGGTAGCGGGATAAAGAGGGAGAGTTTAATTGGCACGCAAATTGCAATAGACCATGTGCAGAATGACGCGCTATGGCAAATATAATTTATAGGAGGTTCATTATTATGAGCAAAATTCTATCTGGTATCCGAGTTGTCGACATGTCCACCTATATTGCGGGTCCTGTCTGTGGCAAGATTCTGGCAGACTGGGGAGCAGAGGTCATTAAGCTGGAGAGCATTAAGGGTGATCCCGTCCGTCTTCTAGGTGCCAACATGGGCATGCCGGTTGCTGACAACGAAAACCCCTTATATTGCTTAATGAACGCCAATAAGAAAGCGCTTGCCATTGAACAGCGCAAACCGGAGGCGCAGGAGATTGTTGATAAGCTTTTAAGCAGCGCCGATGTGTTTTTGACCAACTACCGAAATGAGGCCCTGGCTAAGATGGGACTGAGTTACGAGGAATTTAAGACGAAGTATCCTAAGGTAGTCTTTGCCCATGTGCTAGGTTACGGCGAAGAGGGTCCTCACGCCAGCCGTCCCGGCTTTGATTTTAGTACCTATTACGCCCGTAGTGGCTTTATGGCCGATCTGGCAGAAAAAAACGGTTCTCCCACCAGCACTGTGCCCGGTTTAGGTGACAATCAGCTTGGCGCCTATCTGGCCGGCGGAATTGCTGCCGCCTTGTTTAATCGCACGCGCACCGGCGTGGGCGATTATGTAAGCTGCAGTCTCTACCATGCTGCCATTTATGGCTTTAATGTTGCTGTAGCTGCCAGCCATTATGGCAAGCTCTACCCCACTGACCGCTCCATGCCTGCTATCCCCACCGCCAATTGCTACAAATGTAAGGACGGGGAGTGGTTTATGTTCGCCTCTGCCAGTTACCCCATCTACTTCCCGAAGGCGTGCCGCCTGCTGGGTTTGGACGATTACGCCGAGAACCCTGACTACTGTACCATCAAGGGTATGCTCCAGCGCAAAGGTGAAATCGTAAAAATGTTGGAAGCGAAGTTCATGGAAAAGACATCCGTCGAATGGGATGAAATTTTTGCGGCAGCGGGTATTCCGGGTGATCGTCTTTACCACTTTACCGATGTGGTAAAGGACGAGCAAGCTTGGGCAAATGATTTCCTCCACAAAATGGAGTTCGACAATGGACACACTGCTACCCTGCCCACCACTCCGCTCAAGTTCGCCAGTCTGGGTGAACCGGAATTTATCCACCCCACTGGAGTCGGCAAGGACAACGAGGCTGTTATGAAGCTGTTGGGCTACGATGAGACCACGATCAAGGCATTGCGGGAAGCAGGCGTTCTGGCTTAAGTGAGAGTACCACTCAAAAGGAGATGCGTAGCCATGTATACACTGGGCATTGATATTGGCTCAACAGCCTGCAAGGCCGTAATTTTACGGGATGGAAAAGAAATTACAGGACAATCTGTCATTCAAAGCGGCACCGGTACTAGCGGCCCTCTACGCGCCTATGAGGGTGTATTGGCCAGCGCTGGTCTCGTCGAGGCACAGATCGAGCGCACCGTGGTCACTGGCTATGGCCGTATGACTTTCGCAAAAGCAAATCAACAAATCAGTGAACTGAGTTGCCACGCTCGTGGTGTCCATTTCCTGGTGCCAGGGGTGCGCACGATCATCGACATTGGCGGACAGGATGCCAAAGCGTTGAAAATCAACGAGCGGGGTGTCATGACTGACTTTGTAATGAACGACAAATGTGCGGCTGGTACTGGGCGCTTCCTGGACGTGATGGCGGGGGTGCTGGAGGTAACGACATCGGACCTCGCCGAAATGAGCAGCCGCGCCACCGTTCTGGTTCCCATAAGCAACGTTTGCACCGTGTTCGCAGAGTCGGAGGTCATCTCTCAACTGGCTGCCGGGGTGAACCGGGATGACATTGTGGCCGGTATCCATCTGTCCGTGGCTAAACGAGTCGCAGGACTTGCCAAGCGCATCGGTGTGGCACCCACAGTGGTGATGGCGGGTGGCGTGGCTCAGAATATGGGGATTGTACGCGCTATGAGCAGGGTGCTGGATCATGAGGTGCTTCCAGCGCCTCAGCCTCAAATGACTGGTGCGTTGGGTGCGGCTCTTTTGGCTTTTGATGAACTGAAATAATGATAAAGTTGGGGGCGTGCGCGGCAGACCCCGAGCTAATATTAAAAAAGGAGCTGGCAAAATGAACGAGGCAAAAATGACCTCTAAAGAACTGCTGTTTTCTCTGATAGAGCAGAACGGCCAGAAGACCCACGAAGCAAAAAAAGCCGGAAAACCGGTGGGCTGGCTGACTTCCATCTTCCCTCAAGAACTGGTCGAGGTGTTCGATTTGGACTACGCCTACCCGGAAAACCACTGCTCTGTGGTGTCCGCCCGCAAGGAATCGGGCAAATTTATTGAGATTTCGGAAAACATGGGCTACTCCAACGATATCTGCGCTTATGCACGGCTGCATCTGGGCTACGCGCAGGTGGGTCATGCTGAATCCAGCAATATTCCCATGCCCGATTTTATCTGCTGCTGCAATAACATCTGCAATCAGGTAATCAAGTGGTATGAAAACCTAGCCAAGGACCTAAACATTCCCATGATTATGATTGACGTAACCTATAGCGACCAGTACGACGTGAGCCAGTCCGCCGTGGACTACATCCGCAGCCAGTTTGATCACGCGATTACCCAGTTGGAGCAGATTTCGGGTAAGAAGTTTGACCCGGAGCGTTTTGAAGAAATCATGAAAATTTCGAATGCAAACTCCCGCCAGTGGAAGGAAGCGGTGAAGTACCTGGCCGCTGACCCCGCACCCATGACTGGTTTTGATCTCTTCAACTACATGGCTCTCATCGTCAGCAGCCGAGGACGTGGAAGTAGCAAAGAGGTATTCGCACTGCTGGAGCAGGAGCTTAAGGAGATGGTAGAACAGGGTAAGGGCGGTTTCCCCGTGGAAGAAAAGTACCGTGTTATGTGGGATGGTATTGCAGTGTGGCCCTACTTGGGATTTACCCTTAAGAACCTGGTCAAAAAAGGCATCAATATGACTGCCAGCACTTACCCTGACGCCTTTGCCGTGGAGTATGAGAACGGTAGTTTAGACGGTATGGCCAAGGCGTACGCCTCTATCGCCAACAGCATGAGCCTAGAGCGACAGATTGACTTGCGCAAAGATCTTGTCACTAGCAATAAATGCGGTGGCGCCATTTACCACATGAACCGCAGCTGCAAGATATGGGATCTGATGCAGTACACCATGGCACGCCGCGTCAGTGAGGAAACCAATACAGCGTACACTATTTTTGACGGTGATCAATCCGATCCTCGGGGCTTCTCCGAAGCACAGTTTGACACGCGTATTCAGGGCCTGGCAGAAATCATGGCGACAAGAAAGGAAGATGGTGATCAGTAATGGCTGACTATAATCAAATCATTGACACGCTACAAGACATTGCCCGGAACCCTGGTGCGCAGGTGAAAGAATTTAAGGCGCGCACAGGAAATAAGGCTGTAGGTTGCTTCCCTGTCTATACGCCAGAAGAGATTGTCTACGCAGCGGGAATGCTCCCCGTAGGTCTTTGGGGTGGCATGACTACAGTCAGCGAGGCTAAGGCCTATATTCCTGCATTCACCTGCTCCATCATGCAGTCCTGTCTGGAACTTGGTCTCAACGGCACCTATAACGAGCTGTCCGCCGCCATCATTCCCTCCATGTGTGACACACTCAAGTGTATTGGCCAAAACATGAAGTTGGGCGTGCCTCAGCTCAAGTACATCCAGTTTACTCACCCCCAGATGCGTCAGCTCGAGGGCGGTGTAAAGTTTCTGCGTAGCGAATATCAGCGTGTACAGGATTTAATGCAAGAGGTCTCTGGCCATAAAATCACGGAGGATGATCTGGCCTGCGCGATTGAGGTCTATAACGCCCACCGAGCTGAAATGCGCCGGTTCACCTTCTTGGCAGCGGACCACACCGACGTCATCACTCCCGCAGTTCGTCACAGCGTAATTAAGAGCGGCTTCTTTATTGAAAAAGAGCGTCATACCGCCTTGGTGAAGGATCTCAACGATGCGTTGCAGGAGCTCCCTGCTACAGCTACCGGCAAGCGTTTACTTCTCACCGGCATCATGGCTGAACCCACCGAGCTTCTGGATATTTTCTGCGAAAATGGTATGTCTGTAGTGGCCGATGATTTGGCTCAAGAAACCCGTCAGTTCCGCAACGACGTGCCTGCAGAGGGCGACGGCCTGACGCGCTTGGCCAAGTGGTGGGCAGGGTTTGAAGGTTGTTCACTGGCCTACGACCCAGACAAGAAACGCTTTGACATGATTCTTGCGGATGTGGAGAAGTATAAGGCCGACGGCGTTGTGGTCTGCATGATGAAGTTCTGTGATCCCGAGGAGTATGACTATCCTCTGCTCAAGAAGATGCTGGAGGAAAAGGGCATTCCTACTCTCTACATCGAAATCGATCAACAGGCCGACTCCAACGAAAGCATTCGCACCCGCGTGCAAGGCTTTGCCGAGATGCTGGCGAACTAATCCGACAACTAAGAGGAGTCGTGTCATTAGTCAACAGACTGATGACACGGCCCCTTGTTTTTCACTGAAATATTGAAAAAGACTGAAATCAAGCACTTTTCAGTGCCAGCAGTCTTATATTATGTGTCAACCGGATGAACCCTATTCTATGCCGGAACAAAAGTAGTATTAAAACTGAGTGCGCAAAAATAAAAATAGGGAGGGGTTTTATATGAAAATTGTTGTTTATAGCTTTATGGAAATGGAAAAGCCATGTTATGTAGGGCTTGAAGAAAATTTGGGAGTGAAATTGGTTTTTTGCAATGAAATGCCCACTTTGGAAAATGCCAAACTAGCTGAGGGTGCTGATGCCATCAGTGTCGTTACTACACCTGTAAGTGGTGAACTGATTGAGTGCTTTCACAAATTAGGTGTCAAGTACATATCAACTAGAAATGTAGGGTATGATCATATAGAAACTAAAAAGGCAAAAGAAATTGGTATGGGGGTGGGCAACTCATCATATTCACCAAGCAACGTAGCCGAATATGCCATGATGCTCATGCTCATGGCAACCAGAAAAGGTGCCATGATAGTGGAGGCGTATAAAAAACAAGATTATTCACTAGCTGGAAAGATGGGAATATTGTTGCAAACATCCACTGTAGGCGTTATTGGAACTGGAAAAATAGGCGCTGCTGTTATCAAGATGCTTTCTGGATTTGGATGTAAGATTCTTGCTTATGACCCATATGAAAATGCAGCCATAAAAGAATATGTTGAATATGTAAGCTTGGAAACACTATTTGAGAAGAGTGACGTAATCACTCTTCATGCACCTTCAGTAGAAGAAAACATGCATATGATCAACAAGGATGCCATTTCGAAAATGAAGAAAGATGTAATCATAGTTAATACAGCTAGAGGAACCCTGATAGACACAGATGCTTTGATCGAAGGTCTGACAAGCGGGAAAATTGGCGTTGCTGCCCTTGATGTGCTTGAAGGTGAAGCGCCTGTTTACTATAAGAATTTAGAAGGTCAACCTGTTCCACTTGAAAGCATTGGCAAGTTAGGCAAATTTCCAAATGTTTTACTTACTCCTCACACAGCATTTTTCACAAAACAAGCACTTTGGGAGATGGTTCAAAACTCCATAAAAAGTTGTGTATTAGAAATTGAAGGAAAAGAAAACCCTTGGAAAATAGTATGAGCAAATAAACGAGAAAGGGGTTGTCTCATTTCGAGACAACCCCTTTTGTACGTTTTTTGACTGTATTATTGTACCGGAATCTCCAGAATCTGACCAGGAACGATCAGGTTGGGGTTTTTAAGCTTGTTCAGCTCGGCAATAGCTTTCCATTCCACCTTGAATTGTTTGGCGATTTTCCACAGCATATCGTTCACCTTTACGGTATAAGTGTTTACCGCTGCAGGTACCGCTGGCACTGCGGGAGTTGCAGGGACCGCCGGTGTGACAGAAGGAACTGCCGGTGTTGCCGGAACAGCCGGTACTGCTGGTGTTGCCGGTACAGCAGGCTTTACCGGGACGACCGGAACGTTAGTGGCTTTTACGCGGCCATCCGTTGCGGTTGAAACAGCGCCGATTTTTGCAATGTATGCGGAGAGGATTTCATCCAGAGCCGCATATTCGCCCTTGATCTTGTTATCAGCAAACATGGTGTAGCCGTCGCCGCCTGCAGCCATGAAGTCGTTGGTAGCCAGGACGTAGGTGGCCTTAACATCCAGAGGAGCGCCCTTAACGGTAACAGCAGTTACCCGTGCCCCGGCGGCTTTGGAAGCATCAAAGCTGAAGGTCATTCCGGCAACGTGGGGGAAGGGGCCGTTTTCCGCCGGGAATTTTGCAAGGCCCAGCTCCAAGGCATCCCAAATGTCCTGACCCGTTACATCCTTAACAACAACATAGTTTCCAAAGGGAAGAACGGTGATGATTTCCCCCTTGGTGATGTCGCCGGCATCGATGGAAGCGCGGATTCCGCCGCCGTTGGTGAAGGCAATGTCAGCGCCGGTCGCATCCAGCATTGCTTCGGTGATCAGATTTCCAAGATTTGTTTCGCCGGTACGAACCTTGCCCCGTTCGCCATTAAGAGCAACCGTGCTGGTGCCCACTTTTACATCGGTGATCACTTTATTGGCTTTATCCAGATCGGCAATCCGTGTGGTCATTGCAGCATCCGGCGTCAGTTCGGCGGCCTGTTCCTTGGTGAACAGAGAAGCCTTGCTTTCCGTCACTTTGCCGGCGGAAACCGTAAGCTCGATTTTGCCCAGGTTCTTGTCATAGTCGCCGGTTTGACCGATCAAGGTGCTGCCCACCTTAAGACCATCCTTAAGAACCGTATGGCTGTGGCCGTCCACAATCACATCAATGCCGGGAACTGCTTCAGCAACCTTCTTGCTGGTGACCTCGGAACCGTCATTCAGCCCCAGATGGGAAAGGCACACGATCACATCTGTTTTGTCCTGAAGAGCGGCAACCTGAGCCTTCGCCTCGGCAACAGGATCTGCGAAGGTAAGGCCTTTAACGTTATTCGGGTGGGTCATATAAGCCGTTTCAGGGGTTGAAAGTGCAAATACCCCAACCTTCAGACCACCGATTTCCTTGATGACGGAGGCGGTCAGAAGGGTTTTGCCGTCAGCCTTCTTGATATTGGAGCTCAGCAGCGGAAAGGTCATTTTCCCTGCCAGGGCGGTAAGCTGATCCTGACCATAGTTGAAATCATGGTTTCCGGGAGTCATTGCATCGTATTTCATCAGATTCATAAGGGTTACAATGTTCTCACCCTTATTCAGAGTGGCGAAGGTTTGGCCATGGAGGGTATCCCCGGCATCAAAAAGAAGCACATTGGGGTTCTCTGCTCTTACCTTTGCAATCTCTGCTGCCAGCTTGGCATAGCCCATGCCGTCATTCTTGCTCTCCATAACCCTTGCGTGGGTGTCGTTGGTGTGCAGAATAACCAGTTTTGTACCGGTGGTGTCTGCGTAGCCAAAGCTGAACAGGCTGATCATCAGCGTCAGCATCAGCAACCAGCTGATTCTTTTCCTTAACATGCAATACCTCCTGAGATTTTAGTGTGGAGCAAAATCAAAGCCAGATTTCTCCATGCCCCTATAGCATGAGTTCTATACCCGAGGTCAAAATCCTTTATTCATTTATAACAAAAAAGACAAATGTCCTTGAAAACTCAGAATCCGGATCAAAACACTGTATTTTGCTGCCCTAAAGAAATAGAGACGTTTGGAATCAGTTGTTTAAATATGGAGATGCTGGGGCATAAACAAGTGGAAAGGTCATTTGGTTTTGATAAGGCTGAAAGAGGTGGTGGCATGGAGATTAGAATCGCTCTGGGTAATTTCCTTATGGCATACTCGGAAGCACTGGATAAAATATGCCCGGCGGTGGTGGATCACCATAAGGACGTCGCCTACTGGGCGGGATTGGTCGGCAATCAACTGGGCATGGCACCGGAGCGCATTGCCAGACTGGTTCAGGCTGCTCTGCTTCATGATATCGGAATATTTTCCATGAAGGGAAGGATGGAATCCCTGTCCTTTGAGTTTGAGATGGAAAAAGCTCATGCCGAGGCCGGTGCCATTCTTTTGGAGTACACCCCTTATTTTAAGGAACATGGGAATATTATCCGACACCATCACGATTCCTACGATGAGAATACCGGCTTGGAAATACCGTTAGAAAGCAGAATAATCTTTCTGGTGGACAGGGTAGCTGTTATGGTGGACAAAGCCGGAAGGATTCTGATACAGCGAAAAGCGGTATGGAACATGCTGAAGGAGCAAAGAGGAAAGAAATTCGATCCCTCCCTGGTGGATGTTTTTAAGGAACTTCTTAATCGGGATGATGTCTGGATGGATCTTCAGCACCGCCGTGATGAAATCATCCTGTCCAATTTAGGAAGTGATGCAGTCATAATGAACGAAATTGAATTGGGGGGATTTGGCAAGCTCTTCATGCGAGCCATCGATTTCAGATCCCGACATACGGCGGCGCACTCCATTGCGGTGGCCCACGTTGTGAAGCGACTGGCGGAGCTGATGTGTTTCCCGGAAGAGGAATGTCAGATGATGCTGGTTGCCGGATATTTTCACGACATTGGCAAGGTTGTTGTCCCCAGCGAAATTCTCGACAAGCCCGGTGTTGTCACACGGGAGGAAATGGAGATAATCAGAGAGCATCCTTACTATACGCTCAAAATACTAAAGGCACTGATAGGTCTTGGCCGCTATGCAGACATTGCCGCGCAGCACCACGAGCGGAGTGACGGATCCGGTTATCCGTATCATTTAAAAGACACAGAAATATACCCGGAAAGCATGCTGCTTTCAATTGCGGATATCTTCACTGCGGTAACGGAGGCAAGAAGTTATAGGGAGGGTTTGAAGAAAAAAGACATCTTTACGATTATGGATTACTATCAGAAGGCCAGGGCGTTGGATCCTCATATTATTGCACTGGTTAAAAAGAACTACGAGGATCTGCAGGAAGATATATTCCGCACCTATGAAGAGGTGTACAGGGAATATGAAGCCTTTGATGCAAAGGTGGATCAGTTGAAATCCTAATGTGTGGAGGCTCCGCCAATTTGGCGGAGCTTTTTTAGTTAAGAAAGACGTAAGGATTTTGTCAAAGCCCCTGTAAGACTCTGTTGTTATGATGGTTGTAACACGAAGCCGGAGGGGGGCATGATATAATGGGTGCAAAATGGAACAGCAAAGGCGGTGCCTTATGAACATAGTGGTATGCGACGATGAAAAAGAAATCGTGGAGGCCATCGGAATCTATTTGGGAAATGAAGGGTATACGGTTTTCAAGGCATACAACGGCGCAGAAGCTCTGGCATGGTTTGATAAGGAAACGGTCCACCTGGTGATTATGGATATCATGATGCCGGTGATGGATGGCATGGCTGCAACGATGAAGCTACGGGAGCGCAGCAATGTGCCGGTGATCATGCTGACGGCAAAGACAGAGGACACCGATACGATCCTGGGGCTCACCATGGGGGCAGACGACTATATCGCCAAGCCCTTCAAGCCCTTGGAGCTCATAGCACGGGTGAAATCGCAGCTCAGACGCTACATCGCTTTAGGCGGCTGTGCGGAGTCTGTTAACGCAATCCGCACGGGGGGACTCAGCATCGATGATGACTGCAAGGAAGTCACCGTGGATGGGGAAACGGTCAAGATGACCCCCGTAGAATATCGGATACTGAAACTGCTCTGTGAAAACGCCGGGAAGGTTTTCTCCATCGACCAGATCTACGAGCAGGTTTGGAATGAGCCGGCCTTCAATCCGGAGAACACCGTTGCGGTGCATATCCGTCGAATAAGAGAAAAAATCGAAATCAATCCAAAGGAACCAAAATACGTGAAGGTGGTGTGGGGTGTTGGATACAAGGTTGAAAAAATATAGATATTCCGGATGGATCAAGCTGGCGGCATCGGTAATTTGCATAGCAGGGCTTCTCACAACCGCTTATGGGTGCTTGAAGGGCGAATACTTTGAAGCGGCACTGGAAGCCCGGAGCTTTATGGAAAGCGAGCTGAGCGTTCGTCCTTTGGAAGAGCTCTATCGGGATGTGAGAACGGCAGTTGAGTATGAAAGCGTGGAGAAGATAAAAGCCGGCAGCGGTATTTTTGAAGAACAGCTGGTGGGTGAAACCAACATGCTTTCCGATGAGCGCAGACAGGAAATTCAGCGGGTCACTGAGCAATACGACGAATGGCTTTCAAGTGCGCGTTCTGCTGGAAACGGCACCGAAGCGGCTCGGCTGGAAAAGGAACGGAATGAACGGATTGCCCAACTGAACACCGTTTATGATCAAAAGGTGGCCAGCGTGAAGGAGCGGCTTATCAATGAACGCCTTCAGGAGTATTTGCGCCTGAACAACGAACTGGCCGCTTATAAAGGGATGAGCTATACGGTTCTCTTTGCCGATGGGTCCGTATTCTCCAACGAAAGAGAGCCTTATGATGCCGAGCGTTCTTACCCTAAGCTTCCCCTCTATGTATGCCTCAATGGTCAGAATATAACGGGTACCGGCACCTTGGGAGATTATAGGGATATGCCCTCTGACGGCAGTATCGTATACATCGGCATGACCCAAGAACGGTTTAACCAGGAAAAAGCCTTGTTTGAAAGTAGCCGGGAATACGGGCGCATGGGCATTTATGAGGTTGCAGCCGGTGCAGTGATGTTTCTGGCTTCGGTCGTCTATCTGATCTATGCAGCAGGCAGACGGCCAGATTCCGATGAGGTGGAGCTGATATGGACGGACCGTGTTTATCTGGATGTTGCCCTGGCCATTGCAGTCACCGCCATTGGCTTCTTAATAGTTGCGGTTTACCAGCTGGGAAGTGACCTGTATCCCAAGAACATGGAAATGCTCTGCCTGTTTTCTTCACTGCTCATCACTCTGGCAGGGCTTATCGGAATCACGGTGGGGACTGGGGTTGTCAAGCGTCTAAAACGGAAGGAGTTTTGGAGGCATACCCTTATAGGGGGCTTGTTCATCTGGGTCTTCGGACACCCCCGAAAGATGATGGGGAAGCTCCGGGAACAGCTGAAAAGCGGACCTTTGGCCCTCCGAACATCGGCGCTGTTCCTAATGTACGGCGGTGGCGTTGTTTTTTCCATCATCATCACCGTTTTAATAGCGTCCAGTGCGGGGTTCATCGGTGTTCCGCTGGGGCTGATACTGTTCTTTGGACTAAATGCGTATGCACTGCAATTCGTACTTGGCAAGGTAACGGCCATCGGCGTGATCACTGCAGGAACCGAGCGGATTCGAGCCGGGGAGCTGTCCCACCGGATTCCAATGAACGGAGAACCCGTCACGGATACCCTGGCAGAGAACATCAATATGATTGCGGAAGGACTTAATGCAGCCGTAGAGAACGAAGTGAAGGCAGAAAGGCTGAAGGCGGAGCTGGTCACCAACGTATCCCACGACCTCAAAACTCCCCTGACCTCCATTATCACCTATGTGGATCTTCTTAAAACTGAAGGGGTATGCTCTGAGAACGCCCCCCGTTACCTGGAGGTGTTGGATCAAAAATCCCAGAGGCTGAAGTCTCTTACAGAGGATCTTTTCGAAGCCGCCAAAGCCTCCAGCGGGAACATGACCTATACCTTGGAAAAGCTGGACGTTACAGATCTGATTACACAGGGTCTTGGAGAGCTTTCGGATAAGGTTGTGGCGTCGGGACTGGATTTTAAAATCAGTTCTCCCAAGGAAAAGATCTATGTCATGGGTGACGGAAAGCTGCTGTGGCGGGTAATTGAGAATCTGCTTTCCAATGTATTTAAATATGCCTTGCCTAATTCCCGGGTGTATCTGGAAACCGGGCGCATGGGTGAAACCGTGGTCATTACCCTTAAGAACATATCCGCCTTGCCCCTGAACATCCATCCCGATGAGCTGATGGAACGCTTTAAGCGGGGCGATGAATCCCGAAGCAGCGAAGGCTCCGGGTTAGGGTTATCCATTGCACGAAGCCTTACCGAGCTTCAGGGGGGCACCTTCGGCATCACCATCGACGGGGATCTTTTCAAGGCAGAGGTCGCTCTGCCGGCAAGTAAGGAATGAATGAAAGTGACTGAGGCACCCTTCGGGGTGTCTTTGCTTTGCCAAAGGAAGATTATGCCTTTCTAAAAGAGTAATGATAAACAGAATGATTGTCTTTTGTTTGTCATTGCGAGGAGCTACGCGACGTGGCAATCTCTCCCTGTGAAGGTTTTCAATAGTATAGTGCAGGGTTAATTACAAGATCAAGGGAGAGATTGCCGCGCTGCGCTCGCAATGACAAAATTAAAGGCTGTATCACAAGCCTTCCCATAGTGTGATATACTTTTTACAACAAATGGCTCTGAGCGAAGGGGGATATCATGAAACTGAAAGTTCTGGTGGACAACAATACCTGTATCGATCACTACTTCATCGGGGAACCGGGGGTATCGTATCTGATAGAGGAGGGGGACTACCGACTGTTGTTTGATATGGGCTACAGCGATGTGTTCATACGCAACGGCATAAAGATGAATGTGGATTTTCTGAATCTGGATGCGGTTGCCATCAGTCACAGCCATTTGGACCATACCTGGGGGCTGGAGCCACTGATAAAGCTGATGACCGAGGCACAGCTGGAAGGCAGAGGGTGCAAAAGACCCCGCTTTGTGGCGCACCCGGATGCCTTCATTCCTAAAACCTACTTTGGCACAGATGAACTGGGAATGAACGTGAGCCTGGAAAAGGTCCGGAAGTATTTCGCCCCTGCACTGACAACGTCTCCTCTGTGGCTGACCGAACGGCTGGTATTCCTCGGAGAAATCCCCCGGCTCAACGGATTTGAAGCTCAGACGGCCATCGGCAAACAGGAGATAAACGGACAACTGATTGACGATTATAATCTGGACGACACCGCCCTGGTCTACCGCTCCGATACCGGGTTGGTCATCATAACAGGCTGTTCCCACGCCGGTATATGCAATATTGTCGACTATGCAAGGGTCGTGTGCGGCGAAGAGCGGATAGCGGATATTATAGGCGGACTGCACCTGCTGAATCCTAAACAGGATCAACTGGACGGAACGGTGAGGTATTTAAAATCCATCGGAAGTAAAGCAATTCATCCCTGTCACTGCACAGATCTGAGATCAAAAATTGCGCTGTCCACCGTAACGGAGGTCTTAGAGGTTGGCTCTGGGATGACACTGGAGTATGAGTGATCGTATATAGAATAGTCGAAAAACATTTCACAATCTACAACCCAAATGAAACGGTTTGGAGTATAATCTATGGGTGATATTGTTTTAAAATCAGTACATTAACACCCAAGGGGATAATCATGCAGAAGCCCAAGATAAACAGATCCGGTACATTGTTCTTTCCTGAGCGGATAACCGAGGCGATTAAAGAAATCTATCACTACCCTCTCACCATCATAGAAGCACCCATGGGATATGGCAAAACAACAGCTCTCAAGGAGCATCTTAAAGATTCTGACGCCTGCGTGCTGTGGCACAGAATATACGATGGGGACCCCAACAGTTTTTGGAATGGGTTTTGCCGTCTTTTTCAAGAGGTGGACGGGGAGCGCGCTCAAAGTCTCCAACATCTGGGCTTTCCCAATGACAGTGTTTCCAGGCAGGAAGCCTTGAACCTTATGGAAGGAATCCGGTTTTCAGAGCGAACGGTATTGGTTCTGGACGATTACCATTTGATGAGCGGTACGGAATTAAACCGATTCGTCGAACTGCTGGTGGCAGAGGAATTAAGTGACCTGCTCATCGTTTTAACCGCACGTTTTGTGGAGTTCCCTTTAATGGATGAATTCGCACTGAAGGGATACCTGTACCATATACCCAAGGAAACCTTCGAGTTTGATGTAAGTGAGATTAAGGCCTATTACAGGCTTTGCGGAATCAGTTTAAAGAACTCGGAGGCAGACAGGCTCCTGGCTTTTACAGAGGGCTGGATCAGCGCTCTGTACCTGCTGATGCTGAACTATAAAGCAGAGGGCAGCTTCGAAACCACTGTGAATATCTACAGCCTGGTTGAAAAAGCGGTGTTTATGCCTTTTTCAGATGAAATTAAAGAATTGCTTCTTAACCTGGCAGTGTTCAAGAATTTTACAGCCGACTTGGCAGTTCATATGTGTGAAAAAGATAACACACCACTCCTGCTGACAGAGATTGTAAATAAAAGCGCCATGGTGAAATACGATGTAAAAACCAAAACCTATCAAATGCATAACATATTCACCGGCTTCCTGATGGAGGCATTGGAATCAAAGGGAAAAGGCTACGATAAAAAAGTATACGAAAAGGCTGCTCATTGGTTTATGAAATCGGGTTCGTATCTTGACGCCATGCATTATTTTTATACAGCCGGCAATTTTAACGGTCTGATGAAAGCAGTGGAGTTCGATAAGGGGCACAGTATTTTCAATGAACAAAAGGAGCGATTCATCCAGTATTTTTCGGAATGTCCATACACGATCAAACAGGAGCATCCCACCGCGCTCCTGATATATGGGCTGTGTCTGTTCACATTCAATGAAATGGCGCTGTTTGAAGAGGTTTGCGGTGAATTTGTTGGGGCACTTCAGAACAATGAGCATCTGAGTGAGGAGCGGAGAAACGCCCTTATGGGCGAGTTTGAGCTGCTGCTCAGTTTCACGGGCTACAATGATATTCTTAAGATGTCCCAGCACATTGAAAGCGCCAGCAGGCTGTTGACCCATCAGGCGGAATTCATCGATACCAAGGGGGGATGGACCTTCGGATCCCCTTCTGTACTGTATATGTTCCACCGGGAAGTGGGACAGCTGGATGCGGAAGTGCAGAATCTGAAGCGCTCGTTGCCAACCTACGTTGAGCTGATGGGTGGGCATGGCACCGGCGGCGAGTTCATAATGGAAGCAGAACTGTTTTTCAATCGCGGGGATTTTGAAAATGCAGAGATAACAGTGCATAAAGCCCTATATATGGCCAGCCGATGGGAGCAGGGGGAGATTGTTGTATGCGCCATGTTTCTTCAGGCAAGGCTTGCTCTTGCAAAAGGGGATTATGCATATGGCTGTTATCTGCATCAGAAAATGCAGGAAGAGATCCAGCGGAAGAAATGGTACAATCAGATTCAAACCATTGAATTGTGTGAAGCCTTCATTAACCTGGAGTTGAAACGAATGGAGAGGGTCCCTCTAAGAATTGCGCAAGGGGATTTCAGCTCCAGCCGAATCTATTTTCCCGCCATGGCATTTATGAACATCGTCTACGGCAAAGCCCTGCTTATGAACAACGATTACCTCAAGCTTCTTGGGATCGCTGAGCAGTTCATAGGTATTGCCTCTGTTTTTCCGAACCTTATGGGGCATATCTACTCCTATATTTACATTGCGGCGGCAAAGGACAGGATCTATCGTCGTGACGAGGCGATTGAGGCGCTAAAACAAGCCATGGACATCGCAATGGCGGATGAAATCTATATGCCCTTTGTCGAAAACGGAGGGTATCTGGGGCCACTGCTGGACATCCTGCAAAGACGGGGACACTACGGTAGGGAGATCGCGAAAATTCGTGAGCTGACGATCAGTTATCAGGGGGCTGTGGAAGGGATTATTCATGAGCATTTCACAGAAAAAAAGCCGGTGTTGGCAAGCCGAGAGCATGAAATTGCGCGGTTGGCTGCAGATGGCCTGTCCAACAAGGAAATCGGAGAAGGACTGTTCATATCCGAAAATACAGTAAAGGCAATACTCAAGAGAGTGTTTGAAAAACTGGAAATAAAATCCCGTGTCCAGATCAAACAGTATTTCAATGAAAAATCCGCAAATTAATTCAAGCGTGTCACCTGACGGGTGATATTAAGAATAAAAAATCCACCATACAATTGATATGGTGGATTTTTTAGTGGAGGGAATGATCATGGTAAAAATTACGAATGTGATTCCGTTGGAGAATCACCATCTAGAGGTGCAATTGGATAATGGCAACAGTGTCATCCTGAATTTTGAGGGTCGGCTACAGACCATCCGCTTTGGTGTGCTGGCTGAAGATGATTTTTTCAGAAGGGCATCCACCAATGGACTCTGTGTTTCCTGGGACGATAAGCTGGAGGTGTCGGTAAGTGAAGTGTTCCAGTTGGCGCAGAAATAGGGGCTGCGGGTTGTAAAACATGAATCAATGGAGTGAATAAAATTTAAAGGGGCGGACAATCATGAAGAGACAGCTTAGGCGTAGAATAATTCCGTTACTGCTCTCTGGGGCTATGATCCTTCAGGGAGTCATGGCTCCGGTATACGGTGAGCAGTACGATTCGGACACTGTGGAACAAGCAGCGGTTCAGAGCAACGTATTAGAACTGCCTGTTGAAATCACCGCACCCTACCGGGAGGGACAGCTGATTGTTCGTTATAAGGACGACTATTCCACCAATGGGATGGCCATGGCGGAGGTGAATTCAGAGATTGGGGCTCAGGTTCTGGAGACCTATGAAAGCGTCAGCGGCCTTCAACTGGTGGAGTTGCCGGAGGGCGTGACCGTTGAAGAAGCGATGGAGGCCTATAAGAGGGATGACCGTGTGGCCTATGCGGAGCCAAACTATACGTATCATTTGCATGAAACCATTCCCAATGATGCGGATTTCTCCAAGCTCTGGGGTCAAAAGAACACAGGTCAAGTTATGAAGAAATGGCCCACCGATGCGCTGCAGACAGGAACCGCCGGTGCGGATATGAAGTTGACGGAGGCCTGGGGCATGACAACCGGCTCTGCCACGGTCGTGGTAGCCGTTATCGACACGGGGGTCAACTACCTGCACCCGGATCTGGCCCCGAACATCTGGGTTAATACGGATGAGACTGCAGGAGACAGACTAGACAATGATGGCAACGGCTTTGTCGACGATATTCAGGGCTGGAATTTTTCCAATGATACCAACGATCCTATGGATGTTGATGGACATGGAACCCATGTTGCTGGAACCATCGCAGCTTCGGGGAACGACGGTCTCGGTGTAGCCGGGGCCATGTGGCAGGCCAGAATCATGCCTCTTACCATTTTCAATCCCACTGGGAACGTGGTGGGAGCCACCGATTGCATGGATGCCATCCAATATGCCAATGCCAACGGAGCTCATGTGATTAACAATTCCTGGGGTGGTGAAGGCTATTCCCAGGCCCTGAAGGATGTTATTGACGCCTCTTCCGCAGTGGTTGTGTGCTCGGCGGGGAACGCTGGCTGGGACATGGCCGTCAGGAAGAATTATCCCGCCTGCTATGATTCGCCTAACGTGATTTCGGTAGCGGCATCAGATAACCAGGACATGCTGTCGGGGTTTTCCAACTACGGTACCCTTGAGGTGGATGTGGCGGCCCCCGGGGAGTACATCTGGAGCACCGTTCTCGGAGCGGGATACGATTACAAGGACGGCACCTCCATGGCGGCCCCCCAGGTGTCTGGGCTGGCCGGTCTCGTGAAGGCCTGGAGTCCTGGACTCACCAACATTCAGATTCGAAATCGGATCCTCAGCAATGTGGATGTTGTGGCTAATTTAGGAGGCAAAGTGGCAATGAATGGGCGGATCAACGCTTTAAAAACATTGCAGAACCCCCCTGCGGCATTCCCGGTTGAAAGTGTAACTCTTGATAAGGAGGCTTTGACCCTTAATCTTAAAGGTGCAACGGCTTCTTTGGCGGCAACGGTCCTGCCTGCCAACGCCTCCATCAATGCGGTCATCTATTCCTCATCGAATAGTAAAGTAGCCTCGGTATCTGCCAATGGAACAGTTACACCGTTGACTGCAGGCACCGCAGTAATTACAGCCCACGCGGTCAGCGGAGGATTAACGGATTCCTGCGCCGTTACAGTAAACCCGCCTTTAGTGACGGGAGTGACTTTGGACATCACAACACTCACATTGGACGCCGGAGCAGCGGCTTCTACCCTAACAGCCACCGTTGCTCCAAATGATGCCGGGAACAAATCCATTATTTGGTCCTCCAACCATCCCGAGATTGCTTCGGTTGTAGGTGGTATGGTAACGCCTCTTACTCCGGGAACGGCTACTATAACAGCAACCACTGCCGATGGAGGTTTTTCAGCGAGCTGTGCTATAACGGTGAACGCTGTTCCGGTTACGGGGGTTGCTCTTGATAAAGGTGTGCTGAGCCTTGATCTCGGCAGCCCGGCGGGAACGGTCACAGCTACGGTTGCCCCCGCCAACGCCACGAACAAAGCCGTAACCTACACCTCCAGCGTACCTGGAGTTGCAACGGTTTCCCCGGCGGGAGCTGTAACACCGGTGGCGGAGGGAACAACAGTGGTAACCGCGACCACAGCGGATGGTTCCTTTACGGCTGACTGCAATGTCACCGTTCATAAGGTGCCTGTCGCGGGGGTTACCGTAAGTCCAGCGTCCCTCAGTCTGACGGTAGGAAAAGCGGCAGGCAATCTTACCGCATCTATTCAGCCGGCCAACGCATCGGTGACTGCCGTAACCTGGTCCTCCAGCAATCCCTCTGTAGCCAGCGTGGCTGGCGGCGTTGTCACGCCGTTGGCCGGCGGCACGGCAACCATCACGGCCACCACGGCGGAGGGGAGCTTCAGTGCTGCCTGCTTGGTGACGGTGACAGTAGAAATCTCATACAGCGGAGGTGGTGGAGCCACTCCGGCTCCTGTCAAGGTGCAGCCAGCCTCTGAAAAAACAGTGTCCACCGATGGCTCCGTAGCACAATCCGTGGCGATCACCGCCAATACCGAAGGCCAAGCAGCCTTGGATGGTCCCATTATGGAAAAAATACTCAAGGAGGCAAAGGATAATAAAGCAACCGAGCTGATTATCAAGGTAGAAGCGAAGAAGGCCGGAGAGGATGGCATCAACCTGAAAATGCCGGCTTCCATTCTTAGCTCAGCCCAGGCTTCAGGTGTTCAGGCTCTAACCGTCAGCGCCGGTGTTGCCTCCATATCCATTCCAGTAGGAAGCCTTGGGGGAATTACAAGCACTACAAAAGCCATACAGTTGTCCGTGAATCAATTGAATAATGCCACGCTTTCGGAGGATATCCAAAAGAAGGTGGGTTCTCAGCCGGTTTTCGATTTCAACCTCTATGCAGATGATCGAAAAATATCGAACTTTGCAGGTGCAGCCCCAGTTGAGATTTCGGTGCCATACACTCTTAAGCCTGGTGAAACACCGGAAAATGCTGTGGTCTACTTCATCAATGACAACGGTCAGCTGGAAAGTTTACCCTTTAGCCGTTACGACGAAAAAACAAAAACCATGGTGTTCCATACCAATCATTTTTCAAAATACACCATCATGGGTGCAGAAGGCCACCGCTTTGAGGACTTGGGCAACTATTCCTGGGCCAATCCTTCCATCAGGGGGCTTTACGGAAGAAGCATCATCAAAGGAATGGATAACCGTCATTTCGCTCCGGATCAAACCCTAACCAGAGCACAGTTCATTAAAATGCTGATGAATGCCTTGAACTTAAGCAGTGGCGAAACTCCGCAGAAGTTCAGTGATGTTCCCCCGACGCACTGGGCATATGGCCAAATCATGGGAGCCTATGATCTGAAAATTGCCGAAGCAGCTGATAAAACGACTTTTGGTGTGGATACACTGATCACTCGGGAAGAGATGGCGCTTATGGCGTATAGAGCGATGCTGAAAAAGGGCATTACATTAAAAACTGTATCCGGAAGTCTTCTCCTAAAAGACATGGATAAGGTTTCTGACAATGCGCAGCAGGCGGTTAAAGCCCTGTACACCTCAGGGCTTGTCAACGGAGATGCAGCGGGGATGTTCAATCCCAAGGGAAATCTCACACGGGCAGAAGCCGCTGTTATCACCTACAAGCTGTATCTTAAGCAATAATTCAAGTTGAATAGTAATGGTGATAAAAAATGAAAGGAGAACGTTATGAAAAGTCCATTAAGAAAGACCTTGTCCATGGCGTTATGCTTCATTCTTGTTCTCGGCACCCTGGTGCCGGTATTCGCCGACACCGCCGTAAAAACCGACTATGACACCCACTGGGCGAGGGGGGCCATCGCCTCCGCAGTGGCCTCGGGGCTTACCAAAGGGTACCCGGACGGCTCCTTTAAGCCGGAAAACCCCATCACCCGGGCCGAGTTTTTTGCCCTGGTCAACAAAGCCTTCAAAGTGACGGAGGCCGCACCGGCCTCCTATACGGACGTAGCGGCAGATGCCTGGTATGCTCCTGTTGTTGCCAAAGCCAAGGCCGCAGGGTATATCAGCGGCTATGCCGATGGCAGCATCCGCCCGGAGAGCAATATCACCCGGCAAGAGGCCGCTGTGGTCCTAAGCAAGGCCAAGAGCCTTAAAGCCCAAAACAGCGCTCCGACCTTCAGCGATGCCTCTGCTGTTGCAGCCTGGGGCAAGGACGCTGTGGCGGCAGCATCGGAGGCCAAGATCATGAGCGGCTATCCCGATGGAAGTTTCAAGCCGGAAGCCCAAATCAAACGGGCAGAGGCTCTGGTGGCCATTACCGCCTGTGCGGCCTACACAGCACCGACAGTGGTTGAAGCGCCTGGCAAGGATACCGTCTACGGGAAAGCCGGTTCCTTTGGTTCCTCCACAGAAACCGTCACCCTCGAAGGGAACGTAATCATCAAGGCCCCCGGCGTGATCCTTCAAAACACCATTATCAAAGGAAATCTCACCATCGCCAAAGAGGTGGGAAACGGGGAAGTCACCCTTAAGAGCGTTGTGGTTAAAGGGAATACCTACGTCAACGGCGGCGGCGTCAACAGCCTCTATTTCATCAACGTCACCACCGGCAAGGTCTATGTACAGCGGGATGACGGTCCTGTGCGAATAGTAGCCTCCGGCACCTCGGAGATCGATGAGCTTCTGGCTGGCTCCGATGTGAAGCTGGAAGAAGTGAACATGACCGGTACCGGCTTTGAAGGCATCACCGTGGAAAAGAACGCCGCCGGCGGTGTGGACATCACCCTGGCCGGGGTAAAGTGTGACAGCATCGCCATCAAAGCCTCTGGGGTTACGCTGAATGCCGACAAGGCATCCACCGTTTCCAAGCTCACCGTGGATGCCGCCAATACCCAGTTTAAGGGGAGCGGCAAGATCGAAAGCGCCGTGATCAATGCGGGAGGCGTGAACTTTGAAACCAAGCCCGTTAAAACCGAAACAGCCCCCGGGGTGACAGCCCCCACCATTAAACCGGCTCCGACTGCGCCTGCAGGTGGCGGCGGTGGAGGCGGCGGTGGTGGCAGTGGCGGCGGTACACCTGCCCAAACATCCGTGACTTCCATTGGAGCCATTATCGGAGAATGCAAAGTGGGTGCCATACTAACCGCCGGAGCCGTTGCCCCGGCAGGTGCTACGGTTACGTATCAGTGGAGCCGAAGTGATACAGCAAACGGAGTGTACACCTCCATCACCGGGGCAACTGCCTCCGCCTACATACCAGGGCCCTTCGACCAAGGCAAGTTTTACAAAGTGACGGCCAGCGGAACCGGGAGTTATTCCGGCTCTGTGACCAGCGTACCTACAGCCGCCATAGGGGCCGGAACCGTAGATCTTACCAGCATCGGAAGTGTCAGCGGAACCCCTCAGGCAGGCTCTGTACTTACGGCAGGCGCCGTTACACCGGCCGGAGCCATAGCAAGCTACCAGTGGAGTCGAGCCAATGCAGGTTCCATAGTATATGAGATAGTTCCCGGCGCCACTTCGTCGACGTATACCCTGGGTGCGGAGGATATCGGGAAGCGCCTCCGCGTAACGGCCACAGGACAAGCCCCTTTCTACTCGGGTGCGGTGGCCAGTGAATCCACAGAGGAAGTTGCAGGTTATCCCGTTGGACTGAGCATTACCGATGGTAATACGGCGATTGATGGCTTAGGTGGAAATGGGCTTTCTACCGTGAACATCACCATAACGGGAGGTGACTTGGCTGTTGGCCAGGCTCTCAGCATGGATATTTCTGCTCTGAATCCATGGACAGCGGGCGGGTTATCAACCGGCATGATATATGTATCTGGTCCGAACGGTTCACCTGCAACCATAACACCCAGCATCTCCAGCAATACTTTAACCATCACCGTGGCAAATGCGTCAATCGCCGCGGGCCAGAACATCGAACTGATTTTTCACGGAACGACAACTGAAAAATGGCTGCCAGCCATGAGTTCAACCGCATCTTTGACGGCGGTCCGAAGTGACAATGCCGCGTCAGATACCTTCAACCTGACGATTAATACGACCAAATACATTGCTTCTGTCGGGGCCATAACCGGAAGCCTGATTCAGGGTTCAACCCTGACAGCTGGGGAAACCACCGTTGCCGGGGCGCTGGTCCTGTACCAGTGGAGCCGTGGAGACACTGCCGATGGTGCTTTCACAAACATTTCAAATGCCACCAACAAGTCCTATGTGCTGACAACTGACGACCTTGGGAAGTACATTCGGGTGAACGTTAAAGGGTACAGTGGCTATTATGGGGAATTTAATATAACAACCAACGGAACAGTCATTGCCCCGGACACAACGGCCCCCACCATCACAGGGTGGAGCTTTGAAAGCAACCATAATAATATAATTGAAAATGATGAAAAAATAGTCATTACATTCAGTGAGCCGATGGTGAACGATACGATTTACGGTAACGACCTGTTTAATTATCTGGAGCAGATACCCTTTACCCTTTATGCCGGCGGTCGGTCTGGACAATGGTCGGATGACCGAACTTTTTACATCATGTTGAACACCGGCAGTAGTGCGCCGGTTGGCAGTGGTTTAAAATTTTTACACCGAAACATCTATCCCTTTACGGATAGGGCAGGGAATCCGGTGGATGTGGTGAACGGGAGTCCGACATACACCATGAAATCAGGTGATTTTTAATAGGGCTTTAAGAAAACAGCAGCCTGCTGTCCACTGGACAACAGGCTGCTTATCTCTTACTGCTGAAAACGTTTCAGTTCATCCTCCACCGGCGTCACAAAAAGGGTTCTCTGATGATCGTAAATCACCATACCCGGCCTAGCTCCTGCGGGCTTTCGCACATGCCTTACCAGGGTGCAGTCCACGGGCACGTTTTCCCCCTGTCTGCCCTTGGAATGCCAAGCCGCAATCCGGGCGGCCTGGGCCAGGGTGGCTTCCGGCACCTCCTGCCCCTGGGTGCGGATAATCACATGGGAGCCGGGTATTTCCTTGGTGTGCAGCCATAAGTCGCTGTTGGAGGCGGTTTTCAGGGTCAGGCGGTCATTCTCCAGGTTGTTGCGGCCCACCAGAATCTCGAAGCCCTCCGGGGTTTTAAACTGCAGGGGCTTGAAGGTGTCCTTCTGTTTCCTGCCCCCGTGGCCCTTTTTCTGTGCCTTGATATAGCCCTGACCGGCCAGCTCCTCTTGAATCTGTTCAATGTCCGAGGGCTCCCGGCTGGTATCGATGGAGGTCAGTACGGCGTCCAGATAGGCCAGTTCTTCTCGGGTTTCCCCAATCTGCCGTGTCACTTCGGTCTGAGCGGTTTTCAGCTTGTTGTATTTTCGGTAGAAGCGCTGGGCGTTTTCGGAGGGGGTCAGCCGCACATCCAAGGGAATGGTGCGCTGGGGCGCATTCTCCTGAAAATAATCCGTTACTGTAACCTCGTTCATGCCCTTGGAAACCAGATAGATGCTGCCGGTGAGAAGATCCCCCAGTATTCGGGATTCATCGGCGTTTTCAGCGAAGTAGAAATCCTCCTGCAGCTTCTGGAGTTTTTTCTCCAGTCTCGCCACCCGGGTGCCCAACAGCTTTCGCAGGGTCATGGATTTTCCCTTGACCCGAGCCTCCCGGGATTTTTCCCCGTAGAAGGCTTCCAGAAGGGCGCTGATGGATTCGAAGGGCTCCGCCGTCATGCCGGCCTTAAGCAGGTGGGTCATGGGAAAGGCGCTGAAGGCCTCCGGGCTGCCCTTTTCATTACGGATCAGGGTGGGGGCGTAACGATGTTCCTGAAGCCGCGTGCCAAGGGTCATAATTTCTGATGCAAGGGCTTTCAGAACCTCCGGGCTCCAATTATCCCGGGGCTCATCCTCCAGACCGGCACGGAATAAAAGCTCCCGACAAAATAACGGGCTGAAGCCCTCAAAGCACTCCAGCATGGCACCGGACAGGCTTTTTCCCTTGGACTGCTCAAGACGTTCCAGGACAGCGGATAAAGACAGGTCTAAAAAATTGGTTTTGGTAGTGGGCAAGGCTTCAAAGAGCAGCCCCGGATGGATCTGCCGCACCCGGCTCATGCTTTCGCTGATCCGGTGAATACAGTCGATGATGCGGCCTGTGGTCATGTTGTAAAACACCATATTGGAGTGCTTGCCCATGAGCTCGATATGCAGTCGATTGGCAGTGGGGTAGCCCATTTCATCCCGGCATTCAATGTCCAGCATCAGGATGCGGTCAAGGCCTTGCTGGGCGATACGAAGAACCCGGCCGCCTGAAAGATGCTTCCGTAAAAGCATACAAAGCAGAGGGGCAGTCTTGGGGTTTTCCCGTTTTTCCTGTGTCAGACTCACCCGGGGCGCGGCAGAATTGACATTGATCAGCAGGCGGTGTGCCTCCCGATTCTTATGAACTTGAAAAATAAGCTCATCCTGTTCCGGCTGATTGATTTTATCGATGCGTCCCTCTGTAAGGGTGCTGTTAAGTTCGTGAGTCAGTGCGTGCAGAACGATGCCGTCCAGTGCCATAGAGCGCCTCCGTATATTGTTTTTCTGCCTGTCTTTGACATTCTATGATATCATAATAGTAAAAGACTTCAAACAGGGAGAACATCATGCGATTCACGAAAATGCACGGGGCTGGCAACGATTTCGTACTGCTGAAGGCAGATGAGGTTAATGGGAAGGATATTTCTGAACTGGCCAAAGCCATGTGTCACCGGCATTTTGGTATAGGGGCCGACGGACTGATGGTGGTGTTCCCATCGGAAGCTGCGGATGTGCGGATGGAGTACTATAACAGCGATGGGTCCCTGGCGGAGATGTGTGGCAACGGGATCCGCTGTTTTTCACGGTTTGTATATGATTCTCAGATTGTCGGGAAACCGGAATTCTCCGTGGAAACCCGTGCGGGAATCAAACATATACGCGTTTCAGAAGCAGATGGCCGGTTCAAGGTCCGGGTGTCCATGGGGAATCCTCAGCTGATGGCACGGGATGTCCCGGCAGCCATTGATGAGCCCAGGGTTTGGGCATACCCGGTTGAGGCCGGGGGCGTCACCTATCCGGTTTATTCCATCCGTATGGGGGTGCCTCACACCATGGTGCTGGTGGATTCCCTTACCAATGCGTTGACAGAGGCCGCCGGACCGATTATTGAACAAAACAGGGTGTTTACCGAGCGGACAAACGTAAACTTTGTTCAGGTTGTATCCCGGGGAGGAATCCTGGTGGATACCTGGGAACGGGGAGCCGGTCATACCTTGGCCTGTGGAACCGGGGTCTGCGCCAGTGTGTGGATTGCCCATGAGCTGGGTTTGGTGGACAGTTCGGTTCATGTCACAACCCCCGGGGGGGAACTGACAATTCTGATTGAAGGCAGTGAAGTGATCATGGAAGGCGAAGCGGTTACCATATGCAGCGGTGTGTTTCACATAAGCGGCTGATGATTCAGCCGCGGCTTCACACGGACCAAGAACGATGAACGATGAAGTGACTATTCACGGGATCGAACACGATTGAGAAACCCTTGGAGCTGCCGCAAAGAATTCATTTTAAAGATGACTACGGAGGTTATTATGGTATTCAGCATGACAGGCTTTGGCCGTGGAGAGGCAACCCGGGAACAGTATAAGTTCATAATGGAAATCAAGACCGTCAATCATCGGTATCTGGATATCCTGATCCGGATGCCAAAGAAGCTCAATCAGTTTGAAGATCGGCTTAAGGCCATCATCAAGAATAAACTATCAAGAGGCCGGGTGGAAATCTATATAACCTCGGAGGAAAGTGTGGCGGATGATTTTGTCATCACCCCTAATTTCACCGTCCTGGATCAATACCAGGGAGCTCTGGCCGCGATAAAGGACAGATACGGCATTACAGATCCCATCAGCCTATCCATGCTTGCCCGTTATCCGGAGGCTTTGAAAACCGAATCAAAGGAATCCGACGAGGATGCCATTTGGGAGGCTCTGTCAGAATCAGCCAACAAGGCCATGGAAGCTCTGATGGATATGCGTATGCGTGAGGGGGCCTCCCTGCGAGGTGATATCGTTGAGCGCGTTGGGGTGATCCGAAAGACGGCAGCGGAAATCGACGGCTTCTCACCTCAGATTCTGGCGGCATACAGACAGAAGATGACCGACCGTATCCGTGAAATTCTGGCGGATACCGTTGAACTGGATGAGGGACGAATTCTCCATGAGGTAGCCATATATGCGGATAAGAGCAATGTGGCCGAAGAAATCGTGCGCCTCAACTGCCATCTTGATCAAGTGGGCAGAATCCTGGATGACCCGGCGCCGGCGGGGAGAAAGCTGGATTTTCTTGTTCAGGAGATGAACCGGGAAATCAACACCATCGGATCGAAATCACCGGATCTCACGATCGCAAATCATGTGATTGAGGTTAAGAGTGAGATTGAAAAAATCCGTGAGCAGATCCAGAACATCGAATAGACAAGTCTTTACATCTGTATCTGTGGACACTATAATGGTAGTCAGTCCATTTAAAAGAGGAGAACAAACCATGCAGGCCAGGGGTCTTCTGATTGTGGTGTCGGGTCCTTCCGGGGCCGGTAAAGGGACCATATGCAAAGAGCTTCTTAAAAACCATCAGGAGGTTGGCATCAGTATTTCGGTGACCACCAGGCAACCCCGGGCGGGAGAAGTCGACGGAATAAATTATTTTTTTCGAACCCGGGAGGCGTTTCAGGAAATGATCGCCAGGGATGAACTTCTGGAATATGCCGAAGTGTACGGAAACTATTACGGCACCCCGAAGCAGTTTGTTATTGATCAGATTCGCGGAGGCCGTGATATCCTGCTTGAAATTGACATTCAGGGGGCCATGCAAATCCGCGAGAAATACACCGAGGGGATCTTTGTATTCATCATCCCTCCCAGCATGGCGGAGCTTAGAAACCGGATCATACACCGGGGAAGTGAAACGCCGGATACGTTGGAAACAAGAGTTTCAAGCGCATTTGAGGAGATTACATTCATTGACAAGTATGACTATTTCATTATCAACAACACGGTTGACGCCGCTGTAGCTCAGCTTAACTGTATTGTTCAGGCAGAAAAGTGCCGTGTTATGGACAGCAGCGTTGACACACTGATACAGGAATTCAAGGAGGGTCTCAATCATGCTAAAACCACCAATTAACGAACTGATTGCAAAAGCCGGCAGCCGATATGGCCTGGTGATCATGGCGTCAAAAAGAGCCCGTCAGATTATTGAAGGGGCTGAGGTTCTGACTACCTACAAATCAACGAAGCCCATCACCCTGGCTACCGAAGAGATCTACGAGGATCTGGTGCGCGTGGTGGACAAGGAACTTCTGAAATAGGAGGCCCTGATGCTTAAGGGAAAGAAAATCGTACTCGGTGTAACCGGTGGGATAGCGGCTTATAAAGCCGCCGATCTGGTGAGCCGGCTTAAAAAATCCGGAGCAGAAGTCTTTGTCATCATGACAGACCATGCTTCGGAATTTGTCATGCCCCTTACGTTCCAAACCCTATCCCAAAATCCGGTGGTAACGGATATGTTCGCTGCTCCGGCATCCTGGGACGTGGAGCATATCGCCCTGGCGAAAAAGGCGGACTTGTTCATCATTGCTCCGGCCAGCGCCAATGTGATTGGCAAAGTAGCCCATGGCATTGCCGATGACATGCTGACCACAACGGTTATGGCTACCCGGGCCCCGGTGCTTTTCGCCCCGGCCATGAATACGCAGATGTATCTGAACCCTGTTGTCCAGCGAAATATTGGCATATTGAAAGAACTGGGCTACCATTTTGAAGACCCCGGAACCGGTCGTCTGGCTTGCGCCGACGTTGGTGTGGGAAAGATGGCGGAGCCCCAGATAGTGCTGGAGCGAGCTGAACAACTGCTGAATGATCAGAAAGATCTTGCAGGGATATCGGTGATGATTACGGCCGGCCCCACCTGCGAAGCCATTGATCCTGTCCGCTATATCACCAATCACAGCAGCGGCAAGATGGGGTATGCTCTTGCCCGGCAGGCGGTCCTTCGGGGTGCAGAGGTGGTACTGATCAGCGGCAAGACCGCTCTTAAGCCCCCGGCAGGGGTGCGGATGGTGAACGTCACCTCGGCTGCAGAGATGTACGATGCGGTCATGGGAAACTACGAATCCTGCAAGGTGCTGATAAAAGCGGCAGCGGTGGCAGATTACCGCCCCAAGAACGTGGCAGATAAGAAGCTGAAGAAAAAGGATGACGACCTGGTGATTCCCCTGGAACGGACACGGGACATCGCCCTGGCCCTTGGCAAGGTGAAGGGTGAACGGATTTTTGTAGGCTTTGCGGCGGAAACCAACGATGTGATCGAACACGCCCAGGACAAGGTTCTTCGAAAGGGCTTCGACTTCATCGTGGCGAATAATATCCTTCAGGAAGGGGCCGGCTTCAAAGGGGATACCAACATCGTGACCCTGATTGATCCGGATGGTTCCCAGCAGGCTTTAGAGCAGATGAAAAAACATGATGTGGCAGATGTGATCTTGGATAAAGTTGCTGTCCTTCTGTCAGCCCGAGCGAAAAAAGACTGAACCGCCAAAGGCTGTGGGGAGCATATCCCGGCAGCCTTTGAAATATTTAGACCCTTAGCCGCAGATGAACGCAGATGATAACCGATGAATGATGATGAGTGTAGGCGTCTCAGTAAGATTTTCAATAATTCCCCCATCTGCGTTCATCGGTTTTCATCGATCTTCATCTGCGGCTAAAGGTTTAGGTTTTACATGAGCCAGAATTCCCCACGAGGTCCTATGAAAAACTACGCAGATATCGCGCTTATCCGGCACTCCAGGGCTACAGACCAGCTGTATACTTACGAGGTGCCCGAGGAACTGAATAGTAAGGTTGCCATCGGCACCCGGGTCATTGTCAGCTTCGGCAAGGGTGATAATCCTGTGGAGGCTTATGTAATGGGGCTTCATCAAAATGCGCCAGCCTGGACGGCAAAGCCCATTCGCGCGGTTTTTGAAGCGGGTGGTCATCTGACGGAAAGTCAGACGGTTCTGTGCCGATGGCTGCGGGACGCAACCCTGTGCTCGTGGACGGAGGCGCTGCTTACGATGATTCCCTCCGGTACGGTTCTGAAACGCACGCTCTATTGGGAGCAGGTTCAGGAACCGGGGCTTCTTGTGGAAGAAACAGCTGTAACCCTGCTAAAGCGACTGAAATCCCTGAAGGGGTGCACGGAAGCCCTCACGGCTGAAGAGCTTAAGACCGGTCTGATGCTGAAACAGCAGGGAATCCTAAAGGAACGGGAGCTTTTCAGTGCACCGGTTCAGGAAAAACATCAGATCATCCTGACATCCGCGGGCACAGAGGAAGATCTTGAAAAGGTTTTTAAACGAGCCGGCGGGCGCATGGAAATGTACAGAGAAATCATGCGGTTTCTTAATTTGGTGGGTCCAACAGCCGCAAGGGATCTGAAGACCGCTGTGGGTGCCGAAAGCAGGCATGTCAGGACCCTGGTGGATAAGGGGCTGATTAGTGAAACAGCAGAGCTGGATGAACGGATACCTCTGATGCTTACCAAGCAGGAACCGGAGGGGTTTGAAGAGCTTACTGCAGACCAGCAGCGGGTTTACGAAGGGCTGGCAGAGGCTTCCCCCGGCAGTTCATGGCTTCTGCACGGCGTAACAGGCAGTGGAAAGACAGAAATCTATCTGCATTTAACCCGAAAGACTTTGCTGGAAAGGCGGCAGGTCATTATACTTGTGCCGGAAATTTCACTGACCCCTCAGATTGTCGGCCGCTTTGCCCGGCGCTTTGGGTCCCGAATTGCTGTTCTTCATAGTAGGCTTTCCGCGGGAGAACGGCTGGACCAGTGGAACCGGATTTCCAGAGGGGATGCGGATGTAATCATTGGGCCCCGTTCTGCCCTTTTTGCACCGGTACAGGATCCGGGCCTGATTATTTTGGATGAAGAACACGACGGTGCCTATAAGTCGGAATCGGCCCCCCGCTATCATGCCCGGGATGTGGCGGATTATCTGACAAAGGCCCATAAGGGGCTTTTAGTTCTTGGCTCAGCAACGCCTTCTGTAGAAACCTATTATGGAGCGAAAAAGGGCGTCTTGGGAATGGTTGAGCTGCCCAACCGCGTTAATCAGCTTCCCATGCCCACGGTTGAATTAGTGGATATGCGGGAGGAGCTGCTGGCCGGAAACCGACGCATCCTGAGCCGTGCCCTGCTGGACGGTATTGAAGAACGGCTTCGGTTAGGGGAACAGACCATGATTCTTCTGAACAGGAAGGGCTATGCCTCCTTTCTCAGCTGCCAGTCCTGCGGTTTTGTACTGAAATGTCCTAAATGTGATATATCCATGACCTATTTCAAAGGTGTAAGGCACGCCAGGTGCAGCTACTGCGGCTATGCGGCAGAGGTTAAGTCAACGTGTCCGGAGTGTGGCGGCTCCGAGTATTTTCCCATGGGAGCCGGCACAGAAAAACTGGAAGAAACCCTGCAGCAGCTTTATCCCAACGCCAGGATTGATCGTATGGATTCAGAAAGCACCATGCGCAAAGGAACTCTGGAAGGAATCATTAAGCGGGCAGAACAGGGTCAAACGGATATTCTTGTGGGCACACAGATGATCGCCAAGGGGCATCATTTCCCAAATGTCACTCTGGTAGGCATCCTCTCGGCAGACCTCACCCTCAATTTTCCGGATTACAAGGCCAATGAACGGGCATTCCAATTGCTTACCCAGGTGGCGGGCCGCACGGGACGGGGAAGTCGTCCGGGCACCGTGTTGATTCAAACATATCGCCCGGACCATTACGCCATCACCGCCTCAGCGGCTCATGATTATGAAGGCTATTTTCGGTCAGAGATCGGTATACGAAAAGCCTTCCGTTATCCTCCGTTTGTGGAGATGGTGAACCTCACCCTTCAGGGTGAGAAGGAAGAAACGGTACTCAAAGGCGCCAAAGAATTGTATAATAAGATAGGACAGGCTTTGAAAAACCAGGGACTTATCTTTCAACTGCTGGGCCCCCATCCGGCTGCATTTGCCCGTATTCGCGGGGACTGGCGCTATCAGATTCTGGTTAAATTTTTGAAACCGGACGAAGGGACTGTATTTGAAACCCTCAGAAAGGCACGGAGCGAAGATATCCCCGGAACGGCTCTTATCATAGATGCCCGCCCGGTTACCACCCTATAGGAGGAATCATGGCAATACGTACCATTCGAAAAGAGGGTGACCCAATCCTCAGAAAACAGTGCAAACCTCAGGAGGTTTTCGACGAACGGCTGGCGCTTCTGGTTCAGGATATGATTGAAACCATGTATGAAGCCGACGGCGTTGGTTTAGCGGCGCCTCAGATAGGTGTAATCAAACGGATCGCAGTGGTGGATGTGTATGATGATACCGGGGTGAAGGTATTGATTAATCCCGAAATTGTTGAAACCCGGGGTGAGCAATGCGATCTTGAGGCCTGTCTCAGCGTTCCCGGCCATTCGGGCTATGTCAAACGCCCCTTATGGGTTCGGGTGAAGGCCGTGGATGTGAAGGGCCAGCCGGTGGAGTACGTGGGCGAGGATCTTCTTGCCGTTGCATTCTGCCATGAAATTGATCACCTGAACGGCATTCTTTTCATAGACAAAATGATTGAGGAAGGTAAAAATGAAACTCGTGTTCATGGGAACATCTGATTTTGCAGTCCCCTGTCTAACAAGTCTTGTACAGCAGCACGAAGTGGCTGCTGTTTTCACACAGCCGGACAGGCCCAAGGGCCGGGGAATGAAATTACAGCCAACACCGGTGAAGGCAGAAGCGCTGAGAATGGGTGTGCCCGTCTATCAGCCCAATAAAATACGCGATGAAGAAGCCATGGACATATTAAAAGGGCTGAAGCCTGACTGCATTGTCGTTGTTTCCTATGGTCAAATTCTTCCGAAAGAGATTCTGAATCTGCCTCCTTTGGGCTGCATTAATGTTCACGCCTCCCTGCTGCCGGATTATCGGGGAGCCGCCCCCATCCACTGGGCGATCCTTAACGGTGAAAAGGAAACCGGTATCACCACCATGTATATGGATATCGGATTGGATACCGGGGATATGATTCTAAAATCAACCTGTCCTGTCACTCCGGAAATAACGGTGGGTGAGCTCCATGACGCCTTGGCGAAGCAGGGGGCCGATTTGCTGTTGCAAACCCTTTCGCTTATGGAAAATGGAGAAGCGACCAGAACGGCGCAGGATCTCCATGCCGGCTCCTATGCCCCGATGATCGGCCGGGAACTTTCGGAAATTGACTGGTGCTGGGATGCAGAGAAAATCTGCAACCGGATTCGGGGGCTGGATCCCTGGCCGTCGGCTCACAGCACGCTGTTGGGAATCCGCTTCAAGCTGTTCAAGCCGTTACGGATTATCAGTGAACATCACCGGGAGCCGGGTACGGTGCTCCAGGTTAAGCCCGAAGGCCTTCTGGTTGCTGCCGGTCGTGATACGGTGCTTATTCAAGAGATACAGGGAGATGGCTCCAAACGGATGCCTGTATCGGCCTATATCTTGGGCAAGACCATCCCCGTCGGCGCCCGATTCGGAGGATAGCATGGGTTCATTGAAAACACAGGAAAATCTGCTGATCAAGACCCTTTTAGCTGTAACGGCCACTGCTGCGGTGCTGCTGGTCCTGATGGTTCTGGTGCTCAGGGCCAAGACAACCATCTGGACCCTCCTGCTTCTTTGGGGGAGCATCATAGGCCTGGGATTATTCATGGCGGTGGTTATCTGGGTTCTCTTTGAGTTGTTTCGGTTGCAAAAGGGAACACTTAAAACAAAAAAAACACTGGTTCTGATGCGGACCCTTCTTCATGAGTTGTATCCGGCGCTGATATGGCTTACCGGTTTTTTTAAAACCGATAAGGATGCACTGGGGATCGCCTACATCCAAACCAACAATCGCATTATTACACGTTTGGTAAGTGCTGTTGCCGCAGAAAAAATACTGGTGCTCTTACCCCATTGTCTGCAGTGGAACGAGTGCCCTTATAAGGTGACCGGCAGCGGTGAGCGCTGTATCGCCTGCGGGAAATGCATGATCGGAGACCTTCGGGCTTTGGCGAACGCCATGGAACTTCCCTTGGTGATTGCCACCGGAGGAACCCTGGCCAGGAAGGCCATTGCCGAAAATCGACCGGAGCTTATTATTGCAGTGGCATGTGAACGGGATCTTGCGGCCGGCATCTACGATATGCGCAAGCTTCCTGTAATCGGGCTGCTCAACGAACGGCCGGAAGGGCCCTGTAAGAACACCCGGGTGGATATGGACGCGCTGAAAGACCTGTTGAATCGGTTTGCGGTACAGCAAAAATAATAGACGTCATGGGTGAATGTTCATAAATTCTTCGCATTTACCTGCTAGACTGAAGGTGAAAATTCAGCATAATGCATACCCAAGGAGGCTCTAAATGTACTACGGATACGATCCAACGATGATTCTACTCATACCGGCCATGATTCTGGCCATGTGGGCTCAAGTCAGGGTTAAATCAACCTTCAACAAATACATGCAGGTAGGCAATCAGCGGGGGCTTACCGGAGGCGCTGTGGCCCGGCAGATTCTTAATGATAATGGCCTTTCCCACGTTCCGGTGGAGCAGGTGGGGGGATCACTCTCAGACCATTATGACCCCCGGGACACCACTGTGAGGCTGTCGCCGGAGGTTTACGGAGGCCGTTCCATCGCATCCCTCAGCGTTGCTGCCCATGAGGTGGGTCATGCCATCCAACACGCGGAATACTACAAGCCCATGACCCTTCGGGCCGCGATTTTCCCCGCTGTGAACATCAGTTCCAATGCGGCGGTTCCTCTGGCCATACTGGGTCTGATATTGGGCTTTACCCCCCTTGTCGATATCGGTATTCTGTTATTCACCATTGTGGTGGCTTTCCATATGGTGACCCTGCCGGTTGAATTCAACGCCAGCAGCCGTGCCATTGTGCAGCTGGTACAGGGAGGATTCATCTACGATGAAGAGCGCCCCTTGGCAAAAAAAGTCCTCAATGCCGCAGCTTTAACCTATGTGGCCGCCGCCGCGGTAGCAGTGATGCAACTGATCCGTTTGCTGGTGCTCAGGGGAAGAAATAACGATTAAAACATAATAATTGACCCGAATAGCACCTAAGGAAAATCTTGACCTCCCTCTTGAGGGAGGTGGCACCAAAGGTGACGGTGGGAGTCGCTGCCACCTTACTCCCCCTGTCACTTCGTGACATCCCCCTCAAGAGGGAGATAGGGCTAAAAGGAAATTGAAAGATACCGAGGCCTGGGGCTGGATCAGGATTCCCTGAACCGGTTGCCGGGTCTTTTCACGAGAAGGAGAAATCATGAATCCTGCTAATCCACGAAAAGCAGCATTGGAGCTGCTGTGCCGCATTGAAACGGAAGGAACCTACAGCAATCTGGGCCTGCAGGATGCGCTGGCGTATGTACAGTACAGCGCGGCGGACAGACGGCTGCTTACGCGGCTGGTGTATGGGGTTCTGGAAAACCGGCTGTATATCGATGCCGTTATGCGGCGTTATTCCAAAACGCCACCTGAGAAGATGAAGCCCTGGGTGCGGAATGCCATCCGGATAGCCCTGTATCAGCTTAAGTGGATGGAGAGGATACCGGAATCGGCTGCCATCAATGAATCGGTGAAGCTGGTGAAGCTGCGCTACGGAGCCCTCAGCGGTTTTGCCAATGGTGTGCTTAGAACGGCACAGCGTCAGGGTATCGACCTTCCGGAAATTGACAGCGGAACAGCGGAGGGGCTGTCCCTGTTGTATTCCCATCCGCTATGGATGGTGGAACGCTGGATCAGCAGATTCGGATCCGATAAAACAGAGTCCATTCTGAAGGCCAACAACACAGCGACAGTGCTTACCCTGCGAACGAATCGCCTTATGGGAACCCCTGACGAGTTGATTGACAAGCTGAAATCCCAGGGAGTTCAGGCGGCAAAATCCTCATTTTTGGAGGATGCCCTGCTGGTAACGGAGCTTGGCGACCGTGAGCTTCCGGATATTCCGGCGTTTCAGGAAGGTCTGTTTAATGTACAGGATATCAGTTCCATGCTGGTGGCTAAGGCCATGGCCCCGAAGCCCGGCAATCGGGTTTTGGATCTTTGTGCTGCTCCTGGGGGCAAAACCACTCATCTGGCAGAAATAATGAATAATACGGGTGAGATAATCGCTCAGGATATTCACCCTCATAAGGTGAAACTGATTGAAGACAACGCTCAGCGCCTGGGCGTAACCATCGTAAAGGCGGTTCAGGGAGATGTTCTGGATCCCCGGGAGCAGTGGCTTGACGGATTCGATCACGTGTTGTTGGATGCCCCCTGCAGCGGCACGGGCATCATACGAAAAAAGCCGGAGATACGATTCAACCGTACCCCAGAGGACATCCAAACCCTTTCAACGCTTCAGTCGGAACTGTTGGAGCGAGCCAAGGGATATGTAAAAAACCATGGACAACTGATTTATAGTACATGTACAATGGAATATGAGGAAAATGAAGGGGTTCTGCAGGGATTCCTCACCAAGAACCCGGAATTTTCTCTGGTTGATGTGAACGACAGGATTCCTGAGTCCCTTCGCAGCGCCGGCCCCACAATCCGAATTTACCCCAGCGTCGATGGGTTGGACGGTTTCTTTATTGCTGTGATGAAAAAGCACATATTGGAGTGATCACAATGAGAAGCTTTGCAGCAACCGACACCGGTCGGGTTCGTAAGATTAACGAAGATTCCTGTTACAATGATCCGGAGCAGATGGGGCTCTACATAGTTGCTGATGGTATGGGTGGCCATCAGGCTGGGGAAGTGGCCAGCTCCCTAGCAGTAGAAACCCTCAGCACGGTGCTCAGAGATTCTCTTATGGGCGGAAATGCCCGATCTTCCTATATCGAGGACGTTATGAGAGACGCGGTGGTTGCCACTAACCGGACTGTATATGATCTCGCCACCTCGAAATCAGGATATAGCGGCATGGGAACCACGGTGGTTGTATGTATCGTCAGGAAGAACCACCTCCATGTGGCCCATATCGGCGACAGCAGGGCCTATCTTCTTAGGGACGGGATACTCAAACAGCTGACCACGGATCATTCCCTGGTTCAGGAGCTGCTCAGCAAGGGGCGCATCACGGAAGAAGAGGCCCTGGATCATCCGCGAAAAAATATCCTCACCCGGGCATTGGGTACCGATCCGGCTGTAGAAGTGGATACAATGAATATTGCGCTGAAATCAGGCGATACCATACTATTGTGTACGGATGGAATAACCAACCATGTGGACCCCCTGGAGATCAAGGGTTTCTTAACAGAAAATCCGCCTGAAACCGCCTGCCGGGAAATGATCCGGTTGGCTAATGACAGAGGCGGGTTTGACAATATGACGGTCCTGATTATTGAGAATACCCCGACCCAGGAGGGCAGACAATGATAGGCAGAATTCTCGGAAACCGTTATGAAATCATGGAGCTCATAGGCGAAGGCGGAATGGCCGGTGTGTTTAAGGCACGCTGCAATCTGCTGAACCGCTTTGTGGCTGTGAAGATATTAAAGGCGGAATTCGTATCAGATGATGAATTTTTAAAGAAATTTGAAAAAGAGGCGCAGGCCTCCGCCAGCCTTTCGCACCCTAATATTGTCAATGTTTATGATGTGGGAACAGATGGCAATGTGCATTACATTGTCATGGAACTGGTGAACGGCATTACCCTTAAGCAATATATCCAGAACAAGGCCACGTATCTCTCCACACAGGAAATTGTACAGATCACCAAACAAATCGCCATGGCGCTGGATCACGCTCATTCCAACGGGATTATTCACCGTGACATCAAACCTCACAATATCCTGATTACCGATGACGGGCATATCAAGGTGGCGGATTTTGGAATTGCCAGGGCCGCGACCTCTGCTACCATTGTAAAAACCAATGAGGCCATGGGTTCGGTTCATTACGCGTCACCGGAACAGGCCAGGGGAGGCTTCATCGACCCCCGCAGCGACCTGTATTCCTTGGGAATACTGATGTTTGAATTGGCCACCGGTCGGGTTCCCTTTGATGGTGAGACCCCTGTCAGCATTGCGCTGAAGCATCTGAAAGAAGAAGTTGTTCCCCCGTCGATGGTGAACGTTCATGTGAGCCAAAGCCTTGAGGCGGTGATCATGAAACTGATTCAGAAAGAGGTCAGTGCCCGCTACCAGAGCGCGGCCCGTCTTGTGGAGGATCTGGAGATCATTCAGGCCAACCCCGATAAAGAAATCGATATTTATCTTCAGGACATGGATTCTCCCACCACCATGTTGCCCCGGCTGGATGATTTCGATCTGGGTCCGGCGCGGAAACCAAAGAAAAAGAGCAGTGAGGCCAGCACAAACAGAGGGCTGATGGCGTTAACCATCCTGGGTGCTCTTTTACTTGCCCTTGTAATTATGGGTGTTGTGTTCTTTTCCCCTCTGATGGACAAGCTGTCCGCCAACTCGGTGGAGATCCCTGAGCTGATCAATGTCCCTCAGGAGGAAGCGGAGGCACAGCTGGAGGAGTTGGGGCTTAAGAGTGAGATAGCGGATACCATTGATTCCCAGGATGTGGACCCAGGTAGCGTCGTGAGCTCTGACCCGATTGCCGGGACAAAGGTAAAAGAAGGTTTCACCGTACGGCTCGTTATTTGCGGAGGCGGTAAAATGGTCAAAGTCCCGGACGTCATCAACAAGGATCAAAAGGACGCCGAAATAATGATCACCAATAAAAAACTTCGGGTTGGCAAGGTGGAGCCCATGGCCAACGACTTGCCTGCGGGTACGGTAATCGGCCAGGATCCTGATGCGGGAGTATCCATACGCGAGAAGGACACCGTTGACCTGCAAGTCAGTCTGGGGCCGGATAAGCCCAAGGTGAACATGCCCAACCTTACCGGAAAGACCATAGAAGAAGCCAGGGCCACTCTCGAAGGAATGCAGCTGAAGGTGGGGGTAGTGGATTCTAAGGCATCCTCCACCGTTGATCCTGGCCGCGTTCTTTCCCAAAGCATTGAACAGGGAACCGAAACCATGGTGGATACCGTGGTGGACCTGGTGGTCAGCAAAGCGGGAGATGGAACGCCCCCTGCGGCGCCTCAGGTGACCAAACCCTTCTACATCCCGACGAATTTCGACAAAGAGACGGAAGTTATAAAGGTAGTGATGGTGGATGCTGCTGGAACCAGCAAGGTGGTATACGAAAAACAGCACGCGAAAACCGACGGGAATGTCAAAGTGGATATAAAGGGCTCAGGTACAGCTACGCTGAAGGTTTTTTACGGCGAAACCCAGGTATATGCCGAGCAGATCGTATTCAATTGAGGAGGAACGGATGATAGAAGGAAGGATCCTGAAAGGCATCGGCGGATTCTATTATGTACTGGCGGGGGAAACCCTTTATGAATGCAAGGCCCGGGGAATCTTCAAAGCTCAGGGGAAAACCCCCATGGTGGGAGACCGGGTCATGATCACCATTCAGGAAGAGACCCCCCCTCTGGGCGTGATTGAAGATATCCTCAAGCGGGATGTGGTGATGCATCGGCCGGCGGTGGCCAATGTGGACCAGGCCATTATCGTGTTTGCCGTTCAGAGCCCGGAAATACATCCGATCCTTCTGGATAAACTGCTGATTTTGTGTAAACGCAGCGGGATAAAACCCCTGATATGCTTCAATAAATCGGATCTGGAAGTGTCTTCCGACATACGGGAGCTAGAGAAAATATATGAGGATGCAGGCTATGGCATATTGCTGACCAGTGCCCGTATCCCTCTGGGACTGGACGAGATGAATGATGTGTTGAAGGACCGTGTTACTGTTTTTGCAGGTCCATCCGGCGTTGGTAAATCATCCTTGCTGAATGAACTGGAACCCGGGCTTACCCTTCAGACCGGCATCATAAGTGAAAAAATCAAGCGGGGGAAACATACAACCCGTCATTCAGAGCTGATCCCGCTTAAAAACGGGGGATGGGTGGTTGATACCCCCGGTTTCACCTCCCTGGATCTGGAGGACATAGAAGCGAAGGAACTGGCGGCGTATTATATGGAGTTCATTCCCTTTATCGAACAGTGCCGTTTTTCGGACTGCAGCCATCTCAACGAGCCTGGCTGTGCTGTTCTTGCTCAGGTTGGACGTGGCATCCATAGGCGCCGCTATGAGTCGTATAAAACGATCTATTCGCAGATTCAGGAAAACAGGAGGAATCAACCGTGGTAAAACTGGCACCAAGTATTCTTTCGGCAGATTTTGGCAGACTGCTGGAATCGGTAAAGCAAGTAGAGGACGCCGGAGCGGAGCTGCTCCATATCGACATCATGGACGGTCATTTCGTTCCGAATATATCCTTTGGCCCTGTTGTTATTAAGGGGATACAGGGTAAAACAGCCATGCCCTTCGACGTACACCTGATGATTGAAGATCCGGATCACTATCTGGAGGAATTCGCAAAGGCGGGTGCTGCGTATATCACCGTCCATGCGGAGGCTTGCCTGCACCTTCACCGCACCATCCAGAGTATACGGGCCCTGGGGGTTAAACCGGCGGTATCCCTGAACCCTGCCACGCCGCTTTCCGTAATTGAAGAGATTCTGCCGGATGTGGATATGGTGCTGTTGATGTCTGTGAACCCCGGCTTCGGTGGCCAGAGCTTTATCGAATCCACCCTGGATAAGATCCGGCGCCTGCGGGGAATGCTGGACGCCCGCGGCCTGAAAACGGATATTCAGGTGGATGGGGGAATTACCCTGAAAAATGCCAAAGCGGCAGCGACAGCAGGGGCCACCATTCTTGTTGCCGGTTCTGCTATTTTCAATACACCGGATATTACAGCAACGGTTAACGCATTCCGAGATGAGCTGTCAGGGCTGTGAAGCGCTGTGCGGTATTTGTCGGAGGCGATATAGGGGATTATTCTGTTGTGGAAGCTGAGCTGAGGCCGGATGATACCTTGATTGCTGCAGACAGCGGTGCCCGGCATCTGGCAGCCTTGGGAATGACACCTCACATGCTCATAGGGGATATGGATTCCATCGCCCCGGATATCAAGGATCGGTTTCTGACATCCGGGACCCCTTGCCGGATCTATCGCCCTGAAAAGGATGAAACTGACGGAGAACTGGCCATGGAAGCGGCGCTGGAAAGCGGCGCTGGGGAAATTGTGATTTTTGGCATATTGGGGGACCGGCTTGACCATTTTCTGGGTGTCCTGAGCCTTTTAAAACGAGCCCTGGATAAAGGCGTACGGGCCCGAATGCTATCGGATAATCAGGAAATATGGCTGATTCAGGGTGAAGAAGTACTTGGGTTGCCAGTAGGGAGCCTTGTTTCGTTCATCCCCTTTGGGGACGATGCCATGGGAGTAACGCTGGAGGGTTTCAAATATCCTCTTTTTAAGTATGATTATTATCATGGAACGCCCATAGGCCTCAGCAATATAATAGAAAAAACCCCGGCGATCGTAACAATCGGCCGGGGAATCCTGGTGGCGATACATACCAAAAAAGATTAAAACCTGCTCTCGGCAGGTTTCTTTCTCGTGGTTATACGGTTCTTTGTACAGCGCCGGCACGCAGGCATCGCGCGCATACCATGACTCTCTGAGGAGTACCGTTGATTGTTGCTTTTACTCTTCTCAGGTTTGGAGCCCATGAACGGCGTGTATGGTTGTTTGCATGACTCACGTTGTTGCCGAATACACGGCCCTTTCCACATACTACACAAGATCTACCCATTTATCTACACCTCCCTAGAGTTGATGGCACCTTTTGGTTTCAAACAAGACTATTATACCAGTCCACCCCCTGTTGTGCAATAAGGTTTTTTGACGAAACTTTTCCCCCCAGCCGGGTTTGATTTGAATTTTCATTGCTTATCCGGTAGAATGATAGTAAAATTATTTCGCATTCTTTCAAACAGGAGGAGCCTCCATGAGCATAAAGGTAGACAATGAGTACGGCAGTGTCCAGATAAATTCAGAGGTGGTTGCAAACATCGCAGGGGCTGCGGCTGTGGAATGCTACGGCTTGGTAGGCATGGCCTCCAAATCCCCTACCAGCGGGATCGTAAGCCTGCTTAAGCGGGAAAACCTGTCCAAGGGCGTAAAGGTCCATGTTGAACCCACAGGCATCATCATTGACCTGTTCGTTATTGTACAGTTTGGCACAAAAATAAGTGTAGTGGCCAACAATATCATCGAAAAAGTCAAATATCATGTTGAAAACCAGACCGGAATGAAAGTACTGAAGGTCAATCTTAATATAGAAGGCGTACGCGTACAGCGTTAGGAGGGACATTTTTGAGCTACAATCGCATCGATAGCGCAATGCTTACGCAGATGTTTCTCAACGGAACGCAACTGCTGAACAGTGAAAAAGAGTCAGTGAATGCCCTCAATGTTTATCCGGTTCCGGATGGCGATACGGGGACCAATATGTCCCTCACCATGATGGCGGCGGTGAGTGAAATCCGCAGCAAGAATTTCGGTACCTGCGCCGAAGTTTCAAAATCGGTGGCCAAGGGTTCCCTCATGGGGGCCCGGGGCAATTCAGGGGTTATCCTGTCCCAAATTTTCAGAGGTTTTTCCAAAGGGTGCGAAGGAAAGGAAACGCTTTCAGTCGTAGAATTTGCCCATGCACTCAAAGAAGCATCCGATATGGCATACAGAGCCGTACTCAAACCTGTGGAGGGAACCATCCTTACGGTGATCAGGGAAACCTCGGAAATTGCGGTTTCCATAGCGGAAGAAGATATGCTCTTCACACATTTCTTCAAGCTTCTGCTGAAGCATGCCAATAAATCCCTGGCTCATACACCGGAGCTTTTGGCGGTACTGAAACAGGCCGGCGTAGTGGATGCCGGGGGGAAAGGCCTTATCATCATACTGGATGGGTTCGAAGGTGTGGTTCTCGGCGACCAACCGACCGCTCCGGTCAGGGAAGCGGAAAAAGCTCAGAGTACAGTGACAATGGCTCAGCCTAAGATTGCGGACATTACCTTCGGCTACTGCACGGAATTCATCATCCGCGGCAAGGAGTCCGTCGACGGAAACCTGAAGGGCCTCCTTGAAAAAATGGGTGACAGCCTGGTTTTTGTAACAGATGACGATTTGATAAAGGTTCATGTTCATACGAACAATCCGGGTCAGGCGCTTGAACACGCGCTTAAGATCGGTGAATTGGTCAATATCAAGATTGAGAATATGCGGGAGCAGCACCATAACATCATCGTCGGTGTTGATGACGTGTCAGCCCCTGTGCCTCCCTCGGCCGCTGGGAAACCCTACGGATTCATATCGGTAGCGGCAGGAGACGGTCTTAGCAAAATATTCAGGGATTTGGGCGTGGATGTGGTCATAGAAGGGGGACAGACCATGAATCCCTCTACAGAGGATATCCTCAACGGGATCGGCCAGATCGCAGCCGACGTCATTTTTGTATTGCCGAACAATTCCAATATCATATTGGCAGCGAATCAGGCCAAAGCCCTGACTGAGCGAAAAATCATTGTGCTTCCGACGAAAACAATCCCTCAGGGGATTTCGGCCATGGTGAGCTTCAATCCGGATCACACACCGGAGGAGAACGAAGAATACATGAATCGGGCAATGAAAAGCGTGAACACCCTACAGGTCACCTATTCGGTAAGGGATACACAAATGGGGGAGCGAGACATCCGAAAGGATGATACCCTGGGTATTCTGAACGGGGAAATTGTGGCCTCCGGAGAAAGTCGCGATACCGTCATTCGCGAGGCACTGGACGCAGCTGTTACCGAAGAAAGCGAGATACTGACCATTTATTACGGTGAAGGGGTTTCGGAGCAGGAGGCGACAGACCTGGCTGATGCCCTGGGCAGCCGATACAAACATCTTGAAATCGAGGTTTATCCGGGGGGGCAGCCGGTCTACTCCCACCTGTTTTCTGTAGAATAGCCTAAAGCCTATGACTGCCCTGAGCGCCGCTCGGGGCAGTACTGCATAAGGGGGGCCGTCATGCCGCTGCAAAGCTCTATAAAACAGATAAAAGGGATCGGGCCAAAACGGGCGGAGCTCTTTCACAATATGGGAATCCGAACGCTTGGGGATGCTCTGTACCATTTTCCAAGAGGCTACGTGGACCGAAGCAACCTGACGGAGATTGCATCTGCCCAGTCGGAGGCGAAGGTGACGGTAAAGGGTGTTGTGGAAAGTGTGCGGCACGCCCCGTCCTATGGTCCCGCATCGAGGGCCCCAATGAAAGTGATGATCAGTGACGGTACGGGAAAGGCGGAGGTGGTTTTCTTCAATGCCCGCTTTTTGAAAGGGGCCTTCCAGACAGGAGAAGTCTGCTATTTCCATGGATCAATCAAGAGGGACGGCCGCCTTCCAAGTCTGATGCATCCGGAGTTTTGTAAAGAGGAAGAATGGGAGAAATTCTCCGGTCTGACACCGGTGTACCCGTCGATAGAAGGCCTGACACAGACGGATATCCGCAATCTGATCGGCGGCATCTTGAAATTGGGCATTGCTGTTCCGGAAACCCTTCACGGACCACTGGTGGAAGAGGTGGCGCTTTTGCCCCTGAATCAGGCGATTCACTCTATCCATCAGCCGTCAACCCTGGCAGAGGCAGAGAGCGGCAGGCGCCGGTTCGCCTTTGAGGAGCTGTATCTCATTCAGCTGGCCCTGTTCCTTATCAAACGGGACACCCTGGCTGCTGAAAAAAGTCACCGTTATATCGGTTCGGATTCGGTTGCGCCGTTGTTGGCATCCTTGCCGTTTCAGCTGACCGATGGTCAGAAGGATATACTGAACGCCATACTGCAGGATATGGAACGGCCTTTGCTGATGAACCGGCTGGTTCAGGGAGATGTGGGTTCCGGTAAAACGGTTCTGGCCCTGGGTGCCGTTTATTATGCGGCCATCAGCGGTCACCAGGCGGCCGTCATGGCGCCTACGGAGATTCTGGCAAGGCAGCACCATCGCTTTTTCAAACGGATGCTGGAGCCTCTGGGCATCTCTGTGGGGCTGTTGGTCAGCGGAGACCGGGAGCGGGCAAGAACGCTTGAAGGGATAGAAAAGGGTGAGATACAGGTGGCAATCGGCACCCATGCCCTGATACAAAACAGTGTGGCGTTCCATAATCTGTCCATGGTGGTCACCGATGAGCAGCATCGCTTCGGTGTCAGACAGAGAAGCCTGCTGGCGCAAAAATCAGGGGATCATCCGGATATTCTGTTCATGAGCGCGACCCCGATTCCCCGAACCCTTAGCCTGATCCTTTACGGCGACGTGGAGGTTTCCTATCTTCAGGAAATGCCCCGGGGCCGTGTTCCCATAAAGACCCACTACGTCAGAGAATCCAAACGCGCCGATATGTATCGGTTCATCCATGAACAGCTGGACGGAGGCAATCAGGTGTATGTGGTGTGTCCATTGGTGGCCGATTCGGAGGAGGTGGATGCCGTTTCAGCAGAAACCCACTTTGAGACTCTGCAAAAGGGTGCTTTCAAGAACCGCTCAATCGGTCTGATCCATGGTAAAATGAAGGCTGCAGATAAAGAGGAGACCATGAGACGATTTGTGGCTGGGGAGCTCTCCATTCTGGTTTCAACAACCGTTATTGAGGTAGGGGTGGATGTCCCTGCGGCAACGGTCATGGTTATCGAGGACAGCGACCGGTTCGGCCTTGCCCAGCTCCATCAGCTGAGGGGCCGTGTGGGCCGGGGGGACAGGCAAAGCTGGTGCTTCCTGATGAGCGCCAAGCCGGGGAAGGTTGCTCAGGAGCGAATCAAAACACTCAGTGAAACCAGGGATGGATTCCTTATTGCACAAAAGGATCTGGAGCTGCGGGGGCCCGGGGAGATTCTGGGCACGCGGCAGCACGGCCTCCCTGAAATGAAGGCCGCCAATCTGCTGACGGACTGGGACCTGTTGGAACAAGCCCAGCGACAGGCGCTTAAAACCAGCCAGGGAAGAGACCTTTCTCCGGAAGAAACGGCCTTTATGAAGCGGTTTATCAGTGATTTTACGATCTAGCTTTCGTTGTGAGGATATGAAACGCAAGATACAATAGGCCTGTTTTAAAGCCATACAGGAGGCGAGACATGAGGGTTATCAGCGGAACGGCACGGGGGATTTCCCTCAATGCTCCGGAAGGGCTTGGTACACGGCCCACCACCGACAGGGTAAAAGAGAATCTGTTCAATATCATACAGCATGAAATTCGTGACACGTCCGTACTGGACCTTTTCAGCGGATCCGGAGCATTGTCCATAGAAGCCCTTAGTCGGGGAGCGTTGGATGCGGTTCTGGTTGAAGCGGACAAAAAATGTTATACTGTCATCAGTGATAACCTGAAGCGTACACGGTTGTCGGACAAAGCCAGAATCCTTCAATCGGATGCGGCATCGGCCCTTCGTCAGCTCCAAAATGAAGGTAGAACCTTCGATCTGGTTTTTATGGATCCCCCCTATCAGAAGGGCTGGGTTCCCATTACCCTGAAGCAGTTGGTTGAGTGCCGGGTATTGAACCCGGAGGCCCTGGTGGTTGCCGAGCACGAGGACACCGATAGGGTGCCCGAGCAAGAGGGGCATCTGCAGCGAATCAACGTAAAAAAATACGGGCGTACCACGCTTTCGATATACAGGGAGGTTAACCCATGAGGGCAGTCTATCCCGGAAGCTTCGATCCGGTGACCAATGGCCATTTAGATATCATCCGACGGGCAGCCGCCCTGGTGGATGAACTGGTTGTGGCAGTTCTGATCAATACCGCTAAAAATCCGCTCTTTACATTGGAGGAGCGCCTGGAGCTTCTGAGACAGGTAACAGAGGATATTCCAAATGTTCGGGTTGATTCCTTCAGCGGACTTTTGATAAACTATATGAAAGAACAGGATATCCCTCTGATTGTCAAAGGACTCCGTGCCATCAGTGATTTCGAGGCGGAGTTCCAGATGGCGCTGATGAATCGCAAGTTGAATTCCGGCGCGGAAACGATCTTCCTGATGACGGCCAACGAAAATTCGTACCTGAGTTCAAGTCTGGTGAAAGAAATATACCGATTGGGCGGCAGTGTGGAGAGCCTGGTTCCCCCCGCCGTCAATCAATTGCTCAAGGATAAGCTAAAGGAGGAATAATATGCGCGTTCTGGTTTTGCTGGATGAACTGGAAGAAAAAATGGAAGGGGCGGCCTCGGTGCCTTTTTCAGGGAAAGCTCTGATTGATCGGGAAGATGTTCTTGAACTTATCAAAGAAATACGCATTCAATTGCCAGATGAAGTGAAACAGGCAAAATGGATCAAGGACGAACGCTCAAAAATTCTTTCAGATGCCCAGGAGGAGACAGAACGGCTTATTCAAAAGGCCCAGAGTGATATGAATCAAATGATGAGCGATGCCCATGCCCAGGCCATGGCCCTGGTGGATCAGAGCGAAATCATGAAACTGGCGCGGAAGAAAGCGGATGAGCTTATCAACGAATCCGTTGAAAAATCCGACGAGATCAAAACCGGCTCCTACTGCTATGCGGATGAGATTCTGGAGAACCTGGAAAAAGAACTTCACCGCATGCTGATCACCGTGAACGACAACCGCAAGGAACTGGACCGATTCAATCCCCGATAGCTCTGATACAGAAAAAGACAGCCGAGGCTGTCTTTTTAGTTGCCCAGAAAAGGGCTCTTAATTTTATAATCCTTACCTTGTATTCGAAGCTCCGGGTTTTCCAGGGTCATGGCGAACAGGTCGGTGGCAAGGATATCGTAGGCCAGCATCTCCTTAAGCAGGTCGTCCTCCGTGCTGAAACGGGCCAGATTGTTGATGACGGGGAGCTGAAGCGCCTTCTTTTGCGTTTTCAGGTACTCCCGGCCCGCTCCGGAGGTTCCCAGAACCCGGATATACCGAGGGGCACCCAACCGCTCCCGGGTGTCCTTCCGTATTCCCAGCAGCAGGGACATCAGCACCCGCTGGATCCGGGTAAGGGTATAGCGGCGGGTCTTTGCCTTTTGAACAAGTTCGTCGAAGGAGTGTGCGGTTTTTGAGGCCTCAATAAGGCGGTTTAGGAGTCCATGATCGCAATCGGCAATGTCCGGGGCAACATACGAGGGCTGCGCTCTCAAAAGATAACGGAGGATGGGGAAGAGGTCACCCTCTGAGGTGATATTTCCGGACATATATGCCGCATCCATAAGGGGGGCGGCCTCTTTCGGCATTACGATGTGGAAATCCGGTGTTTCAGTGGATTCTCGCACGATCTGGCGAATAGCGGTGGCGCTGCAAATTTCACCAGCGATATCGGTGCTGTGATAGCCGGTGCCGATTCGCTTTATGGTGTGTGGAGTCATGGGGATGTTCTGGGTCAATATGGCCTTGCAGTATTCAACGCCGAGGATATTGTTGGGGGTATCCATTTCTACGCCTCCGGATAAAAGAACAGCGGATAGTGCCATCTCCCGAGCCTCAGGGAAGCTGAGCCCTTTGTCCAGACCACTTCTCAGTGCCTCTTTGAAATCAGAGGGTTCCTTGGCAAGAATGCGGGCCGATGTCATCATCGGGGTGATATTGCCGTCCTCTGATCCGAAACAAATATCCGTTACACCCATGCTATGGAGCAGGGAAACCCCGGCAGACGCGAAAAACTCGGCGCTGGAGCAGGCATAAATGGCCGGAAGCTCCACCACAAGATCCACACCGGACCGCACAGCCATTTCTGCCCGGGTCCATTTATCGGTGAGTGACGGAGCGCCCCGCTGCAGGAAATGACCGCTCATCACCGCGATGGTCAGGTCGATGCCGGTGAGGGCTTTGGATTCCTTCAGATGATGCAGATGTCCATTGTGAAACGGATTGTATTCCGTGATCAAGCCTAAAACCTTCATAAAAACCTCCGACAGGTATGGATATGCATTTTGTATACATTAAAAAAATCTTATAAGCCATGAAAGAATCGTTTTCCAGCCATTTTCTATTGAATTATTATTTCTCTCGTTTATAATAAAAACTGTATTGGGTTTATCGGGATTTGTCAATTTTTTCGACACGAGGGGGATAACAATTGAACGTACTGGTAATTAACTGCGGAAGTTCATCATTGAAGTATCAGCTGATCAACATGGTTGATGAGAGCGTTATGGCAATCGGCCTGGTTGAACGTATCGGCATTGAAGGCTCCAGACTGAAGCACGAAACAGAAAAAACCGGCAAGACACTGATCGAAGTGCCCATGCCTACACACAAAGAAGCCCTTGCAGAGGTGCTTAAGGCCCTTACAGACAAAGCCTACGGTGCTGTTGCGGATCTTAAGGAAATCAATGCCTGCGGCCACCGGGTGGTTCATGCCGGCGAGAAATACAGCGAGTCCGTAGTGGTTGACGCTCAGGTCATGGTGGCCCTTGAGGAGTGCGTTGAACTGGCGCCCCTTCACAATCCGGCCAACATCATCGGAATCAAGGCGATTCAGGAGCTGCTGCCAGGGGTCCCCAACGTTGCAACCTTTGATACCGCGTTCCACCAGACAATGCCCCGCAGCGCTTACATCTACCCGCTTCCATACGAATATTACGACAAATATAAAGTCCGTCGCTACGGCTTCCACGGAACCAGCCACAAATATGTTTCCGGCCGGGCGGCAGATATGATGGGCAAGGACGTCAAGGATCTTAAGCTGATCACATGCCACCTGGGCAACGGCGCCAGCATCTGTGCAGTTGAAGGCGGAAAATCCGTAGCCACTTCCATGGGCTTCACGCCGCTGGAAGGTCTGATCATGGGTACGCGGTGCGGCGATATCGACCCTGCCATCGTAACCTACATCATGGGTAAAGAAGGCCTTACTGCGGACCAGATGAACGATGTTCTTAACAAGAAATCCGGCGTTCTTGGGATCTCCGGCATCTCCAGCGATTTCCGCGACATTGAAGAGGCTGCAGAGAAAGGCAATGAAAGAGCTGTTCTGGCGCTTCAAACCTTCGACCAACGGGTTAAGGAATATATTGCAGCATACGCAGCCGACATGGGCGGCGTGGACGGCATCGTATTCACTGCCGGTCTTGGGGAAAACTCCGCAGTGAACCGTTCATACATCTGCAAAGGCCTGAGCTTCATGGGCATCGAGCTGGATGAAGAGAAGAACAAGACCCGCGGCAAGGAAGCCTTCGTGAACACCGACGGCTCCAAGGTGAAAATCATGGTTATCCCAACCAACGAAGAGCTTGTAATCGCAAGAGACACCAAATCACTTACAACCAAGTAAAACGGATTCAGCCGCTGTGGTCCTGCCCCGGCGGCTTTTTTTCCCGTGTGAATCTCGCTTCGAGAAGCCTTGACAAAGAATCCTGTGGTCGGTATAATAATCATGTTATACGCAAAGGAGTATGTCATGCGGATTGATTTAACACCCTTGGTAACAGGGAAGACCCAGGAGATTTCATTTGATTACCGAATGGAGTCGGATCCAGGGTTAATTTTTGACCACTTGCATCCCGTGGAATCGCGACCAGTTCTGGGGACAGGCAAAGTGCTGAGATCCGGGCGCAGATTCATACTGGAAATGACCTATTCAGGTCAGGTGAAAGTACCCTGCGACCGTTGCCTTGAGCTTTTTGACTATGAATATTCCGGTGAACTCACCCGTATTCTTGAGAAGGGCGAGGCAGGAAACGAAAGTGAAGAAGATGATGAAGGTGAAGACATCTGGATGATTGAAGGCGATTCAGCAGACCTGGACCCTATTGTTGAGGATGATGTGCTGATGAACCTGCCTCTGAAGATGCTTTGTACGGAGACGTGCGCCGGCCTTTGTCAGATGTGCGGACAGAACCTGAATACAGGCTCTTGTGCCTGTGAGATGGATACAGTAGACCCCAGAATGGCGGCGCTACAAGAGTTACTGAAACGTAAGGAGGTGTAACAATGGCAGTACCTAAGCGGAAGATATCCAAAGCCAGAAGAGATAGTCGCCGATCAGCGAACATCAAAATGACGGCACCTTGCATGATTAAATGTCCTCAATGCCATGAGCTGGCAATCCCTCACCGGGTTTGCGGTTCCTGTGGATATTACAAGGGCAAAGAAGTCGTTTCTGTAGAAGCATAGTCACCGAAGACAATAAATGATAGCCCTGGACCCCGTCCGGGGCTTTTGTTTTATACGGAAGTATCATAAAATGAGTTGTGACCTTATACTACGACATGCTCATAGCAGGGTGATGGGATTGGGTATTGCAATCTTCAATGAACTCCGCTATACTGAATTTTAGTAGCAGGTGCTAATTTCAAGTACTAATCGAGGTGATGACATGAAAGCCGGCAGGTTGTCAAAAAAGGACCGATTAGAAAAACTGCTGCAGGTGGTTGAAGAGAACCCCTTTATGACGGATGAAGAACTGAGTGACCGCTTCAAGGTCAGCATTCAGACTGTCCGCCTGGATCGGTTGGAGCTCCGCATTCCGGAGCTGCGGCAGCGCATCCGGACCGTAGCCACAAAAAACACCGATAAGGTGAAGACCCTTGGTCGGAGTGAAATAATTGGAGAGCTCATTGATCTGGAGCTTAACAGAGCGGGAATATCTATTCTGGAAACCGATAAGAGCCAGGCCTTTGAACGTACACAGATAATCAAGGGACATTTTATTTTCGCTATGGCAGAGTCCCTGGCCATGGCCGTAATTGACGCCGATGTCGCCATCACCGGGGTGGCCAATATCAAATACCGTGTTCCGGTACTGGCGGGACAGAAGCTGGTGGCGAAAGCCAAAGTCAGCCGTGTCCGGGGGGATGAGTACTTTGTCCATGTGCTGATCCATGTGAAGGATGATGTGGTCTTCCGGGGTAAATTCATTCTGGTATCTGTTATCAGACAGGAAGGGGTGCGGCCATGATGAAATTGGCAATCGATGCCATGGGAGGCGACCACGCGCCGGCAGAAACCGTCAGGGGCGGTGTTGAAGCCCTGAGGGTGATTACCTCGGATGTGGTGCTGATCGGTGATGAGCAGGCGATTCGTGAAGAACTTAAAAAGTATACATATGATGAAAAACGGGTACATATCATTCATGCCGCTGAACGCATTACCAATGAAGACAAGCCGGTTCAGGCCATAAGGACAAAAAAGCAGTCCTCCCTGGTGATCGGCCTGGATATGTTGAAAAAGGGAGAAGTGGATGCCCTGATATCTGCCGGGAATACCGGAGCCCTTCTGGCAGGGGGAACCTTGAAGGTGGGGCGCATTAAAGGTATTGATCGCCCGGCTCTGACGACGGTTTTTCCCACGGATAAGGGGGTTTCTGTTTTGGCCGATGCGGGTGCCAACACAGAGTGCATCCCCCGGAATTTGCTCCAGTTTGCCACCATGGGCTCCATCTACGCCCAAGAAGTGCTGGGGATACCATCACCCAAGGTAGGTCTTGTGAATGTGGGCTCCGAAGAGGGGAAAGGAAATTCTTTGGTTTCGGAGGCCTACGAGCTGATCAAGGATTCCGGGCTGAATTTCATCGGAAATCTGGAAGCCCGTGATATCCCGGCGGGAGCAGCGGATGTCATTATATGCGACGGGTTCACAGGCAACGTGATTCTGAAGCTCAGCGAGGGTTACGGCAAGACATTCAGCAGCTTCCTTCAGTTGCTCTTCAAAAAAAATATCCTGACGAAAATCGCAGCCTTGCTGGTTGCGGATGGCCTGAAGGCATTCAAGAAAAAAATGGATTATCGGGAGTACGGCGGGGCGCCGCTCCTTGGCACCCTGCGTCCGGTGGTGAAGGCTCATGGCAGCTCCAATGCCAAAGCGTTTATGAATGCATTCCGATATGCTGAAAAGTACGCGGCAGCCGGGGTGATTGAGAAGATTCAGGCACAGCTTACAACAAGCGGATCTACTGAGGGGATGCCCCAGGAAGAGATCCCGGAACAGGAGTAATTCGTGAACCAACCGCTTATTCGAGGAAAGATTCTTGGCACGGGCAGAGCGCTGCCGGACAGGATTGTAACCAACGATGACCTTGCAAAAATAGTGGATACCAACGATGAATGGGTGGTTTCCCGTACCGGCATCCGAGAGCGGCGTATAGCCGATCCGGAGGTGGCAACCTCCGACCTGGCTTCGGAAGCAGCCATAAAGGCATTGTCTAAAGCCGGTGTCAGGGCGGAAGAGATTGACCTGATCATTGTGGCGACTTCCACCCCGGATTTCAGCGCATTTCCGGCTACTGCCTGTGTGGTGCAGAAAAACATCGGTGCAAAAAAAGCAGCGGCTTTTGATCTGGAAACAGCCTGCAGCGGGTTTGTGTATAGCATGGTCATTGCCAATCAGTTTATCGCCACGGGGATGTACAAATACTGTCTGGTGATCGGCGCAGAAGTGTTCTCCCGTATTATCGACTGGTCAGACCGCAATACCTGTGTACTCTTCGGAGACGGTGCCGGAGCGGCGGTCATCGGTCCGGCAGAAGGGGATGCGGGGATTCTGGCCAGCGAGCTGGGGGCCGACGGCGAAGGGGGCCGGTTTCTGGATGTGTACGCCGGAGGAACCCGTATGCCGGTGACTCCGGAGGTTCTGGAGAAAAAATTAAACACCATCCGCATGGATGGCAGTGAAGTGTTCAAGTTCGCGGTCCGTATCATGGAGCATGCTTCGGTGGCGGCGCTTTCCAAGGCGGGCATGACGGCGGCCGATATCGATTATCTGGTTCCCCATCAGGCAAATATACGGATCGTAAGTGCTGCCGCAAAGCGCCTGAACCTTCCCTTGGAAAAAGTGGCGGTGAATCTGGACAAGTACGCCAACACCTCTGCGGCATCGGTGCCCATTGCACTGGATGAGGCGTTGGAGGCGGGTAAAATCAAGGACGGCGATATCGTTGTAATGGTTGGATTCGGCGCGGGCCTCACCTGGGGCGCCGCAGTACTGCGCTGGTAAGGGGTGATACGATGGGAAAACTGGCATTTGTATTTCCGGGCCAAGGGGCTCAGACAGTAGGCATGGGTCAGGCGTTGGCGGAAGCCTATCCGGTTGCCGGAAAGGTGTTTGACCGTGCCGGAGCGGCATTGGGGTTGGATATGCGTTCCCTGTGCTTCCAAGGACCCGAAGAAGAACTTAAGAAAACAGAGAATACACAGCCGGCCATCCTTACGGTAAGCTATGCTGTATTGGAGATATTGAAGCAGGAAGGGTTTGAGCCGGAAATAACGGCAGGACTCAGCTTGGGGGAGTACACAGCGCTGGTTTGTGCAGGGGTTATTTCCTTTGAGGACGCGGTTAAAACGGTCCGGCGGCGGGGCAAGTTCATGCAGGAGGAAGTGCCTGCAGGGGTCGGCGCCATGGCGGCCATCATGGGCATTGATGACGAACGGGTCATTGAGGCATGCAAATACGGGTCGCAGTTCGGTATCTGTGAGCCTGCCAACTTCAACTGCCCCCAACAGCTTGTCATCGCCGGTGAGGCGGCAGCCGTTGAAAAAGGTGTGGAAAAGGCCAAGGAGTTGGGCGCAAAGAAAGCGGTCCTGCTACCGGTATCCGCCCCCTTTCACACCAGCATGCTGAAGGGTGCCGGGGAGAAGCTGGCATCGGTGCTGGCGGCAGTGCCCATGGGCGCATTCCAGATTCCAGTCATCTCCAATGTTCACGGGAAGGCATATCCGGGACCGCAGTCCGTACAGGAGCTGTTGGTGAAGCAGGTATCCAATCCGGTGCGATGGGGAGAGTGCGTCAGAACCATGATTGAAGAAGGCGTGGACTGCTTTGTCGAGGTAGGGCCCGGAAACGCACTTTCAAAATTCATTAAAAGAGTGTCCAAGGATGTCACCATCCTTAATGTGGAGGACGGTGAATCTCTGGAGAAAACTCTGGAAGCGCTTAAAAATCGGAGGGACGCACAATGAATCTGTCAGGCAAAACAGCCCTGGTGACCGGCGGCTCCAGAGGAATTGGAAAAGCCATCGCTCTGGAATTGGCAAGTCAGGGAGCGAATATTGTGGTAAACTATACCCGGAATGCTGAGATGGCCCAGTCTGTGGTTGAAGAAATTGAAGCCCTTGGTGTCAAGGCGTTGGCCATCCAGGCGGATGTGTCGAAATCTGTCGATGCTGAGAATCTGGTGGATAAAGCCATTGAAGCCTTCGGTCAGATTGACTTTTTGATAAACAACGCCGGCATAACCCGGGATGCTCTCCTTATCCGTATGAAGGAGGAGGATTGGGACGAGGTTCTTCAGATAAATCTGAAGGGCGCGTTCCTGATGACGAAGCTGGTTGGTAAAGCAATGATGAAGAAAAGAACCGGGCGGATTGTAAATATCAGCTCCGTGGTAGGGGTAATGGGTAACACAGGGCAGGCCAACTATGCCGCATCCAAGGCGGGTCTCATCGGCTTGACGAAATCAGCGGCCAAGGAATTTGCTTCCCGCGGTATTACGGTGAATGCCATTGCGCCGGGTTTTATCCGTACCGACATGACCGATGCCCTGCCGGAAGACCTGATGGCCAAATACCGGGAGGCCATCCCTCTAGGGAACTTGGGAGAAGCTGAAGATATTGCAAAATCCACAGCGTTCCTTTGCTCCGCCGGTGCCCGTTATATCACGGGGCAGGTTCTGCTGGTTGACGGCGGCCTGCACATCTAGTAAAAGGTAATGGCCACGGATAACACGGATATTCACGGATGATTTTAGGTTGACCTCCCTCGAAGAGGGTGATAAATATTCCCTCATAGTTTATCCGTGTGAATCCGTGTTATCCGTGGCTATAATAATTTCACCTACAACTAACAAAAAAACAACAATCGAAAGGATGGAACAAACAATGACATTCGAAAAAATCAAAGGTATCGTAAAAGAGCAACTTGGTGTGAGCGACGATATTGAAATCACTGCAGCAACTTCCCTTATGGGCGACCTGGAGGCAGACTCCCTGGATGCAGTAGAGATCATCATGGCGATTGAAGATGAGTTTGGTGTTGAGATCCCTGATGAAGAAGCAGAGAAATTCAAGAATATCGGCGACATCGCCGCTTATGTGGACGCCAACAAGTAAGCTAAGTGCAGGAGGAAATCCTTTTGAACAAGCGTGTAGTTATTACCGGAATAGGGGTTATAACCCCCATCGGCATCGGCCGTGAAGCATACTGGGAAGCCTTGAAGGCCGGAAAGAACGGCATCGGACCGGTGACTCTGTTTGACGCTACCGAATTCACCACCCAGATGGCGGGGGAAGTACGGGATTTTGACCCTGAGAAATACATTGATAAAAAAGAAGCGCGACGAATGGACCGTTTTTCACAGTTTGCGGTAGCGGCTTCTGTTCTGGCCGCTGAAGATGCCGGCATCACCAAGGAAAATGTGGATCCCCAGCGGATGGGCGTCATCCTTGGCAATGGCATCGGCGGCATCGGCACCCTTGAAAAGGAACATCAGAAATTGCTGGAAAAGGGGCCGGGCCGGGTAAGTCCGTTCCTGGTACCGATGATGATCGTCAATCTTGCCTCAGGCAACGCGGCAATCGCACTTAATGCGCAGGGGCCGTGTACCACGGTGGTTACCGCCTGTGCCTCGGGAACCAACGCCATGGGGGATGCCTTTCGGCTTCTTCAGCGCGGCGATGCCGATGTGATCTTCACCGGTGGCACGGAAGCGTCCATAACCCCCATGGGCTTTGCAGGCTTCTGTACCATGAAGGCCATGTCCACCCGCAATGAGGAGCCCACAAAAGCCAGCCGACCGTTTACAGCGGACCGTGACGGCTTCGTTATGGGAGAAGGGGCCGGAGTTCTGGTATTCGAAACCCTGGAGCACGCACAGAAGCGCGGAGCGAAGATCTACGGCGAAGTGGCCGGCTTCGGCACCACCTGTGATGCCTACCATATCACATCTCCGGCGCCGGGGGGTGAAGGTGCAGCCCGCTCCATGCGGATTGCCCTGGAAGATGCGGGAATGAAACCGGAGGATGTTGATTACATCAACGCCCACGGAACATCAACTCCTTACAATGATAAAAACGAGACGGCGGCCATCAAGTCAACCTTCGGCGATTACGCCTATAAGCTGTGCGTCAATTCCACCAAGTCCATGACGGGTCACCTTCTGGGTGCCTCCGGCGGGGTGGAAGCCATTGCCTGTCTGATGAGCCTCAACGAAGATTTCATTCATCCCACCATCAATCACGATACTCCGGACCCGGAGCTGGATCTGGACTACGTGCCCAATGTGGGGAAGGCCAAAGTAGTTCGTGCTGCGCTGTCCAACTCCTTGGGCTTCGGCGGTCACAACGCCTCCATCATCTTTAAGAAGTTTGCATAAAAGAAAATCGTCAATAGTGGATAATGCGCTCATTGGCACAAGAGCACGGCATATTCGGAGTGAATTCCGAATGTGCCGTGCTCTTTTTTTGAACATTCATTGCCCTTTATCGGTGTTCATCTGTGGTACCGGGTGTTAGTAATGTGGGCGTTATCGCCAGTGTTCAGAATGTGCCGTAAAGCAGTGCGTTCCTTCCGCTGGTGGTAATGACCGCGCCGGAGCGGCCTTTGCCGAAAAATACGTAGCCCTTGCGGTTTAATTCTTCCAGAGTGGAACGGAGACGATACTCGCTGATCCGGATCCCGTGGTCCTGCAACGCCTCTACCAGTCCTCTCCGGCCCATATTATGCTGAAGAAGGAGCTCCAGTACTTTTTTCTGAGCCTGCAGATCATGAAAGCCCAAGGGGCCGCTGACTGACAGATGGGAGGAGTTAAGGGCAACTGTCGGAGGGGTGGTGTCGGTGAGCATGTATTCGGGGATATGTTCGGCGGTAATTAATTCGTCGGAAACGCTGGCCATATACTCAATGCAATTCCGGAGTTCCCGTACATTGCCCTGCCAGGGATAGGACAGAAGAAATCCGGAGGCCTCATCGCTGAATTGCTTTCCGGCAGCGCCTAATTCCTGGAGGAAGTGCTGGGTAAGGAGCAATACATCACCGTGGCGTTCCTTTAAAGGGGGGATCCGCAACATCACGGTGTTGAGTCTGAAAAACAAGTCCAAACGAAACAGCCCTTTGTCCACAAGGTCTTTCATGTTCTTGTTGGTGGCGGCTATGATTTTCACGTCTATGGCGATGATTTCGTTGCTGCCGATCCGCATGATCTCTTTTTCTTCCAATACACGAAGAAGCTTTGCCTGAATTTCCAGATTCATTTCACAGATTTCATCAAGAAAAAGTGTTCCTTTATGAGCGGTTTCGAAGAGTCCCAGCTTGCCTCCTTTTTTGGCCCCTGTGAAGGAACCTTCCTCATAACCGAAGAGTTCGCTTTCAAGGAGCGTTGGGGCCAGAGCGGCGCAGTTGATAGCAATGAAGGGGAAGTTTTTACGGACAGAGTTGTTGTGAATGGACTGTGCAAAAAGTTCTTTGCCGGTTCCGCTTTCGCCGATAATCAGGGTAGGTTTGTCGATGGCGGCGATCTTCCTGGCTTTTTCAATACAGCCGAGAACAGCAGGGCTTTTACCACGAATGCTCTCGAAGGTATATTTGGCCACGTGTCCCTTCTTAGCCAATTGCTTGCGGAGGGTGTTTTCCAGATTGATGACTTTTGTGACGTCCTTCAGAATCAGGATGTATATTTCATAGGTGTTGTCTCGGTCCTTCACAATTTCCTTGGAGAGAAGGATTTTCTTGTTCGAATTTTCGATTGTCAGAAGCTCGTTTTTAAATTCCTTGTGCGAACAGATCTTCTGATAGATTCCTGCAAATTCAGGAAGGTCGGCAAGGTTGGAGTTTATCAGTTTCTTATCTGTTCTAAACAGGGTGAGTAATTGGCTGTTGTGGTTCAGAATTGTATAGTGATGGTTCAACATGATAAAGGCATCGTCGATACAGTTTATAATGGTTTGTAATTGAACCTTAACATAGGAGGATTTATCATAAAAATAATTCAAACAGTTGTCATGAATGGCCATATCGCCGCAATACGAGTAAATACGGTTTTCCAGGGCATCGTCCATAATGATCAGACTGGTGGCAATGTCCATGATGGTGTTAAAGGCGATTTTTCGCTGGCCGATATTAAGAATGTTGGTGATTTCAGCCGGGAAGATGTTTGAATTATCACTGGCAATGGCAACATCGATATCTTGAGGGTGAGTGTAGTTGGGGTCGTAGACCCGCAGATTCAGATTATTGAGCCCCAGTTCATACAGAAGGGAAACGGTCTGAAACGATGCGGAGTAGGATTTAAAGCCAATATACGCGTTTGTGTCCCTGGGGTATAATTTTAAAAGATCAATCTTTTCCTGCATAAAGGTAAAATGAATGTATACCACCGGTGTTTTCTCATCGATATGGTTCCTGATCAGCGAAAAAACGTTGTTGGATGTGATGACAATCAGATCCATGCCCTTCAGATATTCCTTATTGAAGGGCTCCTTGTGAGGATTCTCAAAGCTATAGGGGATGATAGTCAGATAGCCGTCGAAAATTAGCTGAAGTTCAGCGGCGTACATCTGACTGATTTCATCACGGATGGTAATCAACATCACATTTTTCATAGGAGCTCCTTTTGGCAGCGGAGGTTGGTGCTTGTGGGATATAGTATATCGTAAATTCATCCCAAAATAATATGGAAAGACCCGGGGGAGAAGAAAAAACACGAAAAAGTAACTGCAGGGATCGGGTGATGATTGGTACAAGTCTTGCAACGTTTCTAAAGTAACAAGAGATGGTCATAAGGAGGATATTATGAAACGGTTGTTTTTTAATGGCAGGATTTATACGATGGATTCTGAAAATGCCGTTGTAGAAGCGGTGCTTTCTGAAAATGGAATTATTGCTGGAACGGGTTCGGATAAAACAATGCTGGAGGGTGCAGGGGAGGACGTACAACTGATTGACTTACGGGGGAAGACCGTTGTTCCTGGATTCAATGACACCCATCTGCACCTGTTGGTTTATGGAAAGAGCCTCGGCGAGGTGGATTTGATGGGGGCGTGCTCGGTTGAGGACGTTTTAGATCGAGCTCGCCGCTTTTTAGCCCGGAATTCCCCTGTTCCGGGGCAGTGGCTTCTAGGAGCTGGCTGGAATGAGGAGATTTTCCAAGGAAGGAAGCGCATTACCCGGGACGATTTGGATCAGATTTCTACAGAAATACCTATTGTACTGTCCCGGATGTGCCATCATGTGGATGTGTGCAATTCCAAAGCTCTTGAAATAGCGGGAATAGCGGTGGATACGGTGATACCGGAAGGTGAAATTGAGCTGGAGGACGATCGTCCCACGGGGGTCATAAAAGAGGGAGCGGTCCGGTATATGCGAAGCTATGTCCCTAAACCTGACAGAGAAACCCGAAAGAACTATATATTAAAAGCAATGGACAGGCTTTCGGCCCTGGGGATTACGTCGGTACATTCGGATGATTTTATTGATAATAGCTGTGAGGCTATGGATATTTATCAGGAGCTGAATGCAGAAAACCGTCTTAAAGTCCGAATTTCCCAGCAGTGCAGGTTTTCGGGGCCTACAGAACTTCAGGCATTTATCGATTCGGGGCATCCTTACGGAAGCGGTGACGATAATTACCGCATTGGGGCGTTGAAACTCTTGGCCGACGGTTCCTTGGGGGGGCGTACGGCGGGGCTTCATGCTCCATATAACGATGATCCATCCACCGCCGGAATTGTCAATTTCTCTGAAGAACTGTTGACGGCAATGATCCGAACGGCACATTTGAATGGTATGCCGGTGGCGATCCATGGAATTGGAGACCGGACCATTGATATGATTATAGATGGGATTGAACGTGCCCAAAAGGAGTTTGATCTGGAAGATGTCCGGCATGGTATTGTTCACTGTCAGATTACATCAAAGGATGCCTTGGACAGGATTGCGAAAAACCGCATATCTGCTCTGATTCAGCCGATCTTTGTCGCCAGCGATTCTAAGATTGTTGAAAAAAGAGTGGGGGTTCAACGGGCGAAACACGCTTATAACTGGAAAACGTTGAAGGAAAAAGGTGTTCTCATTAGCTTTGGAACCGACTGTCCCATTGAGAAGCCCAATCCATTTGAAAATATATTCTGTGCTGTGAACCGCTGCGACATGGCAGGGCTTCCGGAAGGGGGATGGCTTCCGGAGGAAAAGCTCTCGGTGGAGGAATCTGTACGCGGGTACACGGTGAATGGGGCCTGCTGTGCCCATGAGGAGCGGGTGAAGGGGAGTCTTGAGCCGGGTAAATTGGCAGATATGGCGGTGCTTTCGCAGAATATCTTTGAAATTGATCCCATGGGGATTAAGGATACGGAATGTCTTATGACGGTCAAGGGTGGGGAAATCGTATACCGCTGCTCTGAATAAAGAGATTGTAAGGACGTGGAAAGAGGCTGGGAAGATCGGGGTATGCCCGGCTTGCCAGCCTCTTTCGTTGGGATGTTTTCTACATGACGGCAATGTATCCGTCGCAACGGGACTCTGTTCCCCCACAGAGCGTACCCTCTGCGGTCTTCCAGATGATCTGTCCTCGACCGAAGCCACCGGATTCATAATCTACCACGATGGTGTGACCCATGGCGACTAATTCTTGTATGATGTCGGAGGGGAAGCTTTGTTCAACCTTAATGGTTTTATCCTTGGTCCACTGCCATCGGGGGGCATCTAAAGCGTCCTGGGGATTCAGTTGAAAATCAATGGTGCTGGTGATTACCTGCAGATGGCCCTGGGGCTGCATAAAGCCACCCATGACGCCGAAGGGCCCTACTGCCTGTCCGTCTTTCAACAGGAAGCCGGGGATAATCGTGTGGTAAGGCTTTTTCCCCCCCTCGACGCAATTGGGATGTCCGGGTTCCAGTGAGAAGTTGTTTCCTCGGTTGTGCAGTGCGATTCCGGTTCCCGGAACGACGATTCCTGAACCGAAGCCCATGTAGTTGCTTTGGATATAGGAGACCATATTGCCCTCGCTGTCGGCGGCGCACAGATAGACAGTCCCACCCTGTTGAGGGGTGCCGGGGCTGGGGAGTAATGCGGTATCCCCTATCAAAGCGGCTCGCCTTTTGGCGTAGGCTTCGGACAACAGTTCTTCCGGTGAGCAGACCATGAACCGGGGATCGGCGACGTACTCTTTGGCGTCGGCAAAGGCCAGCTTCATGGATTCGATGAGTCGGTGATAGGTGAGGGTGTCATCCTTTCCGGATACCTCGAAACACTTGAATATATTCAAGGCCATCAGAGCGCTGATACCGTGACCGTTGGGGGGGATTTCACAAACTTCATATCCCTTATATTCTGTTTTAATGGGCTCCACCCATTCAGGGGTATAGGCTGCAAGGTCGGATTTTCGGATATAGCCGCCGTTGGCCTGGCTGAAGGCGTCAATTTGGTCGGCCAGGTGTCCTCTGTAGAAGGAGTCTCCTTTTGTACGGGCGATCTCTTCCAAGGTTTGGGCGTGATGTTCCGAGGACCAGATTTCGCCTGCCTTGGGCGCTCGGCCCAGAGGTGCAAAAACCTGAAACCAGTTGTCGAAAACGTCTCCGTGGAGCTGTTCTTTGAATTTCACAAAGGCCTTATCCCAAAACTTAGCTACGGCCGGAGTGATGGCGAATCCGTTTCGTGCTGTTTCGATGGCTGGATTCAGAAGAGTTTCGAAGGGCAGTTTTCCAAAGCGCTCGGATAGGGCCGCCCAGGCTGCAGGTGTGCCGGGGACGGTAACGGGTGTAAGGCCGTATACAGGCATATCGGTAAAGCCTTTCTCGATAAGCTCTTTGGAGGAAAGCAGCTGTGGCGCTTTTCCGCTGCTGTTCAGACCGTGAAGTTTGTCCTTGGCCCATATCAAAACGAAGGCGTCTCCTCCTATTCCGTTGGAGGTGGGCTCCACAACGGTGAGCATGGCGGCTGTGGCGATAGCCGCATCGATGGCGTTTCCTCCTTGCTTAATCATATCCAGTCCGGCCTGGGCAGCTAATGGATGTGATGTGGCGACCATGGCATTCTTTGCATAAATCAGATTTCGAACGGAGGGGTACTTTTTTGTTTGCGAATTAAAATTCATTGGTTTATTCCTTTCCTATGTCGCGGGAAGATTTCGTTGGATAATGGGTTCCCGCATATGTATCATCGGTTTTGCAATTAATGTGCCAATGTGGAATTATACTGTCCATTATAGAAGGAAACGCTGGAAAAGTCTTGAGTCCTCTTCGGGGAGGAAGGATTTTCTCTGAGATGAAAATGTGTTTTGGGGTGTTAATGGGATGAAATGCAGCGAATTAACATCCCGATAATTTGTGAATGGGTCTGTTCACTGAGGCAAAGCTTCTGAATATAACGTTGAAAGCCAGCAAATTGAGCAAAAGCATATTTCGGAGAAAACAAAGTGATGTGGCATGATACTTGCTCGTAGTATCAATCAGAAATAAATCCCCGTGAGGAGAGCGATTATGAGAAGAGGATTGTCATTGCTATTGGCAGGTGTAATGGTTATGGCCACATTGGCCGGTTGCGGCGGAAAAACAGGTACAGAAGGAAATGCCGCAGCCCCGGAGGGTACCTCAACTCCGGTGAAAAAAGAAATTGTGGTTGCACAGAGCTCGGATATTAAGGTGCTGGATCCCCACGACTGTAATCAGGTGGCTTCCTTCGCGGCTATTCGGCAAATTTTCGGTTCTTTGGTGGTGTTCGATCAGAACATGAAGATCGTAGGAGACCTGGCAACGGAATGGACCAGCCTTTCTCCGACTGAATGGGAATTTAAGCTGAGAAAAGGCGTCAAATGGCACGATGGCACTGAATTTACAGCAAAGGATGTCAAATTCAGCATCGAACGGCAACAGAGTATGCCCAAGATGAAGCATTTGGTGTCCTCCATTACAGAGGTACAGATTGTAGATGACTACACCGTGAGATTGAAAACGGCAGCTCCGGATGGAACCCTTCTGATCAATCTGGCGGGATCGGCCACGCGGATGGTTCCCGAAAAAGCCGTAACAGAGATGGGAGCAAAATTTGCAGAACAACCCGTAGGAACAGGGCCGATGAAGTTTGTCGAATGGGTACAGGGTGAGAAACTTGTTCTTGAAAAGAACAAGGACTATTACGAAGACACCAGCCAGTTCGTAGATCGCATCACGTTTAAAGGAATACCGGAGGGGACGTCCCGAACCATCGCCCTGGAGACCGGTGAAGTGGATCTCATCGTGGGCGTTGAAGCTACAGACAAGGAAAAAATTCAAGAAAACACAAAATTGGCACTCTACGAATCAGAGCTGCCCCGGGTTGAATACGTGGGAATGAATACCACCAAGGCTCCCTTTGACAACACGCTGGTTCGGCAGGCCATCAGCTACGCCATCGATAAGGATGCCATCAATACCGTAGCCAACAATGGAAGGTGTAAAGTAGCGAATACAGTGGTGGGCCCCTCCACCCTGGGTTATAACGGAGATCTGAAGCTGTATCCCTATAGTCCGGAAAAAGCCAAGGCACTTTTGGCAGAAGCAGGATTCCCAAACGGGTTTTCCACAACGATCTGGGCTTCCGGGGATGTTCGAAACCGCATCGCACAGATTGTACAGTCCAATTTGGCTGAAATCGGCGTGAAGGTGGACATTGAACTGTTGGAAACGTCGGCCTATTTGGAACGAACCGGTGCCGGTGAGCACAGCATGTGCGTGCTGGCCTGGGAAGCCAACGGAGACGGAGATTTGGCCATGTATCCGCAGTTCCATTCCAGCAAGCATGGGGCTGCAGGCAATCGTTCTTTCTATACAAATGCGGATGTGGATAAGATGCTGGACGAAGCCCGGGTTACGGTTGACCTGGAAAAACGCAGCCAATTGTATAAAGAGGCTCAGGCAGTGGTGATGGGGGATGCCCCATGGGTTCCTCTGTATTTCCCCACGATGGATATTGCAACCCAGGCGGATCTGAAGGGACTTGAAATGCATCCCACTGGGTCGATAAATTCCTACAGACTCCATTTCTAGAAAAATCCAGAAGGCTGTGGATACATCCACAGCCTTCTGAATGCAGGTTCTTGATTAGAGAAGCTGTAGGAACTGCAATCGAGGGGGGATATACAATGTATAAGTATATTATGAAGCGGGTATTAATGTTGATTCCGGTCGTCTTTGGCGTTACATTTCTGGTGTTTTTTATCCTGAGTCTTTCTCCGGGGGATCCTGCAATGCTTATTCTGGGAGATCAATACACGCCCCAGGCGGGCAGTGAGCTGCGAACCCAGATGGGTCTTGATGAACCGGTTATTGCCCAGTATTTTCATTACATGACCAATCTCATCCAAGGGGATATGGGACAATCTTATATCAATGGCAGATCAGTTTTTGACGAGGTCAGTTCCCGGTTTCCTCAAACGGTTTTGTTGACCACGGTTGCAATCGTTTTTTCGGTTGCACTTTCCCTTCCCATCGGGATCATAGCAGCGGTTAAGCAGTACTCCGTCACGGATAACGTCTCAACGGTAGCCGCACTTCTGGCCGCGGCTATGCCAGGATTCTGGCTGGGGCTGATGCTGATCATTATCTTTTCCCTGAAGCTTCGTATTCTTCCCTCCGGGGGAGCCGAGACGGCGGCCAGTATCATACTTCCCGCGATAACCGTGGGTTTAGGGACGGCAGCCAGCATAACCCGGATGACCCGGTCCTCCATGCTGGAGGTAGTACGTCAGGATTACGTGCGTACAGCCATGGCTAAAGGGGTGACCAAGCGGGTAGTTGTTCTGAAGCATGCCCTGAAAAATGCACTTATCCCCGTGGTAACGGTTATCGGCCTTCAGTTTGGCGGACTTTTAGGCGGAGCAGTTATCGCTGAAACGGTTTTTTCCTGGCCGGGGATCGGACGTTTGATGATTGATGCCATCCGCGCCAAGGATACACCCATCGTTCTGGGGTGCATTGTGATCTTTGCAGTGGTGTTCAGCCTGGTTAACCTGTTGATTGATATTCTTTATGGGTTTATCGATCCGCGAATCAAGGCAAAATACAGATAATGGGGTGATTGTGTGGAAGGAAAGGTATGTGTCATCAAGCAATATAAAAAAAGAGGACAGCTGGTTGAGGTATGGAAGCGTTTGAAAAAGAACCGATTGGCTATGTTGGGCCTTGCTATCATCCTCCTTGAGATTGTAATGGCGTTGTCAGCGGGAATGATTGCGGACTATGACACGGTGGTGATTAAACAGAATATCGTGGAGCGCCTTCAAACACCCAGTGGGTCCCATTGGTTGGGAACAGATGAATTCGGTCGGGATATACTGGCCAGGATGGTTCACGGCTCAAGGGTTTCGTTGACGGTGGGACTTATTGCTGTGGGCATTGCCCTTGTCTGCGGCGGATTCTTAGGGGCAATATCCGGCTACTACGGTGGTCATATTGATAACGTTATCATGAGAGCCATGGATATTCTTCTGGCGGTGCCCTCCATTCTTCTGGCGATTGCCATCGTGGCGGCGCTGGGGTCCAACATGCCCAACCTGATGCTTTCCATCGGTATATCCAGCATTCCGGGATATGCACGGATCGTCAGGGCGTCGGTGATGACCGTGAAGGATCAGGAATACATAGAGGCGGCCCGGGCTATTGGCGCCAGAACCCCGGCCATTATCATAGACCACATCATTCCCAATTCTCTGGCACCTGTTATTGTTCAGTCTACACTGGGAGTAGCCAATGCTATTCTTGCCACCTCTGCCCTGAGCTTTATCGGTCTGGGTATACAACCGCCTTCGCCCGAATGGGGATCCATGCTGGCAGGAGGGAAAACATACCTGCGGGACGCTTGGCACATCACTTTTTTCCCGGGTTTAGCGATTATGATCACAATACTGTCCTTGAATCTTCTGGGTGACGGTCTCAGAGATTCCTTGGATCCAAGGCTGAAATAGGGAAGGGGGACATCTGCTATGGTGAGGGATGAAGAATTGCTTCAAATTGAAGGATTGGAAGTGGTATACAAAACAGATGATGGTATTGTGGCAGCTGTGAACGGAGTCGATCTGAGGCTTCAAAAGGGGAAAACCATCGGTCTGGTTGGAGAAACCGGAGCGGGGAAGACCACCACAGCGCTGTCGATATTGAGGCTGATTCCGGATCCTCCGGGGATCATTAAAAAAGGAAAAATTCTTCTGGAAGGGAAAGATGTATTTGCCTATTCAGAAAAGGAAATGGAAAACCTCCGGGGAGGCACTGTTTCGATGATCTTCCAGGATCCCATGACTTCCCTGAATCCGGTGATGACAGTAGGGGACCAGATTGCAGAAGTCATTGCTATTCATGAAAAATTAGGAAAAGAAGCGTCCTCGGAGAGAGCTCGGCAAATGCTTGAAACTGTTGGGATTCCAGGAAACAGAGCCTCGGAGTATCCTCATCAGTTTTCCGGCGGGATGAAGCAGCGGGTGGTCATTGCCATCGCCCTGGCCTGCAATCCCAAGCTATTGATCGCGGACGAACCAACGACAGCTTTGGATGTGACCATTCAGGCCCAGGTGTTGGAACTGATGAAGAACCTAAAGGTGGAATTCGGCACGTCTATGATCATGATTACTCATGATTTAGGTATTGTGGCAGAGGTCTGTGACACCGTCTCAATTATGTATGCCGGAGAAGTGGTGGAGCATGGGAATTTAGAGGATATTTTTGAAAATACCAAGCATCCCTATACAGAAGGATTGTTCAAATCCCTGCCCAACGTTGAGAACAGAACGGCAAAACTCGTACCTATCCGAGGTTTGATGCCGGATCCCATAGATTTGCCCTCCGGGTGTCCGTTCCATCCACGCTGTAACTATGCACAGCCGATGTGTGGGGAGCGAAAGCCTGTAGCCACGGCAATCAGTGAAACGCACCTGGTGAAATGCCTGTTGTATGAGGATGCCGGAGCAGGATTTAAAGGAGGGATAGGGCATGCAGGATGATATCTTACAGGTGAAAAATTTAAAAAAGTACTTCAATACCCCTAAAGGAATGCTTCATGCAGTTGATGATGTATCCTTCAGCATCCGACGGGGGGAAACGCTTGGAATCGTTGGGGAATCCGGATGCGGCAAATCCACCACAGGGAGGGCGATTCTGCGGCTCTTGGAGCCCACAGGGGGAGAGGTGAATTTTGAAGGCACGGATATCACCAAAATCAGCCAGGAGGAGATGCGCAAGCTTCGACGGGATATGCAGATTATCTTTCAGGACCCTTTTGCTTCACTGGATCCCAGAAAGACAATCAGCGAAATCATCGGCGAGCCTCTCCGGGTCAACCGAATCATTACCGACAAGCGGGCTCTCCAGTTGAAGGTTTTGGACCTTATGGAAACCGTAGGTCTGGCGGATCGCCTGATCAATACCTATCCCCATGAGCTGGACGGAGGGCGGCGTCAGCGGATCGGTATAGCCCGGGCGCTGGCCATGGGTCCCAAATTTATCGTCTGCGACGAGCCGGTTTCAGCTTTGGACGTGTCCATACAGGCTCAGATATTGAATTTGATGAATGAGCTTCAAGCGCAGTATAATCTGACCTATATTTTTATCACCCATGACCTGTCAGTGGTAAATCATTTTTCTGATCACATCGCTGTTATGTACCTCGGTCGGCTGGTGGAAAAAGCCTCTGCGGAAGATCTTTTTAAGAATCAGATGCATCCATACACCCAGGCGCTGTTGTCGGCCATCACCATTCCCAACATCCGGCTAAAACGGGAGCGGGTGATTCTGCGGGGCGAAATTTCTTCCCCCATTAATCCCAAACCGGGCTGTCGGTTTGCACCCCGATGCAATTACTGCGAGCAGCGGTGCCTGAATGAAGAACCGGTACTGAGAGAAATGGAGCCCAATCATTTCGTCGCCTGCCACCGGGTCTAGCACGATGTGTAGGGGGTTAGAAAGCCAAACCTGTAAAATTTGAGAAAGAAGGATTTGCCACCATGAATGCGTTCCTAGCGTTTGTTCCTATACTGCTCCTCTTGTTCTGTCTGCTGGGGATGAAATTATCCGCCAGTAAGGCGGGGGCAGCGGTATTACTCGTAGCCATCGGGCTTGCGGGAGGCTTCTTTGGCATGGGTATTCAAGGGACTTCAGTTGCCCTCAGCAAGGGGTTGTCTCTTGCCCTTTACGTACTGCTCATCATATGGGCAGCGATATTTCTGTATCACCTGGTAGATGAATTCAAGGCTATAGAAGTTATCAACCGCACGATTGTCCATTTTATCCAGGATTCCTTTGTACAGTTTCTGATGCTGTCCTGGCTTTTTGCCTCCGTTCTTCAGGGAATAGCGGGATTTGGAGTGCCGGTGGTGATTGTGGTTCCTATTCTTGTTCAGCTTGGTTTTGAGCCTCGGTTATCGGCTGCAGCCGTTTTATTAGGGCATTCGTGGTCGGTAAGCTTCGGATCCATGGGGTCCTCGTTCTTCACCATTTTTTTAGTGACAAACCTTCCGCAGCAGAATCTGGGGTATGCCATGGCCCTGTTTGACTTTGTTGCCATGGTGATGATGGGATTGTCGGTTTGCTATCTGTATGGAGGACTTAAGTATGTTCGGCGCGGTCTGGTGTATGTGGTTCCGACATCCCTGGTGATGATTTGTGTAACCCTGGGGACCCTCTATTTCAGCATGGTGTCTCTGGTGGGGCTCATGACCGCTCTGGCAGGGCTGATTTCTATGATTATCATCTATGTATTGAAGGAAAGACCGGTTTTTAGGGAAAATCCGGCACAAGGTCCCATGTCACTTGGACTGGCAGTTCTTCCTTATGGAATGGTTGTGTTGTTATCACTGCTGTTTCAGTTTGCAAATTTAGGGCGTTACTTTATTGCCTTTAAATATCCGGAGGTTGTGACCGGCCTTGGATATGTGGTGGCGCAGGAAGAGACATATGCCAAAATTAAGCTGTTCGGTCACCCGGCTCCCATAATCCTGATGGCGGCATTGATTGGCATATGGGCCTACCGACGGGGGGGCATTTGGGAGCGGCAGAAATTTGAAACGGCGTTGGTCAAGACGGTGAAGAAGTGTATACCCACCTCCATAAGTCTGGCGCTCCTGATTTCTATGGCTCTTGTTATGATGGATTCCGGAATGACCCATCAATTGGCGCTCAGTGCCTCGGGTGCTACAGGGAAGTACTATCCTTTGTTTGCCCCTCTTGTGGGGATTCTGGGGAGCTTTATAACCGGGAGCAATACTAATTCCAACGTTATCTTCGGGAGGTTTCAGTACACAGTGGCTCAGACCTTAGGAGTGGACAGTACGCTTATGGCGGGGGTACAGTCCATTTCAGGATCCGTCGGAGTCAGTATGGGGCCAACCAATATTCTCATGGCTTCCTCGGCTACAAAGCTTTCCGGACAGGAATCCCAGCTGTATAAAATGGTATTGGGGCCGGTTTTGCTGACTGCTGCCGTGATGGGGGTTTTAAACTATCTGCTGTTGACGGTGTTCAACGTCGCCATAGGGGGGTGAACCAACCATGGGAAATCACGTTTTGTTTCTTATGTTTTTCCCAGTTGCCATCCTCCTCTATATGGGTAGCTTTGGCAGTGTCAGTTCAGGTTTTTTAGGGATCGCAGTTCTTATTCTCATTGCCTCAGGAGTACTTCTTCAGCGGTGAAGCAACGCTTTTATAGAGGATGAAATCGAGAAACAACCCCTTTGGGGAAGTGATAGATAATCTAATAAAAACATCAGGAGGAAACGTATGAAACGTATGAAGCGGTTTTTATCAAGCGCTCTGATCTTTTCGCTGGTTTTATCACTGTCCGGCGGAATGACATTTGCCGCCTCTGATCAAGCGGAAATGATTTTCTTCAACGGGAAAATTGTTTCGATGGATGAAAAGAAAGCTACCTACCAGGCTGTTGCTATTAAGGGAGAACGGATCCTGGCAGTAGGAACCGATGATCAGATTAAAAAACTGGCCGGAACAAAAACCGTGATGAATGATCTTCGAGGCAAAACGGTGGTCCCGGGAATGATGGACACCCATCTGCATTTTCTTAGGTATGGTCTTACCTTCCTTCAGATTAAAGCGGTAGACAAGAGCAAGGAATGGATTTTAGAACAGGTCAAAGAAAAGACGGCGGCCTCCGACGGAAAGGTATGGATACGGGGCAGCGGCTGGAATCAGATGAGTTGGACGAAACCGATGTTCCCCAATGCGGTGGAATTGGATGCCGTTTCAGGAAGCAATCCGGTGGTTCTGACCCGCAGCGACAATCACACAATGTGGGTCAACAGCAAGGCGCTTCAACTGGCAGGAATCACGAAAGACACTCCGGATCCTCAAGGGGGTAAGATCGAGCGGGATGCCGCAGGTAACCCTACGGGAATTCTGGTAGATACCGCCATGGATTTAGTAAAAAAGGTTTTACCCCAATGGTCCAAAGAGGAAATAGCCAATGCCTATATCCAAGCAGACAAAATGTATTCAAAAATAGGACTGACCACCGTCCACGATGCAGGGGATACTGTGGATCTGGAGGTGCTTAAACGGCTGATCAGCGAAGGAAAAGTTAACACCCGGGTATATGAAGTGCTTGATAAAACCACTGCCACCGATTTCCTTGCTAAGGGAATAAAGCCAGAAACAGGCCTTTATAACAACCATCTGACGATCAAGGGAATCAAGCTGAAGACGGACGGTGCCCTGGGGAGTCGAGGTGCTTCCATGCTCAGTGAGTACAGCGATGCTCCCGGAACAACAGGCAATGTGCTGATAAAAAAGGAAGAAGTAAAGGATTATGCAAGAAAAGCACTGGATCTGGGATATCAATTGTCGGTCCATGCCATCGGTGACAAGGCCAATAAGGAAGCCCTCAATGCCTTTGAAGAGGTATTTAAGGAAAAGAGCATTATCGGAAATCCAAACCGATTCAACATTGTTCATGCCCAAGTAGTTGAAATGTCGGATTTTGCGCGGTTCGGAAAGCTTCAGATTCCCGCCTTGGTCCAGCCGGTTCATGCAACCGGCGATATGAATATGGCGGAAACACGGATAGGCTCCAAGCGGATCCTGGGTGCATATGCCTGGAGAACCCTTAAAGATCAGGGGGTTGTCCTGACAGGTGGATCAGACAGTCCGAATGATTATGTGGAGCCCATATTCGGAATTCATGCAGCTGTTACCCGGATGGACAAAAATAATCTCCCTGCTGGAGGTTGGTATTCTGAGCAGTGCCTTAATCGTCAGGAAGCATTGGAACTTTACACAACCAACGCCGCATGGCTTGGTTTTGAAGAGAAGATCAAGGGCTCCCTTGAGGTAGGAAAATTGGCAGATATGGTGGTGTTGTCCGAGGATATCATGACCATGCCAGCTCAAGATATTCACAAGGCGGTGCCGGTTAAGACGATTATCGGTGGAAAGATTGTCTATTCAGGGCCAGAAGTGGCTGTTACGGAGAAACCTGAGGCTAAAACGGTTCCGGCATCTGGGGACACAGCGTCCTTGGCAAAAGGAACTCCGGCTTCGGCTGCAAGTGAAGCGACAAGAGTTGCCACAGACCCGACTTCTTACACAGTGAAGGTCAATGACAAGCTCTGGAAGATTGCCGCACGGTTCAGCGCGGACTGGAAGGCGATTGCTAACCTGAATCACTTGGAGAATCCAAGCTTGATTTATCCCGGGCAGGTTCTGTTAATGCCATAAGGATTCTAAATGAAGGGGTGTTACAAAACAATTTGTTTTGTAACACTTTTTTTGATGGTATCCATACCGAGGGCATTGACAGGAGAGGCTAAATAGATTTATTCTAATATTAGAATAAACTAATATAAAAAGAGAGGGTTTTATGGACTTCACAAATCAGCTTATGTCCAATCTGTTCAAAGCTTTGGCTCACCCTACACGGATTCAGATATTAAGACTCTTGGAGCGTGGCCCTCTATGTGTTTGCGAGATACTTCCGCAGCTGGAGTCGGAGCAATCCAACACATCGCAGCACCTTTCCGTGTTGAAGCAGAATGGACTTGTGGAAAGTCGGCGCGACGGAACAAAGGTGATTTACAGCGTGCCGGACCATCAGCTTTACAGCATACTTCATCTGACGGAGGCCTTAATTCTTTCACAGATTGAGGAAACCGCACGGAAACTGGGTAACGGAAAAGAGGAATAGGTATGTTTAACTGGATCAACGACACCTTGCTGAAGATGACCTGGCTCTCCAAGGGAGTTGGGCATCTTGTTGAGGACCTCCTGGGACTTTCAACGGAGCAGCCCTTGGGCGGAAGCCTACAGTTCTTTATCTACGACACAATCAAAATTTTCATTTTGCTGTCTGTGCTCATTTTCGGTATTTCCTACATTCAGAGCTATTTTCCTCCGGAGCGCACAAAAAAAATATTGGGCGGAATTAAGGGGATAAAAGGCAATATCCTGGGGGCTTTGCTGGGCACCATAACTCCCTTCTGAAGTTGCTCCAGCATCCCGATCTTCATCGGGTTTACAGCGGCAGGTCTGCCCCTGGGAGTAACCTTTTCATTTCTTATTTCATCCCCTCTGGTTGATTTGGCGTCGTTTCTTATTTTGATGTCATTCTTCGGCTTCAAGATCGCTCTGGCATATCTGGTGGTAGGTCTTGTGCTGGCGGTTATTGGAGGCACCCTTATCGATGCCCTGGGCATGGAGGATCAGGTACAGGGCTTTGTGCGGGAAACGGGGGATGTGGATATCGCCCTTGAAACCCTTACCAAATCACAGCGCATTAAGTTTTCTGTGGATCAGGTGCGGGACATTGTGCACCGGGTGTGGCCGTATATCTTCGTTGGTGTGGGTATCGGCGCCCTTATTCACAACTGGATTCCGCAGAGCCTCATTGAAGCGGTAATCGGTCCTGATAATCCGTTCTCCGTTGTGCTGGCAACCCTGGTGGGCATCCCCATGTATGCGGATATTTTTGGCACCCTGCCCATTGCGGAGGCCCTGTTCGGTAAGGGCGTGGGCATTGGGACCGTCCTGTCCTTTATGATGGCGGTAACGGCGCTTTCACTCCCATCCCTGATTATGCTGAGCCAGGTGGTAAAGAAGAAATTACTGATTATTTTCACCGGCATTGTGGCGGTTGGAATCATGATCATCGGCTATACCTTCAATGCGGTAGCGTTTCTCTTTATGTAGAGGGTGATAAAATTACAGGAGGCATTTATGAACATTAAAATTTTGGGATCCGGTTGCGCTAACTGCAAAAAAGTATTGGCCATGGCGGAGGATGCCGTCAGGGAGCTTGGTATCGAAGCAGAGATCGCGAAGGTAGAAGGGCTTAAGGAAATCGTCAGCTATGGGGTGATGAAGACCCCAGCCCTGGTCATTGATGAAAAGGTTGCAATTATGGGCCGTGTCCCGGCGTATAGCGAAGTGCTGGAAGCGTTCAGGAACGCGAAATAACCGGAGGGCATCCATGACTAACAAAAATGTCAAGCAAATGAATGTTTTTGAAAAGTATCTGACTGTCTGGGTGGCACTCTGTATCATTGCTGGCGTCGCAATCGGTCAACTGTTTCCGGTATTCCCCCAAACCCTGGCGAAATTTGAGTATGCCCGTGTTTCCATACCGGTGGCCATACTGATTTGGTTGATGATCTACCCCATGATGTTGAAGGTGGATTTCACCAGCATTGTCAACGCCACAAAACGCCCCAAGGGTCTTACGGTGACGTGTGTCACCAATTGGCTGATCAAGCCTTTTACCATGTATGCCATCGCCTGGTTCTTCCTGAAGGTGGTCTTTGCAGGTCTTATTGAGTCGGGTTTAGCCACCGAATACCTGGCGGGAGCGGTACTTCTCGGTGCTGCTCCGTGTACGGCTATGGTTTTTGTGTGGAGCTATCTTACCGATGGGGATCCCGCCTACACCGTGGTACAGGTGGCGGTGAACGATCTGATTATTTTGTTTGCCTTCACGCCTATCGTGGCATTTTTGCTGGGGGTCAGTAACGTTGCGGTTCCCTATGACACGCTCTTTCTATCTGTGGTGCTCTTTGTTGTGATTCCTCTTGGAGCGGGATATCTGAGCCGTCGTGTTATCGTGGCCCGACGTGGGCTGGGATACTTTGAAAAACAATTTATCCCGAAATTCAGCAATATTACTGTCATCGGCCTGCTTTTGACGTTGGTGATCTTGTTTTCCTTTCAGGGAGAAACCATCCTGTCCAATCCCCTGCACATCGCCTTGATTGCTGTGCCGTTGATTATTCAGACCGTGCTGATTTTCTTTATCGCTTATCTGTGGTCCAAAGGGTGGAAGCTTCCCCACGACATTGCTGCACCGGCCGGAATGATCGGTGCCAGTAACTTTTTCGAGTTGGCCGTGGCCGTGGCTGTATCACTCTTCGGTCTTCAATCAGGGGCAGCTCTTGCAACGGTGGTTGGTGTTCTTACAGAGGTTCCGGTTATGCTGATGCTTGTGAAGATAGCCAATAATACGCGGCACTGGTTCCCGACAAAGCACGGAGGCTGACATGAAGAAGAAAGTTGCGTTCGTATGCGTACACAATTCCTGCCGTTCCCAAATGGCGGAGGCCTGAGCCAAGCATCTTGGCGCGGATATTTCGTAGCTTTTCCCGTAGGCAATCCTGCTTACGGGACTTTTTTTATTCCTTTTCGAAACATTTGTTCATCATGCAGGATTTGGCAAGCTAAAACGCGAACTTGATACAGCTGTGATTTTATAATCGTAGATAAGAACAAATGCTGCGGCATAGGAGGATACATATGACACATATCGGGGAAATTGCGGCCTTTGCCACTGCCTGCAGTTGGGTGGTGACGGGGATCTGTTTTGAAATGGCAGGTAAGCGGGTAGGCTCACTGGCGGTTAACCTGATAAGGCTGGTAATCGCATTCTTTATCATGATGGGCTTTACCTACGTAACCCGGGGAATGCTGCTGCCCTTCGATGCCACACCCCATGCATGGCTGTGGCTCACCCTATCCGGTCTGATTGGCTTCGTTATCGGGGACCTGTTCCTGTTTCAGGCCTATGTTCTGATAGGTGCCCGGATATCCATGCTTATTATGGCAACCTCTCCGCCGATCACAGCGGTGCTGGGGTATTTTTTCCTTGGGGAGAATCTTACGGCCATGGTTTTAATGGGCATGCTGCTGACCTGTGTCGGTATTGCCATGGTAATCCTGGTGAAGAATGACGGAGCGGATACATTTGAACTGTCCCATTCGGCAAAGGGTCTGTTTTACGCCTTTCTGGGATCCCTGGGGCAGTCTTTCGGCCTTATTTCCAGTAAAATCGGCATGGGAGGATACGATCCGTTTTCCTCGACCCAAATTCGGATTATCGCCGGCATTGTAGGCTTTCTCGTTATTTATGCCATCGGGAAAAAGTGGAAGGTGCTTCCCAAGGCATTTAAGGACCGTAAGGGAATGGGAATCATCACCATGGGGGCCTTCTTCGGTCCCTTTCTGGGGGTATCCCTGTCTATGATTGCGCTTCAGAATACAGAGGCGGCCATTGCCTCCACCATCATGTCCATTATGCCGGTGCTGATCATTCCGGTTTCCGTGATGGTGTTCAAGGAAAAAATCAAGGTGAAGGAATTGCTGGGCGCTGTGGTAACGGTTGCAGGCGTGATGATCCTTTTCATATGATGAAATACATCTTCCCAAGCGCTGTGATAAACGATAAAATAATACGGATGGGGATGACGTTAACCAGACTTGGAGGCTGTGATGCAGGAAGAACACGTATTGTTGGAAAACAAGCTGGGATACAGCTTTAGAGATATAGAACTGATCAATCAGGCGCTGGTTCACAGCTCCTATGCCAATGAGAAAGGGCAAAAGAGCCATTCCAGCTACGAACGGCTGGAGTTTTTAGGAGATGCAGTGCTCCAGCTGATCGTCAGTGATTATCTTTATGCCAAGTATCCCGATTTTCCAGAGGGTGAACTAACCAAGCTGAGGTCCAGGATTGTGTGCGAATCTACCCTGGTGGAATGTGCCAAGACCCTTAATTTGGGAGAATATATGTATTTCGGACGGGGAGAAGAACTGACCGGGGGACGAGAGCGGGCATCGATTCTGGCAGACTGCTTTGAATCCGTTGTGGCCGCCATCTATCTTGACGGCGGAATGGGGAACGCCCGGAGCTTCGTACTCCGCAACATGGACAAAAAAATCATGGATGCAGTGATGGGTAAAATTTTCATTGACTACAAAACGCGATTGCAGGAAGTGATTCAGGCCAGGAAAATTACTCAGATACGTTACGTGGTTTTAGATGAAAAGGGACCTGATCACAACAAAATCTTCGAGATGAACGTTGTAATCAATGATCGCATTGTAGGTACCGGTGTGGGGAGAAGTAAAAAAGAAGCGGAACAGCTGGCCGCAAAAATGGCCCTTGGCCGGATTGACGTGTTCTTTCCGATGTAAGGGTACGGTATGCAAAAATGAACGGGGCAGCACCCTGAGGAGAACGGCGTGTATTTAAAGCGACTTGATATGAAAGGCTTCAAATCCTTTCCTGATAAAATAGAGATTGAATTCGATACCGGAGTCACCTGCGTGGTGGGGCCCAACGGCAGTGGAAAGAGCAACATCACCGATGCCGTGCGCTGGGTTCTGGGGGAACAGAAGGTGAAGACTCTGCGGGGCAGCAAGATGGAGGATATCATCTTCAACGGCACCCGACACCGAAAGCCCCTGAGCATTGCGGAGGTTTCCCTGGTTTTTGATAATACGGACCGCAAGCTGGCAGTGGATTATGGCGAGGTGAAGGTAACCCGCAAGATTTTCCGGTCAGGAGATACCGAATATCTGCTTAACGATACGGCGTGCCGCCTGAAGGATATTCGGGACATTTTTATGGACACCGGTATCGGGGTTGACGGGTATTCCATCATCGGGCAGGGGAAGATCGAGAGTATTCTCAGTACCCGTAATGAGGATCGGCGCCTGGTGTTTGAAGAAGCAGCGGGTATTGTAAAATTCAGACAACGGAAGCGGGAGTCGGAACGGAAGCTGGAATCCGCCTTGCAGAACCTGCTGCGTATTGAGGATATCCTCCGCGAGTTGGAACAGCGGGTGGGGCCCCTGGAGGAGCAAAGCCGAAAGGCTTTAATTTACATGGATTTCAACGCAGAGTTGAAAACTCTGGAAGTCAATCAGATGATCCGGGAAATCGAGGATGCGGTCACTCAGGCTGAAAAAACACAGCTTAGGTGGATTGAAACCAGCTCGGCGCTTCAGGAGGCACAGTCAACCCTGGACACCCTGGCCGGCCGGATTGAAGAAACCAGACTTCAGACAGAAGCAGACCAAACCCTGAGCAAGGAAATGGCTCAGACACATTTTCAAGCCATCTCCAAGGTGCAGGAGCTGGAGAATCGGGTTGAAGCACTGAAAGCAGATGACATACGGGAGGAACTGGAGGTTCAGCGGGTTGCGGACACCTTAAGTGACTATGCCCTTAAAATGGACGAGATCGTGGAGCAGGTTCTGCGTCTTGAGAATGAAAAGCAGGAGCTTGATACGAAATCATCGGTTTCCGAGCAGACGTTGCAGGGGGCAGAGGAATCCATTCAGAAAAGCCGCGACAGGAATTCTGTTTTGGAAGCGGATCAGATGAAATGTCGGGAAGCCATGATCGGTCACCTGAACAGCATCGAACGCAAGCGGTCTGAAATCCGAAATCTGAGCCAGATGCAGCAGACCATGCAGAACCGCATGGACCAGGTAGACCGGGAACGGATACTTGAACAAACCAAGGAACAGAACAAAACCGTTGACTCCGACGCGCTTCAGGCGGATCTGGAAGAAATTCGGGATTATGTTCAAAATATCAGTCATAAGAAGCAGGAGGCCACCGGGCATCTGTTCCAGAAAAAAACGGAGCTTTCGGGCCTGGTCTCCGACAGGGATAAATCCGGCAAACGCCTCACGGAGCTGGAGGCGGAGCGACGGGTTCTTCAGGAAATGGAGGACAATTATCAGGGCTATGGGGAAAGCGTGCGCAGTATACTGAAGGCCTGCAACCACTCCCCTGAGATGGGAGCCAACGTCCATGGGGTGGTTGCGGATCTGCTTCAGATCCCGGAACGCTACGAAACCGCCGTGGATGTCATCTTGGGCAAATCCCTACAGAATATTGTCGTGGATTCAGAAGCCGACGCACGGCGGCTGATTCGGCATATGAAGGAAAGATCCATGGGCCGCGCCACCTTTCTGCCCCTGAGGGATCTTAAGGATTCGGATGACAATTCCAAGCAGCTGGAAAAGCTCAATGGAATGCCCGGATTCATCGGTCGGGCCAGCGATCTGGTAAAATGCGCCGACCCCTTCAAAAAACTGCTTCGGTATCTGTTGGATCGGGTGGTCATCGTTGAAAACATCGATCATGCCGGAGCCATGATGCAGTTTTCCTGGCTGCGGTTCAGGATCGTCACCCTGGAAGGAGATCTCTTTATCCCCGGAGGCGCCATCACCGGGGGATCCATGCGAACCACCAAGACCGGTCTTCTCAGCCGAAAGCGCCGGATAACGGAAATCGGTGCGGAGGCGGAAGCGCTTCAGTCCAAGCATGATGCCATCAGCTCCACCATTGAGGAACTGGAGCGCAGTGCGGGGCGCCTGGAGCGGGAAGTTCTGGATATGAACCGCGTGATGGATGAACGGAAGCTGGATCTTGCCAGGAAAGAGGAACAGGCCAGACAGGTGGAAACCGACCTTGAAACCGCTCAAAATGCGCTTAACAAGCTTCTGCTGGAAAAAGGAAGACTGAAGGAAGAGATTGAACAGACCGGAACCCGCATCCGTCTCATGGAGCAGGAAATTGTAGAACATGAAACCGATGGGGCTATCCTTGAGAAAAACATACTTGAAAACGGCGTTGCCCTGGAGAAAGCACAGGGAGAGCTGGCGGAGCTGCAGGAAAAGCTGACCCAGATGCGTGTGCTGAGAGCGACGCAAAAGGAAAAGACCCTTTCTCTGGAGGAACGGATCCAGTTGGAGAAAAATCGGCAACGGGATCTGGATCAGCTGATTGACGGAGGAAAGCAGAAGCAGCAGCAATTCAAGGCGGAGTTTGAAAGCCGAAAGCAGCTGTGTGTGCAGTACAGCCAGGAACTGGAATCCTCCAGGGGCACGGTCAATGCCTGTCTGGCAGCATTGAACACCCATGATCAGGAATCAGAGGAACGGAGAAAACAGCGGGAAGAGCTTTCTGCGGCCGATGCCGAGCTTCGCAGCAAAGTGGGAGCCCTTGCGGAACGGCTCAGCCTCTGTGAGCAGGAAAAACAAAGAACCGACACCAAACAGGAAAGCCTGATGACGGCCCTGTGGGAGAAATACGAGCTCAGCTGGTTGGAAGCACTGGAGCTGAAGACCGAATGGGAAGAAGCCAAGGCACAGAAGCGCATTCGAGAGCTAAGACGGGAAATCCGGGATCTGGGAGATGTGAATCTGGGAGCGGTGGCGGAGTACACCAAGGTTAAGGAACGCTTTGAATTTCTCACCGGTCAGAGAGCCGATCTGGCTGAAGCTGAAAAGGGGCTGCGACGGATCATCAAGGATCTGGATAAGGCCATGCGGGCTCAGTTTGTAGAGGCCTTTGAAAAGGTGAGGGGAGCCTTCCAGGAGCTCTTTTCAGAGCTCTTTGCCGGCGGAACGGCAGATGTGATTCTATCGGATCCCAACGAACCTCTGGACTGTGAGATATCCATCGTGGCGCAGCCCCCCGGTAAAAAGCTGCAGAGTCTGGAGCTGATGAGCGGAGGAGAGAAATCCCTGACAGCCATCGCCCTGCTTTTCGCCATATTAAAGAACAAGCCGTCACCGTTCTGTATGCTGGACGAGATCGAGGCAGCCCTGGATGATGTCAATGTATGGCGGTTTGCCGAGTTCCTTAAGCACTTCACCAACAATTCGCAGTTCATCGTCATCACCCACCGGAAGGGCACCATGGAAATTGCCGACACCTTGTACGGCGTAACCATGGAGGAGTATGGGGTGTCCCGGATACTGTCAGTGAAAATGGAAGAAATACCGATATAGGAGGCCCTATGTTCAAGAAATGGTTCGGATTTGGCAAGCAGGAAGAAACCCCGGAAACGGAAGAACAAACGGCTGAACAGAAGCCGGAGGAACAGCCGGAGCCGTTAGTGGCAGAAGAGGAACAGCGAGAAAGCGAACCGGATATTGAACCGGTGGAAGAAATTGAAGAACAACCGGAGCCCGAGGTGTTTGAAACGCAAGCTGCGCCGGAGCCGGTGCAGGAAGAGGGGGAACCAAATCCGGGTGGGTTTTTCGGCCGCCTGTTCTCGGGGCTGGATAAGACGCGAAAGGGCATCGTTGACAAGATTGACCAAGCAATGAACAACTATGGGGAGATCGATGAGTCCCTGTATGATGAAATTGAAGAGATTCTGATCTCCGCTGACATCGGCATGGAAACCACCATGAAGTTGGTAGAACAGCTGCGGGAAGAAATGAAGCTGCGGAAGGTCAAGGACACCCAGGGCATCCATCAGGCCCTGGCGGCGGTGATGGAGCGGCTCCTGACCGGAGAAGGGGATCATCAGCTGGAGCATCCCACCCCGGCGGTGTACCTGGTCATTGGAGTGAATGGCGCAGGCAAGACCACCAGCATCGGAAAAATGGCCCGGCTTTACCAGCAGCAGGGGAAGAAGGTCTTGCTGGCGGCGGCAGATACCTTCCGTGCGGCGGCCATCGATCAGCTGAAGGTATGGGCGGACCGCACCAACAGCCCCTTTATCGCCCATCAGGAGGGCTCCGACCCGGCGGCGGTGATATTCGATGCCATTCAGGCGGCGAAAGCCAGAGGGGTGGATATCCTGATCTGCGATACGGCTGGCCGTCTTCACAATAAAAAGAACCTGATGAACGAGCTGGCAAAGATATTCAAGATTGTTGAGCGGGAATGGCCGGAGGCCCACCGGGAGGTACTGCTGGTGCTGGATGCCACAACGGGTCAGAATGCGGTTCAGCAGGCCCGACTGTTCAAGGAAGTGGCGGATATCTCCGGCATCGTGCTGACCAAGCTGGACGGCACAGCCCGGGGTGGCGTGGTGCTGGCCATCCGTTCCGAATTGAACATTCCGGTGAAGCTTATCGGCGTAGGCGAGGGCATCCACGATCTTCAGCCCTTCGTGCCCCACGATTTTGTCCGGGCGCTGATGGATTTGCCGGAAGAGGAGTAAAGCGAAGCACAAAACTCCCACCGTCAGCTTCGCTGCCACCTCCCTCAAGAGGGAGGTCAATAGGCCCCATCTCCCTCGTGGCCATTCCGGCATAAGCGATGTGCAACAAATCACAGATTTGTGCCCCCTGCTTAAGGTAGGTGTCACGAAGTGACAGGGGGAGTAATGGCCTGTCATGCAAAAATGCTTGACAGGCCTTTCTGTATCCTGTAACATATTTCTGTAAAGCACATTCGCTTTACGGGGTGCGTTATGGCAGAAACGATGGAAAAGAAATTAAGGCTTGGGGATCTGTACGATCACTATGGCAGACTGCTTACAGCGAAGCAGCAGGAAATACTGGATCAATACTGCATGGAGGACCTTTCTCTGGCAGAGATTTCCGAGAACCTGGAGATCAGCCGTCAGGCTGTGTATGATACGGTTCACAAGGTTGAAAGGCAGTTGGAAGAGATGGAGAACAGTCTCGGCCTTCTGGCGCGGCATCAGCGGCGCAAACAGCTGCTGGACCAAGCACTTCTGCTTACGAAAGCAATTAAAGAAAACACCCCTGCCGCCGGCGTCCGACTGGTGCAACTGCAGGATCTGATAACAGAACTACTGGAGTAACCCTTACCGGAGGCACGACAACATGATTTTTGAGAATCTTGCGGATAAGCTGCAGTCGGCATTTAAAAACATCACCGGCCGCGGCAAGCTGACAGAGAAAGACATACAGGCGGCCATGCGGGAAGTGAAGCTGGCTCTGCTGGAAGCCGATGTTAACTTTAAGATCGTCAAGGATTTCGTACAGAAGGTCAGCGACCGGGCTTTGGGACAGGATGTTATGGAAAGCCTCAGCCCCGGACAGATGGTTATCAAGATCGTCAACGAAGAGCTCACCGCTCTTATGGGCAACACCCATGAGAAGATAAAGATATCCTCGAAGCCGCCCACCGTTGTCATGATGGTGGGTCTCCAGGGCTCCGGTAAGACCACCACCAGCGGAAAGCTGGCGGCGGTTCTCCGAAAGCAGGGGAAAAGGCCCCTTCTGGTGGCCTGTGACATCTACCGCCCTGCAGCCATCAAACAGCTCCAGGTGGTTGGGGACCAGCTCAGCATACCGGTTTTCACCATGGGTCAGGAAAACCCCGTAGAAATCGCCAAGGCAGCCATTGCCCACGCGAATAAGTATTTCAACGACCTTGTCATCATCGATACCGCCGGTCGTCTTCATATCGACGAAGAGTTGATGGCGGAGCTTACCACGATCAAAGCCACGGTGAATCCCACGGAAATCCTTCTGGTGGTTGACGCCATGACGGGTCAGGACGCCGTGAATGTAGCGCAGTCCTTCAATGAGCAGCTGAACATCGACGGGGTCATCCTCACCAAAATGGACGGCGACGCCCGGGGCGGGGCGGCACTTTCGGTACGGGCGGTCACCGGAAAGCCCATCAAGTTCGTGGGCATGGGAGAAAAACTCAGCGAGCTGGAAGAGTTCCACCCTTCGCGGATGGCTTCAAGAATCCTGGGCATGGGGGACATCCTGTCCCTGATTGAAAAGGCCCAGGAAAACCTCGACGAAGAGAAAATGAAGAAGATGGAAAAGAAGTTCCGAAAGGCCGAATTCGACCTGGAGGATTTTCTCGACCAGCTGCAGCAAATGAAGAAGATGGGTTCCTTCCGTGATATCCTGGGGATGCTCCCCGGTGTCAATAATAAAATGCTTGATGAAGTGAAGTTTGACGAACGTGAATTCGTGCGCATGGAGGCCATTGTACAGTCCATGACCCTGAAGGAGCGTCGTAATCCCGATATCCTCAACGCCAGCCGCCGAAAGCGCATCGCCGCCGGCAGCGGTACTCAGGTGCAGGATATCAACCGGCTGATCAAGCAGTTTGAAGAGTCAAAGAAAATGATGAAGCAAATGTCCGGCATGCAAAAGGGCATGGGCAAAATGGGTAAGATGAACAAAATGGGTATGATGGGCAAAGGCGGAAAGGGTAGATTCCCGTTCTGATACAACAGATCACTTTAAGGAGGAAAATCAAATGGCAGTTAAAATCAGATTGAAGCGCATGGGTCAAAAGAAGAAGCCTTTCTATAGAATAGTAGTGGCTGACTCCCGTTCACCCCGTGACGGTAAATTCATCGAAGAGCTTGGAACATTCAACCCGCTTACAGAGCCGGCTGAACTGAAAATCAAGGATGAAAGAGCAGTTGAGTGGCTGAAAACAGGCGCACAACCCACTGAAACAGTAAAAGCCCTGCTCAAGAAGCACGGCGTTTACACAAAACTGGCTGAAGGCAAGAAAGCAGAATAGTTTCAGGAGGTAACAAGGCATGGGTGAACTGGTTAAGGTTATTGCACAGTCCCTGGTTGACCATCCCGAAGAAGTTACCGTCACTGAAGTAGAAGCTTCTCAGTCCATCATCATCGAATTGAGAGTCTCTCCGGATGATATGGGTAAAGTCATCGGAAAACAGGGTCGGATCGCCAAGGCGATCCGAACTGTCGTAAAAGCGGCTGCGATCAAGGATAACAAGCGGGTCGTCGTCGAGATTATTCAGTAGACCAATGGGAGCCTGTGATTATTCACAGGCTCCATCTTACTTTGAAAACACACAAAAGCCGAACATTAAGCTTTTTGTCTTGCACATATGAACAATGGGAAGGTGTATATGGAACGTTATCTGATAGTGGGCAAAATAACAGGAACGCAGGGCTTGCGGGGCGAAGTAAGGGTTTACCCCTATACGGAATCACCGGAGCGATTCGATGAACTGGAGCACGTATTCCTTGACCGGGCATTGACGAAAAAATTGGTCATTGAGACATCCAGAGGCAAGAAAAACATGGCAGTACTCAAGTTTGAGGGGATCAACAGCGTTGAGGAGGCCGAGAAGCTTAAGGACATGGAGTTGTTGATCGACAGGGACACCCAGGGCCGGGAGCTGGATGAGGATGAACACTACATTGTGGACCTTATCGGAAAGAAAGTGATTGATGCGGTTCATGGAACACTGGGGACCCTTGAGGATGTGCTCACCCATACCGGTCAGGACCTGTACGTCGTGAAGCTGGAAGGCTCCGGCAAGCAGCTGCTCATACCCGGTGTGAAGCCGTTCATCGAAAGCGTCGATTTGGAGTCCGGTGAAATCCATGTGCGCCTGATTGAGGGGATGCTGGAATGAGAATGGATGTGCTCACCCTGTTTCCGGAAATGATCGAGCAGGGAGTCAATCACAGCATCATGAAACGGGCCGCAGAGAAAGGCCTTTTCAGCCTCAATGCCGTCAATTTCAGGGATTACAGTCAGGATAAATTTGGTCGGGTGGACGATGCACCATACGGAGGCGGTGCCGGCATGGTGCTGCAGGTACAGCCCATCGATTCCGCCCTGGGGGCCTTGACCCTACCCGAGGGAACACCGGTGATCTACACCACTCCCAAGGGAAGCACCTTCAATCAGAAGATGGCAGAGAAGTTTTCCGCCTGTGAACGTCTGGTTTTCATTTGCGGCCATTATGAAGGCTTGGATCAGCGGGTCATCGACAAATGGGTGACCCATGAGGTGTCCCTGGGGGATTATGTGCTCACTGGGGGGGAGCTTCCGGTGCTGGTGATGATGGATGCCATCGTACGCCTGCGCCAGGGTGTTCTGGGCCACGAGGAATCCGCCGAAGAGGACAGCTTTTCCAACGGTCTTCTGGAGTATCCCCATTACACACGGCCGTTGGAATTTGAAGGCCGAATTGTACCGGACATGCTTCTCAGCGGTCATCATGCCAATATTGCAAAATGGCGGCTTGCTGAATCGCTGAAGCTTACCGCCGTCCGTCGCCCGGAGCTATTTCGGGCCTGGTGTGAGAGCACGGAGCGAACCAAGGCCGACAGAAAACTGCTGGCGGTGGTGATGGAGGAATTAAAGACATTAAAAGAGTTGTCAGAGGCTAAAGACCTATGATATAATGATTTTTGTGGTATCACGGGTGTTCCGCTGCAGCACCGCTGTAATGAACGCCTAGGAAGAAGGGAGGGTAATCACTATGAATATTATCAAGCAATTGGAACTGGAAAACATGAAACCGGAAACGACGCCGTTTAACGTAGGCGATACAGTTCGCGTACACCTGAAAGTAGTCGAGGGTAAGCGTGAGCGGATTCAGATTTTCGAAGGAACTGTCATCAAGCGTCAGAATGGCGGCGTGGCAGAAAACTTCACGGTTCGCAAGATCTCTTCCGGAATAGGCGTTGAAAAAACACTTCCGCTTCATTCACCGAAGATTCAGGCGATCGAAGTAACAAGACGCGGCCTGGTTCGCCGTGCTAAGCTCAACTATCTGCGCGATCGTGTGGGTAAGCGTGCAAAGGTTAAAGAACTGATTACGCGATAATGCACTTAAGGAGCTGAACCTACGGATCAGCTCCTTTTTCATAGTTTCATGAAAGGTGGAAAACCCATGGCCATTAACTGGTATCCCGGACATATGAAGAAAACCAGGGATCTGATCACTCAACATCTTAAGCTCGTGGACGTCGTAGTGGAAGTACTGGATGCACGGATTCCGGTCAGCAGCAGGAATCCGCAGTTTGACGATCTGGTTGGAAGTATGCCCCGGGTTGTTGTGCTGAACAAGTACGATCTGGCGGATGATTCGGTGCTTAAGGAATGGGTTCAGTACTACCGTGGGATTGGTGTACGCACCGTTCAGCTCAATGCGCTTAACGGCGACGGTCTCGGCCGGCTGGTGGACGCCATTAAGGATGCCGGCAGCGCACGGGCGGAGAAGCTTAAAGCCAAGGGGCTTAAACAGATTGCGGTGAAATGCATGATCCTGGGTATTCCCAACGTAGGGAAATCCTCTGTCATCAACAAACTGGTAGGCAAAAAGAGCGCAAAAACAGGCAACAAGCCCGGTGTTACCCGGGGCAAGCAGTGGATACGGATCCGGGAGGATATAGAGCTGTTCGATACACCAGGCATTCTCTGGCCCAAGATTGAAGACGCCTGGGTCGGTAGCCATCTTGCTATGACCGGCGCCATCAAGGATGAGGTCTTCGAGCATGAGGCCGTTACCCTGGAGCTGGTGCAGAAACTGTCCCAGCGCTATCCTGAAGCACTTAAGGCCCGGTACAAGCTTGCCGAGCTGGCAGACCGTCCGATGGCCATCATAGAGCAGGTTGCTGCAAAGCGAGGCTGTCTGAGACCCGGCGGTATAGCGGATACAGAAAAAGCCGGCTGGCTGATACTGGACGAATTCCGCAAGGGGCTCATCGGAAAGATTTCGCTGGAAGTACCGCAGGATCTGATTGATCAGGAGCAGCGGAGAGCGGATGAGAAAGAACGGCAGCGATTACAGAAGGAAGAAGAAAAAGAGGCTGCCTTGAAGGCAAAACCTCAGTAAATTTGCTATAATTGATGGAGAATCTCATCAGATGAGGGAGTGTGAAAGAATGAAGCGGTCAGTGATCATATGTGATGAGAACCCCATGCATCTTTCATATCTAAGTCAAACCGTTGCGGCTTTTGATCCTCAAAAGGAATTCGCGATTCAATCGTTTTCTGATGGTGTTGAACTGGACAGAGCTCTTGAAGACCTGCATGTCGATATCGCCTTTATTGATGTATCCATGCGGGGTACCCACTATATCCATCTGTGCAAGCGAATCCGTGAGGATAACCAGGAGGCCGTTATCATTCTCGTGACGGAATCCAACTCGTTTGATATCGGAGCATACGAGCTTCGTGCATCCTATTACCTTGCGAAACCGGTTATGGCCTATAAGATACAGGCGATTCTGGATGAGATCTGTGATGGGAAGGACCCAGAGGAGTCCTCTTCAATGAAACTGAAGTGGTTTTCCATCGAAACAAAAAAACGAACCATCCGGGTTGCATTTGAAGATATCAGCTACATCGAAAAGGATCAGCGGAAGGTGGTCGTACACACTCAAATCGGCTCCTGGGACTTTTATGGCACCTTTAAAGAGGTCCGGGCTCTGTTGGATATGGACAAGATGTTTGTCCAGTGCCATCAGGGATATATCGTGAATATCAACAGGGTTTCAGTATTGGAGCCCAATGGATTGAAGCTTCTTGACGATTCGTGGATACCCATGAGCCGGCGCTTTCGGGCTGTAGTGGAAGAGGCCCTGGGAAAAGCGTTGTAGCGGCATAAAGAATGAACCCGGCGCATGTGCGCCGGGTTTTCTTACTCTTCAATGACCGATTCCAAAAGCTTTTCAACGGAGATAAGTCCGATAATCCGTTCTTTATCCATAACCGGCAAGGTGAAAACATGATTGTCCCGCATTATTTTTGCTGCGGAAGCGATGGTGGAATCCATAGGGATAGAGGCGGGCGGCGTCTGCATGATCCATTCCACCGGGCAGGAGGCATAATGACCGGGCCGGGACAGAAATTGGTAAACTGAGACCAGGGTGATGATGCCGGTTAACCGGTTTTCATTCATGACGGGTGCTGCATGAATGGTCTGTGTTCGAAACAGTTCGATGGCCTTTTCAATGGGATCGTTGGATTGGAGAAGGGGAACCGTGGTATCCAGTAAGCTGAGAATCGGCATCTGAAAGCTCCTTTCGATACATTCCTATGGGACAGTAGGGGTCTATCCGATAGATACCATCCTGAGTGGTTTTGAATCAAATTTGTGATTCGTAGGGATGCGATGTTATAATTAAGTCTGGTGTGGTATAAATGGGTTGTGATAATCTATGCAAACTAACCGTGCTATGGGGGATAACGCATGAAGCAGGTTCTTAATGATGAATTGACAGAAGGCATGATCCTCGGTCAGGATATATACGACAGAAGCATGGTGCTGTTCCTTTCAGCAGGTACAATCCTTACGAGTCAGCATATCCGTTCTTTAAGGAATATGGATGTGACGGTAGCGGATATTGTTGAAAAGGTTATGGAAGACGGGATATCACGCCCTCTTGTGATCGAAGACCGGCTGGAAGCAGAATACCGAAAAAGCGTAGAGAGCTTTAAGACCATCTTTAAGCAGACCCGCATTGGAAAGAAGCTTGTGCACGAAGAAATCGAGGCCTGTGTCGGGCCGTTGATTAAAGAGGTTGAGGCAAACAATAACATAGCAAAAAGACTCTGGCAGATAGAAAACTGCGATGAGTATACCTATGATCATTCTGTACAGGTATGCATGATCGCAACCCTGCTGGCAAAATGGCTGGGATACAAGGATAAAGAGCTGAAAGAGGTTGCCGTAGCGGGGTTGATGCACGATATCGGCAAGATCAACATTCCGGATGAGATCTTAAATAAGCCGGAACGGCTGAATGAAGAAGAATTTAAAATTATGAAGACCCACTCGGCTCTCGGTTATGTTCTTTTAATGAATAACAAGGGGTTTGATGACAATGCCCTGATGGCTGTTCTGCAGCATCATGAAAATTATGACGGCACAGGATACCCAAATGGGGTGAGGGGGAAAGACATTAATCGATTTGCCCGTATTGTGACGATAGCGGATGTTTACAGCGCCATGATTTCCGACCGCGTTTACAGAAGGCGGAAGACTCCTTTTGAGGTTGCGCGGATTGTTATGGACAGCACCTTCGGGGCCTTCGATCCATACTACAGCATGATATTTCTGAACAAGATATCCCAATTCTACGTGGGGAATCTTGTGAAGCTGAGCAACGGAGATATCGGCGAGATCGTAATGATTCCAAAGAATGAGCCATCTAAGCCGCTTATAAAGGTTGAGGACCGATTCATCGACCTTACGAAAACCCTGGATATAGAAATTGAAGAAATTATTTTCTGATGAGTGATAAAATCACCATAAAGAGGTGAACGATTGGACGTCATTGCACATGTTTTTCTTTTGAACGTCAGCCTTTTATCGGCTTTTCAAGCAGACCCGGAAGCTCTTTTAATCAGCGGTTCTTTTTCAGTGCTGTTTTTTGCAGGGATAATCGGGGTGTTCCTTATTTGGCTGCTGCTGCGATACTATGGGAATATTCAATTTTCCAAATGCGCCCAATTTCTTCCGGGAGTTGTGGTTCGTTTTGAGAAGTCCGGTAATGACTGGCTCGTGGCCGTTCTATCCGGAGGCTCAACAGATGCTGCTTACCGCCTGGAGGTGTTTCTGCCGGAGGGGAAGAGGTTCCGGCTCAATCAGGTGTTTCAGGATTCCGAGGCGAGGGTCATCGCAGATGTGCTTGAAAATGCATACAAACTGAAAATTTCTGTGAACCATGAATGCCGATTGAGAAAGGATTCCGCCGAAGGGGAATGGGTGTCAATTCTGGCATCTCCCAGCGGATCAGGAAAACGTCCGGTATTGAATGGCGTTGTCTTCAGTATAATGGATCGAAGGATTCTGGAACGGGAGCTTTTTGAGGAAAAACAGTTTGCCGAACAGATGTTGGAATCATCAGGGGTTGTAATCAGCGTGTGTGACCGGAACGGGAAGCTTTTTCGTGCCAACAGGGCCTTTTTTGACATAGGCGGTTATACCCCTGACGAAATCTATTTTTCGGAAGCCGACAGAAGCCTGCTGGGCGAATCCTATGAGCCCGTAATGCGCCTTTTCAAAGACGTGCTGGACGGAAATGCTCCGATTGTTGCGGAAAACCCGTGGTATTGCAAAGACGGATCTTCAAGAATCATGAGATGGACCAATACGGCACTCCGCAATTCAGAGGGAGAATTGGCCTACGTGATGTCTGTTGGCACAGACATCACAGATCTGCGTGCCCTTGAGGAGCAGTTGAAGAACAAAGTGGATGAATTCAGCACGCTGTTTGAAAACAGTCTGGTTGGAATGGCACTGATCGTAAACGGCCGCATCGCCAAGGCGAATCAGGTGTGTGCAGAGATGTTGGGTTACACCTCAGAAGAAATTAGTAACCTGTCGGTGGATGGATTGTTCTCAGATAAAAATGCGTTCAACGGCTTTATGACCGAGGTGTTCCCCAGAATCTACAGAGGTCTTCGACATTTTGATTACTCCTTTCGCAAGAAAGACGGAAAGTATGGGGAATTTAGAATTTCGGCTTCCCCCCTTGTTGGAGACGCCGAGACAAACCAGATTATCATTGTTTTGGATGAAGTCTCAGAAATAAAGATGGTGGAACGAGCATTGCTACGATCCGAGACCCGTTTCAGAACTATTGTTGATAAAATGGCATCCGGTCTTGCCCTGATCAACGAAGCAGGCTTTTTTGAGGAAGTAAATGACAGCTGGTGCAGGATTACAGGATATAGCCGGGAAGAGGCGCTTAGCTTAAGCGTACTGGATATTACACAGAATGAAGATGTCTTTGTTTCCCGAAACATCATGCGGTCCCTTCTGGCCGACACGGAAGAGATGAAGCGGATGGAGAAGCGCTATATACGTAAGGACGGCACCACGATCTGGGTAGACCTTACAGCCTCAAAGATTGATGAGAGAGCATCTTATGGGAAAACCACACTGCTTAGCATCATCAATGATATATCCGAACGAAAAGCCATTGAGGAAGAACTCAAATCCATGAACAGCCGCCTGGAGGCTGAGAGCGTCAACGTTCAGATTATGGCAGATCAACGAATGGCAGTCTTCAAGCTGTTTGATACATTCAGGGAATCAAAGAGTATCGAGGACTTGATCGATATATTGAAGCACAACCTCCCGAAGCTGGTGGAGTACCATGATCTTGTGATTGCCCTCCGGGTTTCCAGAACAGATCCGGATTATGTGATTCGGGATATTTATAATGAAACTCCCGAGGAAGAAATACGGCGGTTGTTGAAGGACGGCGGCGGAATTATCGGCTCTGTTTTAAGGAGCCGGACCCTTTATCTTTCCAAGGATGTATCTCAGGACCCTTATTTCGTCAATCATAATTCTTCTGTCCGTTCGTACCTTGCGTTGCCGATTCTCTATAAGGATTTTCTATGGGGTGTCATTGGGTTGGATAATTTTTCTGAGAACTATTTTACGGACCAGGATGTTGAAATCTTGACCATGGTTGGAACGATGATTGCAATGCAAATGGAGGAGATGACAACAAAGCTGGCGCTGTATCAGGAGTCCCATAGGCTGAAGATTCTGCACGAGATGGTTCAGGAAATGGCCAAGGCCAGAGATAATGAGGATATTATAAGGCAGATATGCTCGGGGAGGCTTTTTAATGAAGTCCATGTGCACAGGGTATCCACGGAAGGGATTATTCAACCCTGTGTTTGTTGGGAATGTGTGAAGAATGGAGCGACAGTTCCTGAGCCTCTGGAATCTGCCGAGGATGGAAAACCGGTGTTTTGGGAGAATTCCGATTCCCCTGGACGAAATAACATGGGAATTGCGATCCGGTATAACGAAACCTGTCTGGGTATGCTAAGACTGACCAGTGAATTGGATTTTTCGGATTCTGATATTGAACTGGGCAGTATCCTGGCTGAACAGGCCGGCGTGTTTCTGGAGCTTAATAACCTTATTGTTCAAAGAGAGCGGGAAGCCATGATAGACCCCCTTACCGGGGTCTGGAACCGTCGCTATATGTTTGAACGGCTTGAGCAGGAGGACGAAAGATTAACCCGCTATGGCGGAGTGGCATGTGTGGCGATATTAGATATGGGTGACTTCAAGCTGATTAACGATACCTATGGCCATGTAAAGGGTGATGAAATTCTCATTGCTTCTGCCAGGGTTATTGAGAACAGTATCCGGCGAACAGATTTTGTCGGGCGCTATGGTGGTGACGAGTTCATCCTATTTTTGCCGAATACGGACTTGAATGAGGCCGACAAGATTTATGAAAAGATCAGAAAGAATATTGCCGGAGTAACGATAGAGGGAATACGCCACACCATCGATGTAGATGGCGGTGTTGCGGTTGTCCCGGGAGATGATGTCACGCTTTTAGGAGCAATCCGTGCTGCTGATGAAAAAATGTACTTCAATAAGCGGGAGCGGAAACGCCAATCACTTTTAAGAAATTAGAAGGGACCCTGCCGCAAGGCAGGGTTTTCTATAGGAGGAAGACAACTTAACCTGAAGTTTACAAGAACTTTACGCTTCTATTATTTTGTAAAATTCATAAAAACGCTATTCTGTAAGTAGGGAATTAACCGCCATCCCTTGTCTGGCGGCACATGAAAGAGAGGTTGCCATGGCTTTTGCAACGATTTTGATAGTAGAAGATGATGAAAGCATCCGGGAATTGCTCAGGTTTAACCTTCAAAGCAACGGTTATGATGTTCTATGTGCCTCCGACGGACTGGAAGGAGTGGCGTTGGCACGTGAAAACGTTCCGGATCTTATCCTGCTGGATCTTATGCTTCCCAAGATGGATGGATTGGATGTATGCAGGGCAATAAAATCGGATTCTGGAATTTCGGGTGTGCCGATTATCATGCTTACAGCAAAGGGAAGCGAGACAGACAAGGTTCTCGGATTGGAGCTTGGGGCGGATGATTATCTGACCAAGCCCTTCAGCATCCGGGAATTGATGGCGAGAATAAAGGTTGTGCTGCGTAGGAGCACAAAAGAAACGGAATCCACAGAGCCAGGAAAACTGATTTCCATCGACAGCTTGATTATTGATGTAGAGAAACATGTTGTTCATCGGGACGGAGAGGAATTCCAGCTTACACTGAAGGAGTTTGAGTTGCTCAAAGAACTGGTGGCTAACCGCGGAAAGGTTCTCACCCGAAACTATTTGCTGGATACCATATGGGGCTATGATTACTATGGAGAAACCCGCACGGTTGATGTCCACGTGCGCCATCTGAGGAAAAAAATTGAAACGGGTGAACATCAGTATATAGAAACAGTCCGGGGAATAGGGTATAAGATCCGATAGGAGATCCTGATGCATAAAAAAATGACGCTGCTGATTTCAGCGCTAATTGTTTTCGCAGTGCTGGTATCCAGTATATTTACAATTCGTGAGATCGGATCTCTGAATTATGAGGATGCAAAAGCACGCCTGATTGTGAGTGCCAGGCTTATTGCCGGAGAACTGGAAGCAACACAGAATCCAGGCTTCGATTATGACGCATATGCCGCCCTAGCGTCACAGAAGGCGGGGGTCCGGGTCACTGTTATTTCACCCAAGGGAAATGTTCTGGGCGAATCCGGCGGAAAAACCGATCAGATGGAAAACCATTTCTACAGAAATGAAGTTCAAACGGCATATACAGGTAAAACCGGATACAGCCGCCGTTTCAGCAATACTCTGAAAAGAGACATGCTGTATGTGGCGCATCCGCTTAATAATCATGACGGCACCATCAGTGTTGTACGGGTTGCCCTTCCGATGGAATCCCTCAATGATCTGCTTCGGAAAGAAGCGATGAAGGTTTTTTTCATTTCGATTGCCGGCATCGTGGCGGCGCTTTTAATCAGCCAGCAGTATGTAAATCGTATTCTGAACCCTGTAAAAAGGCTTTCGGCGGCATCCGCCCGGATTGCTGAAGGCCAATACGGTCTGCAGATCATAGAAGGGGCTCCGGATGAAATCGGTGAGCTGACACACAGCTTCAACCTCATGAGTGAAAGACTTCTGCAGAATATAGAAGAGGGCAAAGCCAGCGCCGTTAAGACACAGGCCATATTGAGCAGTATGATCAATGGGATTATCGCCGTGGACAATGAACGTCGAATCATGTTTATTAACCCGGTAGCAGAAAAATTGCTGGGAATCAGAGAAACGGATGTGAAAGGAAACAATATCATGACCGCCGTTCGCAGTACGCTCCTTAACGATTGTCTTGAACGCTTCTTGATTTCTGACCAGGCTGTGATCACTGACATTGAGGTGTTTGACCCGATTCACCGGGTTGTCAGCATATCCGCCACTCCGATTCTTACCGAGAGACAGCAAAAAATGGGCGGCATCATTATTCTGCAGGATGTGACGGAAATACGAAAGTTGGAACAGATGCGCAAGGATTTTGTAGCCAATGTATCTCACGAGTTGAAGACACCGCTTACCAGTATACAGGGATTCGTAGAAACGCTTAAGGCGGGCGCGGCGGAGCAGAAGGAGATCAGGGACCGATTTCTTGATATTTTGGATATCGAAAGTTCAAGGCTTTCAACCCTGATTGATGACCTTTTGGTGCTGTCAGATATTGAAAACCGTGCTTATATAGCATGCCGGGATAAAATTGACGCACTGAAATCTGTTCAGGAAGTTGTTGAAATGCTCAGTGAATTGGCTCAGCGCAACGGCATCACCGTTACGGTGATCAGTACGGACGTATTGCCTCTGGTGGAGGGTAACCCTGGGTGGTTCAAACAGATGGTGATTAATCTGGTTGATAACGCCATTAAGTACACACAGAGGAACGGAGCGGTGAACATCGCCCTAAGCTCCGGCTCAGGCACGCTGGAAGTCAGGGTGTCGGATACCGGGATCGGTATAGAACCAGAGCATCTGGATCGGCTATTCGAGCGGTTTTATCGTGTTGATAAGGCCAGGTCCCGAGAGGTAGGGGGGACAGGGCTGGGCCTTGCGATTGTCAAGCATATCGTCATTGCCTTTGGGGGCCAGATACAGGTGCGCTCAAAGATAGGTCAGGGCACCGAGTTTATTGTACAGCTGCCGGCAGCCACTGCCGGTAGGTAAGAACCCAAGCAAACTGAAAGAGGAGACCAATGAATCGGACTAAGTTGAAAATTGAAGACCTGAGCCTTCACTACGGTGACTTTCAGGCACTGAAATCCATCGGAATGCAGATTCCTGAAAAAAGCATCACTGCACTTATCGGCCCTTCGGGCTGCGGCAAATCCACCTTCCTGAAGACATTGAATCGGATGAACGATTTGATTGATAATGTACACATACAGGGCCGCGTTGAACTGGACGGTGTGGACATCTACAAGGATATGGATCCCATTATTCTGCGTCAGCGGGTGGGAATGGTGTTTCAGAAACCGAACCCGTTCCCCAAAAGCATCTATGAAAATGTCGCCTATGGACCCCGAATTCACGGTATGCGGGACAAAGCCCAACTGGAGGAAGTTATTGAACGCAGTCTTCGTTCTGCCGCCCTGTGGGATGAGGTGAAGGACCGGCTTCATAAAAATGCCATGGGCCTTTCCGGCGGCCAGCAGCAGCGCTTATGTATCGCCAGGGCGTTAGCGGTGGACCCCGAGGTTCTTCTGATGGATGAACCCACCTCTGCTCTTGACCCCATAGCCACCGTGCGTATTGAAGAACTGGCCAATGAACTGAAAAAGAACTATACTATTGTTATCGTTACTCATTCCATGCAGCAGGCCGGACGGATCTCAGATCAAACGGCATATTTTCTTATGGGAGATATGGTGGAATACGGACCAACGGAGCAGGTTTTCTCAAACCCCGTGGATCAACGAACTGAAGACTATATAACCGGCCGTTTCGGTTGATGGGAGGTAGCCCTTGAGAATTATGGATGAAAGAATGGAGTCTGTGCAAAATCAACTCCTTCAGATGTGCACCACCGTTGAGGATTCTCTGACAACCTCAATGCGGGCTTTGCAAAAACAGGATATTGAACAGACGATTCGGGTAATTGAGCAGGACACTATTATTGATTCACTTGAGGAACAGATTGAGAACAACTGCATTCAAATCATTGCTACTCAACAGCCCATGGGCTCCGATCTGCGAAGGCTCAGCGCCATACTTAAGCTGCTGACCGACCTGGAGCGTATAGGCGATTACAGCGTTGATATTGCTGAAATTGTACAGGAAATTGGAAAAGAACAGATACTGAAGCCTCTGGTTGATATTCCGAAAATGGGAGAGATTACAGCCACCATGCTGCGCCGCGGCATTGATGCATACATTCGTGGAGATGCCGAGCTGGCCAGGGAAACCGCCAAAATGGATGAGCAGGTAGACATTCTATATCACAGGGTTTACGAGGATCTTCTCAGTATTCTGGCGGAAGACCCGGAGGCAAGAAAGCAGGTTACGCAGCTACTGTTTATCGGAAGATACCTGGAGCGGATGGCGGACCATGCCACCAACATTTGTGAGCGGGTCATTTATATGGTTACAGGAAAACGCGAACACTATTAAAGTAAAGTGAAAGGGCGACACCGGAGACGGTGGCGCCCTTTTTTTAGGCTCTAAGTTGAATCCCTGCCTGCAAAAAACGCATCCCCAAGTCGGGGATGCGTTTTTTGCAGGCGGCGTAGCGCCCTTATTCCATGCGGTTCTGATATTTGTTCCGAAGCAGAATGGCAATGGCGTTGGCAGTCAGCAGCAATACCATAAGTACGAGAATGCCGGCCGCGGCGATATGTTGAAAATCCTCCTGAGGTCTGCTGGTCCAGTTGAAGATCTGGATAGGAAGTACGGTGAAGGCGTCCATGGGGGTTTTGGGAAGATAGGCTATAAATCCTGCCGCGCCGACCATAATCAGCGGAGCTGCCTCGCCCATGGCGCGGCTTACGGCCAGTATGGTTCCTGTCATGATGCCGGGGAAGGCGTAAGGGATCACAACGCCCCGTATAGTTTGCCACCGGGAGGCGCCCAGAGCGAAAGAACCTTGACGGAGGGAGTCGGGCACACTGCGAATCGCTTCCTGTGCAGCCACGATGATAACGGGAAGAATCAACAGCGCCAGGGTAAAGGCGCCTGAAAGGATACTCCTTCCAAGGCCAAAGGTTCGAACAAAAACCGTAAGACCCAGCATGCCATAAACAATCGACGGAACCCCTGCCAAATTGGATATATTCAACTGAACAAGATTTGTATAGAAGGAGTTTTTAGGTGCGTACTCTTCAAGGTATATAGCGGTGCCAACGCCCAGAGGAAGAGCTGTGGCTGCAGTCATCAGGATTACCCAAATGCTTCCGACCAATGCGGAAATGAGGCCGGCCCGTTTAGGAAAGCGGGAGGGCATGCTGGTTAAAAACTGCCAGTCAAGCCAGGCGGCGCCGGTTTGTATCAGCTGCCAAAGCAGCAGGACCAGCATGAGAATGCCGAAGCCGGTACTGAGCAGCAGTAATCCATGAAAAAGTGTGTTTGCATGCTTTCTACGTTGCAAATGCTTTAGAACAGATGTTGAGGGGGTTCTATCCATGCGTGTGCACTCCATTCTAATAAACCTCTCTGAATTTTTTGACGATCATTCGGGCAGCCATGTTCATCAGCAGCGTGATGATGAACAGCAGTGCGCCTACAGCGTAAAGCGTCTTGAACTCGATGGTACCCTGTTGGATGTCACCAAGGCTGAGGTTGACCATAAAACCAGTCATGGTTTGGATGCTCTTCAACGGATTTAAGGTCAGTACAGGACTCTGACCAGCGGCGATGGCCACGATCATGGTTTCTCCAACAGCACGGGATATGGCCAGGACAAAGGCCGCGCAAATACTGGAAAGAGAAGCGGGAACCACTACCTTAAGGGCCAGCTCCAGTTTTGTTGCGCCCAGGGCGTACGCCGCCTGGCGAAGGGAGTCAGGAACCGCCATCATGGCATCCTCGCTGAGGGAGGCCACCATGGGCAGCGTCATGATTCCCACAGCAATTCCCGCGCTAAGGGCATTGAACACCTCTGTATCAGGAATAAAAGTCCTTATGAGAGGCGTTATAAAGGTCAGAGCAAAAAAACCGTACACAATGGAAGGGATGCCGGCCAGTACCTCAAGGATAGGCTTTACAACCTTCCGCACCTTCCGTGGTGCAAATTCGCTTAGGTAGATCGCTGCGCCCAGTCCTAAGGGAAGCGCAATTAAGCTTGAAAATACAGCAATCATCCCGGTTCCAATAAGCAGCGGAAGCACACCGAAATGCCTTGGCTTCAAGGTTGGCGACCATTGGGTGGTGGTGAAAAATTCCACCAGGGAGACTTCACGGAAGAAGCTGAATGCCTCAACGAACAAGGTGAGAATAATGGCAATGGTAGTGAGAATCGTCAATCCGGTGAATAGAAGCAGTGCTTTTTCAATTATCCGCTCAGAAAGCCGGGTTTGACTGGTATTGGTTCTGGGTTTCATTAAAATCCTCCTAATAATTACGGGTTACAGCTCCATCGTAACACGGCAGTACGTTTACTGCGTTAAAAGGGTGTTAAATCGGGGTTAAGTGGGGGTTATACATAAAAAAGCCCTCCAGGTTAGGAGGGCTTAGTCAAAGTTACTTCAACTTGTTTAAAGCAGTGGTGTATTCCTCATCAGGCAAGGCGACATAGCCAACCTCAGGGATGAAATCCTTGGCGTTCTCAAGGTAGAAGCGCATGAAGCCCTTCACTTCGGGGCGGGCAAGCGCCTCATTATTCACATATAGGTAAAGCGGACGGGAGAAGGGGGCGTAGCTGCCGTTTTTTATGCTCTCCAAGGTTGGTTCGATGGGACCTTTACCTGTATCAATTTTAACCAGCTTCAGCTTGTCTACGTTTTCTTCATAGTAGGCGAAGCCAAAGAAACCAAGGGAATTCTTATCGCCGGCAAGTCCTTGAACCAGCACATTGTCGTCCTCGCTGGCGGTAAAATCCTGACGAATCTTACCGGCCTCACCGTTTACAATTTCGGTGAAGTAATCAAAGGTGCCTGAATCGGTTCCGGGGGCATAAAGCTTAATCGGCTCGGCTGGCCACTCGGGTCGTACATCCTTCCATATCATCACGGTGCTGCCGGGAGACCAGATTTTCTTCAATTCATCAACCGTGAGGGAATCCACCCATGTGTTCTGTGGGTTTACAATGATGCTTAAGCCGTCATAACCGATCATAAACTCGGTGTATTCAAGGCCGGCAGCTTTTGCATCAGTTTCTTCCTGCTCCTTGATCTTGCGGGATGCGTTATTGATGTCGGTTTCTTTGGCGATCCATTTCTTAAAGCCGCCGCCCGTGCCGGCGATCCCAACGGGAACCCGTACCTCAGGATTGGCTATTGAGAATTCTTCGGCAACTGCTTCGGTAATAGGAAACACCGTGGAAGAGCCGTCGATTCGTATTTCTCCGGACAAGCCGGAGGCTTCCGCCGTGGGTTGAGCCGTTGAACCTTCGTTAGCAGCGGGTTGTGCACATCCGGTAAGGGCAAAGGATCCAATAATAAGGGTCATGGCCAAGGATAGAAATTTCTTTTTAGTGAAGTGCATTATAGATTCTCCCTTCGATTTTCACAGTCATCATTGTCGCAGTGTTTGATATGTCATCTGTTTTACAAATCAACTGTATCATTCTTCAGAGGAAATTGTGTTTTGACTGTGTTTCGTTTGGGTTAAATGCACGTTAAGGCGCTCTTTAAATCCATATGGTTTTACTGGGAAAAGAAAAAGAAGCCTGTCATTGGGAGGATCGGTGACAGGCTTCCGGGAAAAGGTGAAGGGAGGATAGGTCAAGTCAGTATATCGATCTTATCCAGATTGAACACGTCATGGATATGGCGCAGGGCCTTTTCTCCATCATCCTGATTCAAAATGCAGGAGATCTTGATCTCGCTGGTGCTGATCATCTGAATGTTGATGCCCAGCTCGTAGAGTGCGCCGAAAAGCCGGGCCGCTACATCGGCATTGCCGCTGATTCCGGTTCCCACAATGGACAGCTTGGTCACATTGGTATCGAACAGGATGCTTTTGGCCTGAACCTCCTGCGAAAAATCACTGGCGATTTCAATGGCCTTCTCCATGTCATCCTCATCTACGGTAAAGGAAATATCGTTCACCTTATCGTGGTTTAGATTTTGGAGGATCATATCGACATGAACCTGCTGCGCGGCCAGCTTTGAAAAAAGCTGGAAGGCGATGCCCGGTTTATCGGGAAGCTCGATAACGCTTATCTTTGCGATATTGCTGTCCAGTGATGCCCCGCGGATAAAAAGCTGCTCCATATTTTTCACTCCTGTCACCCTGGTGCCCTCCGAATTTTCAAAACTGGATTTCACCACAAGGGGAATATTGTATTTTCTGGCCAATTCCACAGAACGGGGGTGCAGAACCTTGGCTCCTAGCCGGGCCAGCTCCAGCATCTCATCGTAGGAAATCTCTTTCAACTGTCGTGCGGTGGGGACCAGGCGGGGATCGGCGGTATACACGCCGGACACGTCGGTGTAGATCTCGCAGGCCTCCGCGTTCAGGGCGGCGGCCAAGGCAACAGCAGTGGTGTCAGAACCGCCTCGGCCTAAGGTCGTGATGTCTCCGGTTTCTGTAATGCCCTGAAAACCGGCTACGATTACGATTTGGTTGCCGTTAAGGGCTTCCAGGATCCGGTCCGGATTAATCTTCGCTATCCGGGCTTTTTTATGAACATTATCGGTTATGATCCCGCTTTGACCCCCGGTGAAGGAAACCACCGCTTCCTGATGTCGCTCAATGGCCATTGCCAGCAAGGATATGGAAATCTGTTCCCCTGTTGAGAGAAGCATGTCCATTTCCCGACTGGAGGGATTAGGATTGATGGACCTTGCTTTTTCAACCAGCTCATCCGTCATATCCCCCATGGCCGAAACCACTACCACCGGTTGTTTCCCGGAGCGCTTCAGTGCTACAATACGCTCGGCCACTTTCATGATGCGCTCTGCCGATCCGACGGAGGTTCCCCCGTATTTCTGAACAATAATAGAGGACATATCAATTCCTCCTGTTCATGGACTGAAAGTTTTCTTCATCAAAACAGAAGATGTATTTTACGGAATCAACGGAAGGCTGAGCCCTAAGCTCGTTGATCTTATTCACCAGAATCTGCTCATTGGGGCTTTCAACCATGGCAAGAAGATCGGAGCCCTGTGAGTTCACAACCTCAACCGGAAAGTTTGAGAAAACTCGGAAGAGCGTTGTAAGAAGCTGCTTCCGCGAAGGTGTCGCAATCCGCAGCAACCATTTGGCTTTCATGGGCCAGTGGGGCTGAACAGATTCAAGCTCTTTGAACCGATATTCCTGCATGGTCCGGGTTCCGTTGAAGATACTGAGCACATCACCGTATACGGCACTGGCGGTAGGCATCTTGCCGGCCCCTTTGCCGGAAAACATCAGCTCACCGACGGCATCACCGTGAACCTTGATGACATTGTACTCGTTATCGAATCGCGAGAGCGGAGAGTCATTGCGGACAAGGGTCGGCCTCACTGCTGCATATACCCGGTCGTTCCGGATGCAGCTGTAAGCCAGAAGCTTCAACTTGCACTTGAACAGTCGCGCGTAGTCCATATCCTGTTTGTCCACTCCGGTGATCCCCTCTACGGGAATCGACTGCCAGGCTATGTTTCGGTCGTATGCCAGGGAAGAGATGATACTGAGCTTTCTTGAAGCGTCCAGTCCATTCACGTCGGAGGCCGGGTTGGCTTCTGCAAAGCCCATATCCTGAGCCATTCTCAGGGCGGTATCATAGCCCATGCCCTCATCATGCATTTTAGTCAGGATGAAGTTGGTGGTGCCGTTCAAAATACCCGCTATCCAGTCAATGCGGTTGCCGATGAGTGATTCCTCAACGGAGCGGAGAACGGGAATACCTCCGCCGACGCTGGCCTCGTATTTAAGGGGGGTGTTCATTTGAATCGAATAATGGATCAGCTCATCGCCATATTCGGCAATAAGATCCTTGTTGGCGGTGACCACAGGGATATTCCGTGATAGAAGGTCCCGCACATAGGTGTAGGAGGGCTGAAGACCGCCCATAACCTCAACGACTATATCGGGATTCATGGCCAGAATGTCATCGAAGGAATCGGTCAAAAGCTCGTAATAAGGGCTGCCGAGGTACTTCTCCTTATCTCGGACAAGAATGCTGCCAATGGTGATCTCTTCATTATATTTGAGGAAATTCTCTTTCTTGTTCCGCTGTATCAGTTCGGCTACGCCTGAACCGACAACGCCGAACCCTAAAAGCGCTATGGTTTTGATAAAGCCCACCTCTTTCTATTCAATGGATACCAAACGGGTCTTAACAACGCCGCGAACTGTTTTAAAACGGTTGATCAGATCGTCCAGTGACATGCAGAGCTCGCTGACATCGAAGGTGATGGTCACATCAGCGACACCATTTACCGGCGCTTCCTGACTGAGGGTGACCACATTGGCTCTGGCATTGGCGATGGATTCCAACAGATGGGACAGTACACCGCTTTCATGACTCAGGGCGAAGGCCACCGTGGCCTTGTTGCCTCCAACGCCATCTTCTACTGTGAAAACCGTATCGGCGTATTTATAATAGGTGCTGCGGCTGATGCCAACCAATTTTGCGGCATCCGTTACGTTTTTTGCCTTGCCTTGCTTCAGGAGTTCCTTTGCCTCGATGATCCGGGTAAATACATCTGGAAGAACCCTGGTCGCCACGATCAGATATTTGTGAGGACCCATATCGCCACCCCTTCTGTTTGTGTATCGCGTACGCATGTACACATATAAAGAACTTATTGAATGGTAGTATAGCATAGGGTTTATCAGAGTACAACCACCAAAGCCAGGATAAATCATATATTTCAGATGAAATCATCAGTTGGCGGTAAATTGTCGTTTAAATCCACCGCATTCTCCGTGGGCACCTTGTAAACACGGGGCAGCATCCCATGCTATACTGGATGTATCTGTAACAAGTTTTTCATCATATAGAGAAGGAGAGAGACCGATGAACCGTAAAATGCTTGAAAAGTATGCCCTTATGGTGGTGAAAGCCGGGGTCAACATTCAACCCAACCAGCTTCTGGTGCTGAATGCGCCGATCGAATGCGCTCCTTTTGCCCGAATGATTTCTGAGGCAGCTTATAAGGAAGGCGCCCGTGATGTCATCATGGTGTGGGGAGATGAGCTTTCAACAAAAATACGCTTCCAGAATGCGCCGGAAGCGGTTTTCGATGAATTTCCCGGCTGGACAAAGGACATGTACACCCTCTGTGCCAGAAATAACGCAGCCTTTGTCAGCATATCGGCGGACGACCCGGAGCTTTTAAAGGACGTGTCATCGGACCGAATCTCGGCGGCTCAGAAGGCAAAACGGAGGGCACTGCAAGAGTTCAACGACCGGACGATGAACAACCGGAATACCTGGTGTGTTATTTCGGTGCCTTCGGTCAACTGGGCCCAAAAGGTGTTTCCGGATACGCCGGAAGATGAGGCCGTGAGCAAGCTTTGGGGCGCCATACTGAAAGCAGTGAGAGCGGATCAGGAGGATCCCATGGCGGCCTGGGAAACACACAAGAAAAACCTTAAAAAGAGCCTGGATTTTCTGAACGGATTCGATTTCAAATACCTGAAGTATTCCAACGGATTAGGAACGGATTTGACCATCGAACTGCCGGAAAATCATTTATGGTTGGGAGGATCCGACTATACCCCGGAGGGACTTGAGTTTATCGCCAACATGCCTACCGAAGAGGTGTACACACTGCCTAAAAGAGACGGTGTAAATGGGATTGTCCACAGCTCCATGCCCCTTAATTACAATGGGAATCTGATTGATGGTTTTTCGTTGACCTTTACCGAGGGGAAGATAACGGGCTTTTCCGCTAAACAGGGCTATGATATCTTGAAGGGGCTTATCGAAACCGACGAAGGAGCCTCGTATCTGGGTGAAGTTGCCCTCGTGCCTCATGACTCGCCCATCAGCAACACAGGCATTCTGTTCTACAATACCCTGTTCGATGAGAATGCCTCCTGCCATCTGGCCATAGGGAAGGCCTATCCGGTCTGTATCAAGGGCGGCGAAAACATGACAAGGGAGCAGTTGAATGCCCTCGGTGCCAATGATTCCCTTACCCACGTGGATTTCATGGTCGGCACCTCGGATCTGTGTATTACGGGAATCCGTCAGGACGGGACCGCTGTACCGGTTTTTGTGGATGGCAATTTCCCCTTTTCAATCCGGGGGTAGGATGATTTTAATTGAAATGTTTCATAAATTCCGCGCCTTGGTGATTTCTGTTGCCAGGGCGTTTTCTTGGTTTTTCACACGCTCCCTCTGGCTATTTCGGAATTAAGGTCGATTTGCTTTTTAAGAGAATAAATTGTGTTCTGATAGCATCGACTATACCGGATGTAGTATAATGGTTCCGTAAGCGACGAGCGGAGGGTGGTAATTGTGGTAAAGGGAAAAAAGAACAGCTACGACAACGAGAGCATAACCTCTCTAAAAGGTGCCGACAGGGTAAGAAAACGGCCGGCGGTGATTTTCGGTTCAGACGGACTTGAAGGCTGTCAGCATTCATTTTTTGAGATTCTGTCCAACGCCATAGATGAAGCAAGAGAAGGCTACGGCGATAAGATTGAAATCGTCCGCCATGGAGATTGGTCAGTCACTGTAAGGGACCATGGCCGTGGGTGCCCCGTGGATTACAATAACAATGAAGAGCGTTTTAATTGGGAGCTGGTTTACTGCGAGCTGTATGCCGGCGGTAAATACCAGAACAATTCAGGTGAGCACTACGAGTACTCCCTGGGGCTCAACGGACTTGGAGCCTGTGCGACCCAGTACAGCTCAGAGTTCATGGAGGTCACGGTCTGGCGGGACAAGAAGAAGTATGAGCTTCTCTTCCGAAAAGGCGAAAACGTTGGCGGCGGACTTAAAATCAGTGATGCCCCCGGGCATCCGACCGGAACCACGACACGGTGGAGACCGGATCTCGATGTGTTCACGGATATCCACATACCCTTAAGTTTCTACCAGGATGTTCTCAAAAAGCAGGCGGTTGTGAACGCCGGACTGCGGTTTGAACTGATCGATGAGTTTTCCGGTGAAACCTTCATCTATTACTATGAGAATGGTGTGAAGGACTATATCCAGGAAGTGAACGAAGAAAAGAACTTCACCTCCGTAAAAACCTACAGCGGAGAAGGCCGTGGCCGCGATCGGGAGGATAAGCCGGAGTACAAGGTAAAGGTTGAGATGGCCTTCTGTTTCAACAACGAAATCAACCGGATGGAGTATTACCATAACTCCAGCTGGCTGGAACACGGCGGCGCACCGGATAAGGCTGTACGCACCGCTTTCGTGTATGAAATCGACAAGCTTATAAAAAGCCTGAACAAGTATACCAAGGATGAAAAGAAAATATCCTTCATTGATATCGAAGAAAGCCTTGTCTTGGTTGTGAACAGCTTCTCCACCATAACCAGCTATGAGAACCAGACAAAAAAAGCCATCAACAATAAATACATCCAGGAATTCCTGACGGATTTCATCAAACGGGACCTGGAGATCTATTTCATTGAAAACAAATCAGAAGCGGAGAAGATCACGGAGCAGATCCTGATCAATAAGCGAAGCCGTGAAAAAGCCGAGAAGACGAGGCTGAACCTGCGGACAAAGCTTACCGGCCAAATGGACCTGGCTGCCAGAGTGAAAAAGTTCGTTGATTGTCGTACCAAGGATACCGATAAACGGGAGCTTTATATCGTTGAGGGAGATTCGGCCCTCGGAGCCTGTAAAATGGCCAGAGATGCCGGATTTCAAGGGCTTATGCCTGTTCGGGGCAAGATACTCAACTGCCTTAAGGCCGATTACGACAAGGTGTTCGCCAGCGAAATTGTTGTGGACCTTCTCAAGGTTCTGGGCTGCGGGGTTGAAATCAAGACCAAGCACAATAAGGACCTGCACACCTTTAATCTCGACCAGCTGAATTGGAACAAGGTCATCATCTGCACCGATGCGGATGTGGACGGCTTCCAGATCAGAACCCTTATCCTTACGCTGATTTGGCGGCTGGTGCCTACGCTGATCGAGGTGGGAAAGGTCTATATCGCCGAGTCCCCGTTGTTTGAAATCACCACCAAGAAGCAAACCTACTTCGCCTACTCCGATAAAGAGAAAAACGACATCACCGCCAAGCTGAAGGACCCTTGCACAATTCAGCGATCCAAGGGTCTTGGTGAAAACGAGCCGGCAATGATGTGGAAGACTACCATGTGCCCGGAAACCCGTAAGCTGATCAAGGTTATGCCCGAGGATGCCGAGAGAACGGCCCGGATGTTCGATGTACTGCTGGGAGATGATTTGGAAGGCCGCAAGAGCTTTATAGCGACACATGGAAACATCTATCTCGATATGATAGATGTTTCCTGATGAGGTGAAGGATGAAGAACATACAAAATCAACCGATTACGGAAACCCTTGAAAAGAACTATATGCCCTATGCCATGAGCGTCATCGTATCCAGGGCAATTCCGGAGATCGATGGCTTTAAGCCGTCTCACCGAAAGCTGCTGTACACCATGTACCGGATGAAGCTGCTTACGGGGCAAAAGACCAAATCAGCCAACGTCGTGGGGCAGACCATGAAGCTCAATCCCCACGGAGATATGGCCATCTACGAGACCATGGTACGTCTTACCCGGGGCCACGACGCCCTTATACACCCCTATGTGGATTCCAAGGGCAACTTTGGTAAGTCTTCGTCCCGGGATATGCGTTTTGCGGCTTCGCGCTACACAGAGGTGAAGCTGGACAGTATCTGTGAAGAGATTTTCAAGGATATCGACAAGAATACGGTGGCATTCGTAGATAACTACGATGGCAAGCTGAAGGAACCGACCCTTCTTCCCACCACATTCCCCAATATCCTCGTCAACTGTAACAAAGGAATTGCCGTGGGCATGGCGTCCAACATCTGCAGCTTCAACCTGAAAGAGGTGTGTGAAACCGCCATCGCTCTTATCGACAATCCGGAGGCGCCGCTTTTCGATACCCTGAAGGCGCCGGATCTCTCGACCGGGGCACAGCTCATCTTTAATCCGGAAGTGATGCAGCGCATCTACGAAACCGGGCAGGGCTCCTTCAAGCTGCGTTCAAAATACCGTTTCAACAAGGAGGACAACTGCATCGAGGTGTATGAAATCCCGTACACCACAACCACAGAACAGATCCTTGAAAAAGTGGCAGACCTGATCAAACAGGGTAAGATCAAAGAAATCAACGATCTGCGGGACGAAACCGACCTTAAGGGGTTGAAGGTGACCTTTGACCTGAAGCGGGGAACGGATCCGGACAAACTGATGCACAAGCTGTTCAGAAGCACTCCTTTGGAAGACAGCTTCCCATGTAATTTCAACATGCTGATCGACGGGAGACCCATACTGCTGGGTGTCCGTTCCATCATCAGAGAGTGGCTGCGCTTCCGGGTGGGGTGCATACGGAACCGCATCACATACGAAATAAAAGACCTCAGTGACCGGCTCCACCTGATGAAGGGCTTGGAGCGGGTGATTCTCGATATTGATAAGGCCATTCGACTGATACGGGAAACCGCCGAAGATAGGATGGTTGTACCCAACCTGATGGATGGCTTTGCTCTGGACCAGATCCAGGCGGAATACGTGGCCGATATCCGGCTGCGCAACATCAATAAAGAATACCTGTTAAAACGCATCAGCGAAGTGGAAGAGCTGGAGCGTACCCTGATGCGCCTCCACGACCTTATGGGCAGCGAGCGGAAGATACAGCAGCTTATCCAAAAGGAGCTGACCGAGGTCATCAAGGCATACGGGCAGCCTCGCCGGACCGAGATCGTATCCGGCGACGACATTGAGGTTCCTGATACGGAGGAACTGGTTGAGGACTACAACCTGCGCCTTTTCTTTACAGACCATAACTACATCAAAAAGGTATCTCTGGTGTCTCTTCGTGCCAGCACCAACCATAAGATTAAAGAAACCGATTACATATCCCAGGAATGGGATGCAACGAACCGGTCGGACCTTTTACTGTTTTCCAACCGGCATAATGTTTACAAAATGAAGATTCATGAGCTGGACGATCACAAGACCTCCAGCTTGGGAACCTATCTGCCCAACATTCTGGATATGGAAGACGGTGAAGAGATCAGCTATATCGTCCCCACCCTCAGTTATGAGGGGTTCATGGTATTCGTGTACGACAACGGAAAGGTGGCGAAGGTACCTCTTAGCAGCTATCAGACTAAAACCAACCGGAAGAAGCTTATCAAAGCTTACTCGGATGCGGCGCCTCTGGTGAAGATGACCTGGATCCCCCAAGACACGGATATGCTCCTTTACCGGTTCAACTCGCCGGATGAAGAACGGGCTCTGCTGTTTAATACGGAGCTGATAAGTGAGAAAACGGCAAGGAACACCCTGGGGATCCAGGCTGTACGCATGAAAAAGGGCAGTGCCCTTACCGGCGCCCACCTTGTTGGGGAAACCCCTGTCAGCAATCCGGAAATGTACCGTGTAAAAGTGATTCCAATGTCCGGCACACTTCTCGATCTGGTGGATCGGATGGCACTGAAATCCGCAGAAGCGGAAAAGTAGGGGGGCATATGAAACGATTTAAGTGGATAGTGCTGGCGTTTCTCATCCTTACCGGAATAGGGCTGATCGTTGCGGCGGTACTGGCTTTTGAGCAGGCCAAGGGCAAAGCGGTCATCCGTGGGATCCGCCAGCTGCGAAAAGGGCAGGCGGAGGCGGTATCGCTTTCCAGTCTTGCAACCCGTGTCCTCACGCGGAACGACGGGAAAGCAGAGCTGGCATTCCGTCAGCGCATGGGGGAAAACGGCTGGGAATTTGTCTGCTATTATGGCCGATGTGCCCTGTACCGTAATCTGCATCAAGAGGTTTTAGTGCGGAAAAATCCGCTTTTAGGTGGGTTCTGCATTTATGAACTTATGGACGAATCCTATTTCAGGCATGTGAAATCCGACATTCGAGAAGTTGCGTAACCCTTGCAATAAGCGGAGCGGGAGGCGTAATGACCCCGCTTCTTTTTTCCTTTTTCTTTTTCGTTTCTTCGCATTGACAAAGCAAAACCCCTATGGTATTATTAATCTTGTCGTTGCGGCACTGAAGTGTTGAAAAAACACGAAGTGAAGCCGATGGATATCCGGTAATTATGGCGGAGAGGCCACACCTGTTCCCATCCCGAACACAGCAG
>CAZYQI010000004.1:0-145732 GCA_964649745.1 uncultured Peptostreptococcaceae bacterium | reverse complement strand
TAGTAGGCCCTTATAGGGCTAAGCAAACCACCCGTTAGACGGGTGGTCCTGATTGGCCTGAAAATCCTCGTCTGGGTAGGGTTTGTATGAGATCATCCTCCCGGCCGGAGTTTTTCCGTTGCATTGTATACGCAAGCATCACACGATCTTCTTCAGCTTCTTGATAACCATTTCTTCGATAAATGGCTTCAGAACAAAATCATTAGCCCCAAGGGCGATGGCCTTTCGGATGTTGGTCTCATCGCCGGAGCCGGAGATCATGACGATCTTGCATGTATCATCCAGTTTTCGAATCTCCTTCAGTGTTGTCAGACCATCCATCTCGGGCATTGAAATGTCCAGAGTTACCAGGTCCGGCTTTAGCTGCTTGAATTTTTCAAGGGCGACACTGCCGTTCTCAGCTTCGCCAAGCACTTCATAGCCATGGCTGACGAGTATTTTTTTCAGGGATTGTCTCATTAGGGGTGAATCGTCAACGATCAGTATGCGGGTCATTTCCATCCATTCCTCTCGGGGAATCCGTCCTGTGTGTTGTTGCACTCATACCCTGGATAGAGCGGTTCTAACAAAAGAATATTTTGATTTACAACTAGTACCCGGAGGGAATTATCAACGGAATAATGTTTGCAATTGGGATAGACAGAGGCTTTTGAGAGAAATGTGAAGCAGGGGGGCGGTGTTGATAAATAAAAAAAAGTACGGTCATGAATAGTGTTCGATAATTGGTGTATAAATAATCTGGAGATGCATTTGTCTGAATATTTTGAATACGCAATCGGGCATTACAGTGGCTGGTTGGACGGCGGGCTGGAAAGTATGCAAATGCGTTAAAATCAGGATCTGCTGCGTGACAAAACAAGGAGGAAGGTGGCGGAATGATAGCGAGTGGCGGAAAATATTTAATTTTCCATCTGGGAGCGGAAGAATATGGAGTTCCCATACAAAGCGTAAAAGAAATTATTAGAATTATGGACATTACCACCATACCCAAGATGCCGGTTTTTCTGAAGGGCGTTATCAATCTACGGGGAAAAATCATCCCAATCATGGATCTCAGACTCAAATTTGGATTTGATGAACGGGAGTATAATTCTCGAACGTGTATCATTGTGGCAGAGATCGCCACGGCGGACAGCAAGCGTCAGATGGGGGTTGTGGTGGATGCCGTATCCGAGGTGCTGAATATACAAAAATCGGAGATTGAGCCGCCTCCGCAGTATGATGCCGGAAGCGATGTTGAGTTTCTTATCGGAATGGGGAAGGTGAAAGGGAAGGTTATCCTGCTGGTGGACATTCAGAATGTGCTGGACCATGGAGATATCGCGCTGCTGAAGAAGATAGACAAGGAGGAAGGACTATGCTGAAGAATCGAAAACTTTCACAGAAACTCGGTATTGGGTTTGGGCTTCTGATTATTATGATTATTGCAATTGCGGCGGTGTCTATCTATAATCTCGGACAGATACAGGCCCGGTTGACCACCATCAGCGATGATAATGTGGCAAAGCTGATAAACGCCTATGAAATGAACCTCCGGGTGGATGCAGTACGCCGGGAGGTACGAAATCTGATTATCGATACCGATATGGCCACCATGCAGGGTGACAATGACCGCCTGCAAAAGGCATGGAAGGAACTGGACGCCATGATGGCCGAGCTGGATAAGGTTATCAACACGGATAAGGGCCGTCAGCTTTATAACGATCTGAAGACCGCCATTGAAGCGGCCAAGCCCATTGACAATGAGGTTGCTGCTTTGGGGCTTGCCAATAAGGCTGAGGAGGCCCGAGCCATTCTGGTTTCCTCCGCATCCCCTGCCAATGCCAAGATGACAGAAGCCATCCTGGCCATGGTGGAATTCCGTCAGCAGCAGGTGGCCGACAATGTAGCCATGGCCAAGAGCAGCTACGGCACCACCATGATTCTGGTCATCTCCCTCTCCGTATTTGCCATTGCTTTTGGAGTGGTTATGGCCATTTTCCTCACCCGGAGCATTACCAAACCAATCAACGGTATTTCGGGCAACCTGAACGAGGGGTCCATGCAGGTGACGGCTGCCTCCGAGCAATTGTCCGACGCCAGCCAGCGCTTGGCAGAGGCAAATTCCGAGCAGGCTTCCGCCCTGGAGGAAACCTCGTCCACTCTGGAGGAGTCCTCCTCCATGATCCAGCAGAATACGGAAAACACCAAGCAGGCGGCTCTGCTGGCCGGACAGACCAAGAACTTTGCGGATAAGGGCAACTCGGAAATGGTGGAAATGTCCACAGCCATGGCAGAGATCAAAAAATCCAGCGATCAGATTGCCAAGATCATTAAGGTCATTGATGAAATAGCTTTCCAGACCAATATTCTGGCATTGAATGCCGCAGTTGAGGCGGCCCGGGCAGGGGAAGCGGGTATGGGCTTCGCCGTAGTGGCCGAGGAGGTTCGAAACCTGGCTCAGCGCAGTGCACAGGCAGCCAAGGATACAGAAGAGATTATTGAACGGAACATCAGCCTTTCCAACAGAGGGGTAGAGGTGACGAAACGGGTTGGCGAGTCATTGGCCGAAATAACCATCCAGGCCAAAAAAGTTAATGAGTTGATGGACGAGATAGCGGCAGCCAGTCAGGAACAGGCCCAGGGCATCCTTCAGGTGAACAAGGCTATTTCACAAATGGAAAAGGTTACTCAGGAAAATGCCGCTACCGCTGAAGAAAGTGCCGCTTCCTCCGAAGAGCTGAGCTCACAGTCAATGGCTCTGCAGGACATTGTGCGGCAGTTGCTGATGCTGGTAAACGGCCAGGATGCGGAGGGTGAACGATACAGTCAGGCCAGCAGACCTGGAGGCAAGTCCATGGGGAAAAATCATGGATCCTCTGACCGGCATCTGAAGAGCCCTGCCAAACCCAAGCTTATCAGCAAAACATCCAGCTACAGCGAGGACAAGGGAAAAACGAGGGTCATCGATCCGGAAGACATCATTCCCCTGGATGATGATACCAATGACTTTTAAAATTCAGCCGCGATAAGCTGGAAGTGTTTCAAATGAGAGAAGGTGGCGCTTTGTTGGCAAATGGACGTATCGCAGCAAAGCGCCCCTTTGCATGACGCTGTATTATCCATGGGGATTGAGGAGATCAGGATGAACAACTTCAGCATGGAACAGTTTGAAGCCTTTAGGGGGTTTATCCACAAGAACCTTGGAATTCACCTGGGAGACGAAAAGAAAGATACCCTGAAGATAAAGCTGATGAAGCAAATGGCGCGGAACAATATCGATTCATTTGATGATTACTTCGATGTGTTGAACAAAAGAAGAGACAAGGATATCTATACCGGTTTTATAAATGAGATTACCACCAACAAGACAGAGTTCTTTCGGGAAAATACCCATTTTGATTTTCTCCGGGACGAGCAGAAGATGATTTTCAGCAATAATCCCAGGGTGCAGAAAAGCAAGCAGATACGGGTTTGGAGTGCGGCCTGCTCCACCGGGGAAGAGCCGTACACCCTGGCCATTACACTGTTGGAGTGCATGAGCTTTATCGAAAGCAAGAATATCAGAATCCTTGCTACGGATATCAATAACGAGGTGCTTTCAAAGGCGTTGCGTGGCTACTATGGACGAGATATTGAGAAGGATATCTCAAAGCTGTATCTTCTGAAGTACTTTCAGAAAGAGGGCTTCGGGTATCGTGTGAAGGATTCAGTCCAAGATATGGTAACCTTCAGGCTCTTTAACCTCATGAACCCGTTTCCGTTTAAAAACCAGTTCGACATTATCTTTTGCAGAAACGTCATGATCTATTTTAACAAGGAAACCCAGGAGAGGCTTGTGAATAAGTTCTATGATGTGCTTGTGCCAGGGGGTCTTTTCATCGTGGGTCTTTCGGAAACGCTTAACGGCAAAACCCATCGATTCAAGTATGTGAAGCCGACCATATACATTAAATGAAGAAGGTGCTTGTATGAAAGAGTACATGGACATTTACCTGGTTGAGGCCAGAGAGCACTTGGAAACCATGGACGAAGCGCTGATGAAGCTGGAGAAAGATCCGAAGAATGGTGAGCTGCTGAACATGATCTTCCGCGCAGCTCATACCATTAAAGGCTCCTCCGGCTCCATGGGATTCTTAAGGGTCCAGGAACTGACCCACGCCATGGAGGATCTGCTGCAGGATTTGAGATCATCCAAATTTCAGGCCAATAAGGAAATCATTGAGCTTCTTTTTGAGTGCCATGATTTTTTAGCGGGCTGTATGGACTCCCTTGCCCGGCGGGAAAGCGATGACGACATTGAGATAGAAGTTCTTCGGAACAAGCTGAGGCTGTTTCTGGAGCAAAAATCCCTTCCGCCGGTGATGCCTGTTGAGAGCAAATCTTTCGATAGCCAGCACGTATCCGAAACTCCGGAGCAAAGCCAAGAGAACGAGGCGCATCAGGAACTGATTCTGGGGAAAAATGAGCTGATGGTGTTGAAGGATGCCTTAAACACGGGAAGCATGGCTTTGGTGGTACGTGTAAGAATTGAAAACACCTGCATGCTCAGAGGCGTAAGGGTTTTCATGGTATTTGACGAATTGGAAAAACACGGTTCTGTTCTTGCGTCCATACCTGACAAGCCTTCATTGGACGCATTCAAGAATGGGTCTTTCATCTTTAACGGAACGGATTTGTACGCCGTTGTCCTTACCGATGAAGATGGAAAAGAAATTGCCTCCGGCGTGAATACCATCTCCGAAATAGAAACGGTGTATGCTGAACCGCTGAATATTGCCAAAGAGGATCTGGATAAAAATCAGCTGACTCTTCATATGTCAAGACGGTCGGTTGCGGTGGATGTTGCCGGGGATCATGTTCAGTCTCTCCCTGCGGAAAAGAAGACTATCGGTGAATCCCCCATGGGGAACAAGGGGTTTAATTATCAATACCTTGCTGCGGTAAAAGAGCAGATCGATAAAATTGAAATCAGTGCCATGGTTCTGGAAACAGACCCCTTCGACCAACAGGCGGCCTATACGCTATACAAGTATTTTCACACCATCAGGGGCTTGTCCGACTTTTACGAAAATGCACTGATTCAGAGAATATCCGGGTATATGGAGATTGTCCTTGAGGACTACCGCAAGGGGAGAATCAGCCTGGGCAATTACATTGTGGATATCCTTTTGAAGTCCAGCGGGTTTATCAAGCTGGTCCTGGATACCCCTGGAATAGAAGAAGACAGCCTTTTCTTAAGCGTGGTAGATGAACATTTGGACATGCTGGAGAAGAAACATTTTTCTGCTGAACCGGAAAACACGGTCAACTTGCACGCGAAGGAAGAACGTTGCGAAAAAAAGCTGGGTGAAATTTTCGTGGAGCAGGGCATGCTCAGCGGAGAAGAGGTTGAAACCCTGCTGGAGCATCAAAAGGATCATTTCAAAGATCTTATGATAGGCCAGGTTGCCATTAAGGAAGGCAGGCTTAAGGCAGAAGATGTGGTGGGCTCCCTGCGGATGCAGGATGAACAAAAGGGCAAGCAAAAGGGCGGCCCCGGTGCTGCAGATGTGACATTTATACGGATTCCCACCCAAAAGGTGGACACCCTGGTGGATATGCTGGGGGAACTGTTGATCCTTCATTCCCTCTTTGAACAGGATACCGTTGGAAGAGTAGGGGAAGATGACCGCTACATGAGCAACCTGATGCGAACATCCAAGATTATAAAGGATATTCAAAATCTGTCGATGTCTCTTCGCATGATCTCCCTGAAGCAGACCTTCCAAAAGCTGATGCGCATAGGCAGAGACACCGCCTCCGAGCTTCAGAAAAACGTTGAGATCAACCTGTATGGTGAGGATACCGAGATCGACAGGAGTGTGACAGACAAGCTGATGGATCCCCTTATGCATCTTGTACGCAATGCGGTTTCCCACGGAATTGAATCTGAACAGGAACGCATCGAAGGGGGCAAGAGTCCTGCGGGGCATGTGTCGCTGAGCGCATACAGCAAGCGGGGAAGCATCTATATTGAAATTATAGACGACGGCAAGGGCCTGGACCACGAACGCATTCTCAAGAAGGCCCGAGATATGAACCTGGTGGACCCTCAGGCAAACTATTCACCGGAGGAGATTGTCCGGTTCATCTTTCTGCCGGGCTTTTCCACACAGGAAAGCATCAATAACATTTCCGGCCGCGGAGTGGGAATGAACGTGGTTGAGACGGAGATCAATAAAATGGGAGGACGGGTGGAGATTCACAGCAACAAGGGGCAGGGCTCCACGTTCAGATTGAAAATCCCTCTCAACCTGGCGGTGGTTAATGGAACCATCGTTAACATCTATGGGAACCGATACATCATTCCTACCATTTACATCAAGGAGTTTTTCAAACCCACTGAGGAGCAGTGGGTCAGTGTGAGGGGCGATAAGTCCATGCTGAAGGTCAGAAACGATATCATGAGCGTGATCCCTATATGGGATGTCTTTGGCCTTCTGAGGGATGAGTCTCAGGATGAGGAGAAGATGATTGTGGTGATTGAGCTGGAGCAAAAGTTCAGAGCGTTGCCGGTCCGAGCGGTTATTGGAAGGCAGGAGGTTGTTGCCAAACCCTTGGGTAGCGAGTTCGCGGGCTTGAGCTTTCTTTCGGGGGCATCCATCTTGGGTGATGGAAAGGTATCGATGATTCTTGATGTGGAGAGCATTTTCAGAGCAGGGGATAAAACCAACACAGAGCGAATGTGACCAAAGGAGAGATCCTTATGCGAGTACTGATTGTCGATGATGATTTCCTTAGCAGGAAAAAGCTTCAAGAGATATTGGCTCCGTACGGGAAAACAGACGCGGCGGTTAATGGTGCAGAAGCCATGGAAGCCTTCAAACTGGCCTCGTCGGAGGGTACACCCTACGATCTGGTATGTCTGGATATGATCATGCCAGGGATGGACGGTCATGAGGTTTTAAACAAAATCCGGAGCTATGAGGATTCCATCGGAAAAATTGCCTTTGACGCCTCGAAAATTATTATGACCACCAGCCGGGATGATTTTGAGAATATCGAACGGGCATTCAGCGAACAGTGCGACGGTTATTTGCTGAAGCCTGTCAGCGAAGAAAAGCTGCTGGAAACGATGAAGCACTTAAAGCTTGTTTAATAATGAAGAAGGTTGGATGTGAGGGAATTGGATAAATACTTCTTACAACCCGGATATATGTATATAAGCGAAAACCCGTGTGTCATCAGCACGGTGCTGGGCTCCTGCGTTGCCGTGTGCCTGTGGGACAGCGTGAACCACTTTGGCGGGATGAACCACTATATTTACTCCCAATCCTCGGGGAAAAAGCGGTCAACCCGATACGGCGACATTGCCATCCCCTATCTCGTCAAGCTGCTCTGTGATATGGGATCAAAGCGAGCAGATATTGTGGCGCATCTGGCTGGCGGTGGGCATTTTTATCAAAATGTGGCAGTTGTTGGCGATGATAACGCAGCCATTGCGGAGCACCTGCTGGAGCAAAACCGCATACACATACTGACACGAGATTTTGGTGGAAACACAGGCCGGAAAGTAATGTTCAATACCTTCAACGGACATATCGTCGTTTACAAAGGGATTGCAGTAAGGGAGAGTGATTGGTATGGAGACGGGCGGCAGAGCTATTAAGGTATTGATTGTGGACGATTCGGCACTGGTTCGAAAAATCCTTACAGATGAATTGACAAAAGATCCAATGATAGAGGTTCTGGGTTCAGCTCCGGATCCCTATATGGCCCGGGACAAGATTGTGCAGTTGAAGCCGGACGTGATGATACTTGACGTTGAGATGCCCCGGATGGATGGCCTTACATTTTTATCAAAGATCATGAAGTACAAGCCCATGCCGGTGATTATCCTGAGCTCTCTGGCCCAAAGCGGCGGAGAGGTGGCACTGAAGGCTCTGGAGCTTGGCGCTGCCGATGTGATGGCAAAGCCGGGGGCATCCTATACCGTGTCGGATATGAGCGAACAGATCATTGATAAGGTTAAAGAGGTTGCTCAGATAAAAAGCGTGAAGCGGAGCGGTTCTCCTGGAGGGGGTATGGCTAAGAAGGTGGGCAGTAATGCCATGATCAAGACAACCAACAAGATCATTGCCATTGGCGCCTCAACCGGGGGAACAGAGGCCATAAAGACCGTTCTGACCCGGCTTCCGGTTGATATGCCTCCCATACTCATTGTGCAGCACATGCCGCAGTACTTTACAAAATCTTTTGCCGACAGGCTCAACACCCTCTGTCAGCTACAGGTAAAGGAAGCGGAGGACGGTGAGCTGGCGGTTCCGGGTAAGGTGCTGATAGCGCCGGGCAATACCCATATGGTGCTGAACCGGAGAGGCGCCCAGTACTTTGTAGAAGTGAAGGGCGGACCCATGGTGTTCCATCAACGGCCATCGGTGGAGGTTTTGTTTGATTCCGTGGCTAGAAATGCGGGGTCCAATGCTGTGGGTGTCATTCTTACAGGAATGGGCAAGGACGGTGCCAAGGGATTGCTTCATATGAAGGAGGCAGGGGCCTATACGATCGGCCAGAATGAAGACAGCTGCATTGTCTACGGGATGCCGAAGGAAGCGGCGGAAATTGGCGCGGTCATGCGAGTTGCTCACCTGGAGGATATACCCTATTATCTGATAAATGCCCTCAGATAGGGTGTGTCCGAAAAGGGACCGCAGATGGGATTCTGATAATTTTCAGGGGGGATAGGGATGAATCGATATGCCAAAAAAATTCCAATTACAGACCGGATTCAAGGCGTAGAATCAATCCCCTTGAAAGTCATTTTAATGTATGCCAGCCTATGTACGCTTTGGGTCATCGTGTTCGTTACCCTCAGCGATCTGTCAGTTATCAATGACAATCAGATTCAACTTTATTCAATTTTTGTCATGGTGCTATCAGGGGTTGTGCTCTACTTTTTTACAGAGAAACGGCTCCGAAGAGTCAGAAGAATGGTCGATTACGATCCGTTGACATTGCTCCCTAACAAAGCACAGTTTGAACGCAGTCTGTTTGCATGCATTCAAAAGCATACAAAAATGGGAACCAAGGGGGCCTTTCTGCTTTTCGGCCTGGATAACTTTAAAACCATCAACGAATCCTTCGGCTATACCTTTGGGGACAAAATTCTACGAAACGTTGCAGATTTTTTAAAGGTTTATATGCAGGATGAAGCCTATGTGGCTTATTTCGGAGGAGATGAATTTGCCGTTGTCATCCAAGAACCTCAGGATTCCGCTGCGGTGGAGGCTGTAGCCGACAGCATCATCCAGGCATTTAACAAGCCCTGGTTTTTTGACGACCGGGAGCTTTTCATTACGGTAAGCGCGGGGATCGTGTTTTTCCCCGATGGCGGTGACGATGTGCAGTCCTTGATTATGAAGGTGGACACCGCACTGCACAGTGCAAAGGACTCGGGGAAAAATCGGTACCAGCTGTATATGCCAGAAATGAACGAGGCGTTTTTGGAAAGGCTGAATATTGAGGGAAGCTTGCGAAGGGCATTGGAACAACAGGAGTTTACACTGTATTATCAGCCGCAGATTGATCTTTTAACGGGACGTATGATTGGCGTTGAGGCCTTGATACGATGGAACAACCCGGAGCAGGGCATGGTATCGCCGCTGAAGTTTATTCCCGTGGCGGAAGAGACAGGGTTGATCATACCCATCGGGGATTGGGTGATAGAGGAAGCCTGCCGGCAAAAGAGCCAATGGAATGCCATATGTGCCAATGATATGATTGTCTCCGTCAACTTTTCCGCACGGCAGATGTTCAAGCCGGATATCATCGGGTTTATTCTAAGAACCATGGAAGAGTACGGGATTCAACCCAGAGAACTGTGCATTGAAGTTACGGAAAGCCTTGCCATGAAGAATGTTGAGCAGGCCTCTATGATATTGAGAGAGCTCCATGAGTTGGGCATCAAGATATCACTGGACGATTTCGGAACGGGTTATTCTTCACTGAATTATCTAAAACTGCTTTCCATAAGTAATCTGAAGATCGACAAATCGTTTATCGACAACATTACAGTAAATGCCTATGAAAAAGCCATTGTGGAAACGGTGATCGAGCTGGCCCATAAGATCGGACTCACTGTAACGGCGGAAGGGGTGGAGGATGAGGCTCAGCAGGAATGCCTGAGAAGCTACAACTGTGATATCCTGCAGGGATATCTAATCAGCAGACCGGTTCCGCCGGACGAAATCAACCGGATGATCCTCAATGCCGGAAAGCATTTCTGCTCCCTTTAAGGGTGGCTCTCAGGTGTTGCATCGGGGGCGCTGTTGTGATACGCTGGAGTTGAACTAAATAGCCGGGGAGCTTGCCAGTGCAGGCTGAGAGGAAGTGGATATGTGCTTCGACCCGTATAACCTGATTTGGGTAATGCCAACGGAGGGACTTTCACAGTGTAAACGTGGGATGCGTCTTTTGGCGCATCCCTTTTCTATTGTAACCAGGAGGCTTCAGATGCGTACGGTGCTCACCATAGCAGGCTCTGACCCCAGCGGCGGCGCGGGGATACAGGCCGATCTCAAGACCATTTCTGCTCATGGGCATTACGGCATGAGCGTGATTACAGCCCTTACCGCTCAGAATACGGGAGGAGTTTATGGCATATCCGAGGTTTCATCGGATTTTGTGGGTCAGCAGCTGGACTGTGTCCTCAGTGATATTCCTGCCGATGCAATGAAAATCGGGATGATATACTCCCCGGCCATCATTCATGTGCTGGTTCGGAAGCTGATGGCCTACGGGGTGCGGAATATGGTGCTGGACCCGGTTATGGTCTCCACCAGCGGCAGACCGCTTCTGGCCGGGGAGGCATTGGATTCCCTGGTGAAGCATCTGATCCCTCTGGCAACGGTGATAACGCCCAATATCCCGGAAGCGGCATATTTATCCGGTAGAGCCATCGAAAGCCGCGATGATCGGATTCGGGCGGCCGAAAAGATCAGCGCCCACTTTGGCGGCCATATCCTCGTTAAAGGGGGACATGGCAAAGACTCCGCAGATGACATGCTTTACTGGCAGGGAGAGGTGAAGTGGTTTCATTCCCCGCGAATAGACAATAAAAATACCCACGGAACAGGATGCACCCTATCCTCCGCCATTGCATGCAACTTGGCGGCCGGTTACGGTATCCTTGAAAGTGTGGGTAGAGCCAAACGCTATATCACCAATGCCCTGACAGCCAATCTCGATCTGGGCCATGGCCGAGGGCCTCTGAATCATTGTGTGGCTACGGAGTAGCTTTGCCCGTCAATGAGGAGATAACACATCTACGCCTTATCGGAGGCAAACTGACGGAGAATTTCCTCCACGGGATCGATGAAGCGGAAATCCGGGTTGCTGCTGTTGCTGCAGTGCTCCCACATGTCCTCGAAGTACAGAGCGCCCCCATGCCCGGTATTGCGGCATACGGTTTGCAGCTTTTCATAGGCTCGGATCGTTTTTCGGCAGAGTTCTGCTTTTACAGCGGGATCCTCTGCCTTTTTCATACGCATATTCCCATCATAAACGGCATTTTCGAGAGTTTCGATCAGCGTGCCGTGGGTGGTTTTGAAGTCGGAAATCATGGTCTTTTCAGCATCGGTGCGGGTATGTTTGGCAGTTGACGGCAGAGGGATTTCCGTGGTTGGCACTTCTGCTGCCTGGGGTGTGGCGAAAACGGATTTTAACCTGTTCCATAAGTGCATGGGGAATCTCCTTAAAGTGAGGCGTTCCTACAGTGTACACCAGATTTCTGAAAAAGGCACCTATAACGATCCTCAAGGAAGATATCTAGCCATTGTTGCGGGAGGGTTGAAAAGAAGCTTTTCCTGGGGTGGTTAAACCTGATAGAATAAAGATATTGCTAGATTCGGGAGGCTGCTTGTGAGAACCGTCCTTACCATTGAAGAACTGAATGCATCCGTTGCTGTGGCCGAAAAGGAAGGTGTTTTTGGCGCCCTGACGACGCTTTACGGCACATTGAAAAGTGGCAACTGTGCCGGCTGCACCCGATGCTGCGCGGAATCGGTAAATGCATTCTTCATCGAATTTCTGGCCATATGGAACCGCATGGAGCAGGATGAAGCCTTGAAAGCCCATTTGATGCCCCGCATTATTCGATATTATATGCTGGAGATGGTGGAGCGCAGCTCCTGTCCGTTTTTGGATGATGACGGGCGGTGCGCCGTGTATGAGCAGCGTCCTTTGGTGTGCAGACAGTTCGGTCATTGGAGCCGCAAGGATTTTGCCCGCAACATTGAGGCCGTGCTGAAATCCAACCGGGAGGCGGCAGATTATTATCGTGATACCTATGGAATGATACTGCCGGAAACAGTTGTGAACAGGGCCCTGGACTATTGCGAGGATTTCGATGTACCCTACAAAACCGGCCCCATGAAAAGAGGAGAGCAGGCCGATGCAGTCTTTAATCTGGATACAGTGTTTCTGAGAGAGGGACTGCTCAGCGAGGAGCTGCTTGGAACGCCACTGGTGACATGGTTCATCTACACGCTTTATTCCCCGGAGGAAGCAGGAGCCCTGCGGCTGAAGGTGATGGGGGAATACCTTGAAAGCGGCAAGAGCTCTACGCTGGAGGTGCTTTTATCCGATGTCGAATAAACGGTAATAAAACGGAAAAATAGTGCCACGGATAACACAGATGGATTTATGTTGACCTCCCTCATGAGGGAGGTGGCACCGAAGGTGACGGTGGGAGTTGTTACTCGCTTACTCCCCCTGTCACTCCGTGACATCCCCCTCATGAGGGAGATAAAGACATCCCGCGTTCATCCGTGATAATCCGTGTTATCCGTGGCTAATTGTTTTTTCAATCGTCTCACGTCATCATCCGCTTGATCGTGGTCAGCACTTCATCCACCACATCCAGTTCTCCTGCCTGAACCCGGCTGACAACGCAGCTTTTCAGGTGATTTTCCAGCAGCATGCGGCTCATGGCATCCAGAGCTGAACGGGCGGCGGAAATCTGGTTAAGGATGTCGTCACAGTAGATATCCTTTTCAATCATGCCTTTTATACCCCGGATCTGTCCTTCCACTCTGTTGCAGCGTGAAAGCAGATCCTTCTTATCTTTTTGACTGCGGTCGGTGGTTCGGCCGCAGGACTGTGCCTCGCAGGGGGAGGCACAGTGGGGACAGTGTTTTTCTGAGGAAGTCATAGGTTCTTCGCCCGTGTTATTCAATGCGGAGCACATCATATCCGGCATCGTCAACGGCTTCAATGATGGCCTCATCCGTTACGGCATCGGCAGCTTCCACAACGGCTGTCCCGGATTCAAGGTCTACTGAAACGGATGTAATGCCTTCCAATGATTCCAGTGCTTTTGCAACGCGGGCGGTGCAGTGACCGCAAGACATTCCCTCAATACGAATAGTTTTTTTCATGGCTTCCTCCTGATGGTTTTCTATACCCTGTAGGGGTATCTCTTATTCAAGCATACCCCCAAGGGGTATGCTTGTCAATGGAGCAAAAGCGGTTTAAATGAAAACGCCCGGAGAGCACAGGAAGTGCTTGCCGGACGTTATAAAGGCGATGTGGCGAATCAGGTGAGTTTAACATAAAAATGGATAAGGGAGAGCAAAATGCTGATGACAATCAGCACGATGATCATCCATTCCAGATTGTTGGCCTTTCGATGCTGAGTCAATGTGCTGAACACGTCCAGTATATCCATCAGGGTGCGGGATTTTGCCTGCAGACGTTCGTAGCGGTCGCCCAGCTCGAACAGGTGGGACATTTCCCGGTGTAAGGCCTCGGCCCCTTCATTCTCCCAGGTGATATCGGGTTTATCCAGAAGCATGATGGTGGAAAGGGTCTTATATTTGAAACGAAGGATACGGGCAGAGGTGTTGGCCAGGGTTTCGTCACGGGAGCTGAGGTTGCCGTTTTGCAGACGGTCGATGACAGCCTCAATATCATCAAGCAGAACCTCCATGTCGGCTTCCACGTTTTCCAGGGCAACGGATTTGGCCAGTACGGTTGACAGGATCTCTAAGTGATAGAAGGTGATTTCCCGGCTCAACATGCCGTCGTTGGTAACGGATTCCTCGTCCTCTGCGACCTCAAGGCTGTATTCGTCGGTATACGTGTAGTCCGGAACAGAGAGCTTGGGATCCACCTTCTGAAAATAGGTGACGATATCGGAGATTTCCTGTGGGCTCATATTTAAGAATACAGCGCTGCCAAAGGGGAACAGGTTCACCTGCTTTCCCAAGGGATTGCCGACAATTCCGGAAAGCTGCTCTTCCTGAAGGCGCAGATAATCTTCCCATTTAAATTCTTTTTTAATGCCGAAATGGGAGGCCACTGCATTGATATCTATTTCCTTGAAAAGGGCATAAGCTTTGAAGGAATAACTAGTCATAGGATACCTGCCTGTTATTAGCTGAGTTTTCTTGATTGTACCCCAAAACAGATCATTTGTCACAAAAGGATGCGAATCGTTCGATAAGTGAAAAAAACGCCCGGCATCCTATGATGTCAGGCGTTCAGTACTTCAGTCGGTGCCGAAGGGTCCGGTTACAGCAATATGAGCAAGCTTTGACGCCATGAACTGGGTGCTGTACTGCATGTCGTTCTCAAGCCACCAGGTCAGGACGCCGATCATGGCAGAGGCTTCATAATTGACAACCATTTCCCCGGGGATTTCACGATAATGGTCCAGCTGGTACTTCAGGGGAGGATCCTGATAGATCATGTTTTTCATAAAGTCAAGCAGCTTGGACCTGAACTGTGCAAGATCATGGGTAACCAGCATGAATTTATAGATGCTGAAGTGCTTGCTGACATGGTTGAAAAAAACCTCAAAAACAGCTGTCAGATATTTTTCATCAGGTCCGGCGCACGCATCATCGGTGGTTACCTTTCGGAGGCCTTGCACCAATTCGTCAAAAATATCTTTGATGCTTTCGTTCAGCAAATGGGTTCTGCTGGTGTAGTGCAGGTAAAATGTCCCTCTGTTCAGGGTTGCCCTTTCAGTGATGTCCTGTATGGTAATGGACTCAAAGGGGTGATCATATAAGAGAGAAAACAGTGCATCCCGGAGAAGTCGATGGGTCCGGAGGATCCGAGGGTCTGTTTTGTGATCTTTGTTTGCCATATGTTGGGGGCTCCAAGGAGATAAAATCAATTTTGCTTTATCAGAATCACTTTACATTAAATATCTCCGGCAATCAAGATATTTAAAAGGCATCGGTTATAATGAATCTATACAGTAAATACTGACCGGGAGGCAATGTGAAATGATCAGTTTCAAGAATGATTACAGCGAAGGGGCACATCCCCAGATCCTAAGCGCTTTGGCGGAATGCAACATGGAACAGTCCATAGGATACGGTGAAGACCGGTTTACCTTGGCAGCAAACGAGCTGCTGAAGAAACGAATTGGCCGCAGCGATGTCGATATTCATTTGCTGTCCGGCGGGACCCAAACGAATCTCACTGCCATTTCCGCGTTTCTAAGGCCCCATGAGGCCGCGATATCTGCCAATACCGGCCATGTGCTTGTTCATGAAACCGGTGCCATCGAGGCCACCGGGCATAAGGTGATTTCCATGGACGTTCAGGATGGAAAGCTGACGGCGGCATTGGTTCAATCCGCTCTGGATGCCCATACCGATGAGCACATGGTGAAGCCCCGACTGGTTTATATATCAAACCCCACTGAGATCGGCACCATCTATACGATGTCTGAACTGACCGAGCTGAGTCATATCTGCAGAGAAAAGGATCTTTACCTCTATATGGACGGTGCCCGTTTGGGCTCAGCCCTGTGTTCCGTTGAAAACGACCTGACCCTTGAAGATATCGGCGCCCTTACCGACGCCTTCTATATTGGGGGTACCAAGTGCGGAGCTCTCCTGGGAGAGGCACTGGTAATCTGCAGAGATTCCCTGAAAACGGAGTTCCGGTATCATCTTAAGCAGAAAGGGGGGCTCTTGGCCAAGGGGAGGCTCCTGGGAATTCAATTTTTGGAGCTGTTCCGTGAGAATCTGTACTTTGAGCTGTCAGCGCACGCCAACGCCATGGCAGGGCTTCTGAAAAACGCGGTTGATGAAGCCGGTTATCCCTTCCTTACCCACTCCACATCAAATCAGATATTCCCCATCCTGCCCAACGCTTTGATTGATGAATTACAGAGCAGGTACGACTTCTATGTATGGTCCAGGGTGGACGATGACCATTCATCGATCCGTCTTGTTACCTCTTGGGCTACCTCTGAGGAGGCGGTTCAAGGGTTCATATCGGATATGAGCGCCTACAGGGACTCCTTGGCCTGCTGAATCTAGCAGAGTGAAGAATGGTTCAAACCCCATATGTCTGTTATCACGAAAGGAACTCTCAGTCGCGATAACAGACATTTTATGTAAACGGGGAAGCTCAAAAATGGAAGCAATGCATTCCTTTTGACACGGGAACATATGTTTGCTATGCTTGTTGCAGGTGATGGTATGTCAGTAATTGTACATGTGGATCTGGATGCATTCTTCGCATCCGTGGAGCAACTGGATAATCCGGCCTTACGGGGCAAGGCGGTCATTGTGGGGGGACTGGGGAAACGCAGTGTAGTTTCCACCTGCAGCTATGAGGCCAGACGGTATGGCGTGCGTTCCGCCATGCCCGTTTTTAAAGCCCGCAAGCTATGTCCCCATGGGATTTACGTCTCCGGCAGGTACCGGAGGTATATTGAAATGAGCGGAAAGGTATTTTCAATTTTGAAGAAATATTCCGATCAGATGGAGCCCCTCTCCATCGATGAAGCCTTCCTGGATTTCAGCCGCTACGAGAAGCCCCTGGAGGTTCTGAACCGGATGAAACAGGAGGTGAAGGCTAAAACAGGCCTTGCGTTGTCGGCAGGCCTCTCTTACAACAAATTTCTGGCCAAGCTGGCCTCGGAGTGGAATAAACCCAACGGGTTGTTTGAGATACGCCAGGAGGATGTTCCGGAAATACTGAGACCCTTGAAGGTGTCACAGGTATATGGCCTGGGAGGACAAAGCGTTGCCAGACTGAACCGAATAGGGATCTTCACCATTGGGGATCTTTTGAAATACAGCCGGGAATTTTTGGCGGCCTATATCGGGAGTTATGGGGGCGACATCTATGACATGATCCGTGGCTGTGATTACCGGGAAATAAAAACCCACCGGACCGTTAAATCCATCGGACGGGAGACCACCCTTCCCGAGGATACCTTGGACAAGGATTATCTCAGTGATGTAACGATGCCCTTTTGCCAGGAAATAGAGGCCCGGCTGGAACGCAGAGGCTTTAACGCCTTCACCGTAACACTCAAATACAAGACCGCATCCTTTCAGAACCATACCCGTTCTCAGACCCTTCATCTGCCGGTTTCCACCGCGGCAGAGATTCATGAGGTCGCCGATTGCCTGCTGAAGGGAGTAGCCCTTGGAGAACCGGTTAGGCTCATCGGGGTATCCGTATCCAATTTCCAGTCGAAATCAGAGCGACAGTTGGATTTCTTTCATGGCTAGCGCTGCGCGGCAACTTGCAAATAGTGTTTTGATGAGCCAGTAAAACGGTTGGGTCCAGTTGTTTACTGATGGAAATACAGGGGTATACCTTAGTCAGGCTATAGGGATGTCGGTTTTCCGGTGTCGGCAAACCGGGAAAGGTCAGAATGAAGACTTCCCTGGAAGGATGAAACGCCCCGGGTGGAGAGCTGTGAGATCAATAATGAAATCCGTATGTTGGCGGGGCTTGTCCGGAATGAATATAAGTATTACGCGATGCTGGAGTTCCTTCCGGAAGGGGAGGTACCTCATATAGGGTATCCTGGTCTGCTCCGCCAGGTTATCATGAATATCCTGATCAATGCGGCTCATGCCATCAGGGAGAGAAATTCCCAGTCTCTTGGCAAGATCGTGATCCAGTCGAAAAAAACCGTCAACGGTATCTGTATAGTCATTCAGGACGATGGTGTCGGTCTGGATATGGAAACCAAGGAGCATATGTTCGAGCCCTTTTTTACAACAAAGAGAGCCGGCGAGGGAACCGGTCTGGGCCTCAGCATCAGTCGGGGAATCATTGAGGAACAATATGGCGGCAAGCTGCTCTGTGAATCTGAACCGGGCGTGGGCACCACCTTCATCATTGAAGTGCCTGATGTGATGGAAAAGGAAGAAGCATAAATCCTTGGTCAAGTAAACTCAAAAGAAAGGGTAACGGAGGCTATGGTATGAATAAAAAAATAGTGTTCATAGATGATGAACCCCAGATTCTGAGAGCATTGAAGCGGTTGTTCATGGACTGCCCCTATATAGCGGAATTTCTAGAGTCTGGAGAAGCAGGACTGGATTATCTGGAGAGAAATACGGTGGATCTGGTGGTTTCAGATATCCGGATGCCCGGGATGGGCGGCTTTGATTTTCTCAGGCGAGTCAAGGAGAGGTATCCCGCCACCATACGGGTGGCTCTCAGCGGCTATACGGACAGCCGTATGATTTACAAGGCCCTGGAAGAGAATGTTGCAAAGATGTATATGTTCAAGCCCTGGGATAATCGGGAGCTTGTGAACAACATCGAGAAAATGTTTCAGCTGGAGCAGGTGCTGACCGACAAGAAGATCATGAATCTGATTAACAACCTGGACGATCTTCCAACGCTCCCAACCCTCTATACCAAGATAAAAATGATGATTCAGGAGGATGAGGATGTTGATAAAATCGCCAAGCTGATCGAGGCGGATCAGGCATCTGCCGCCAAAATCCTGAGGATTGCCAACTCGGCGTTCTATGGCGCCAAAACAGGGTCCATCAGTCAGGCGATCATGTATATCGGGTTGGCAAATGTTAAGAGCATCGTTTTATCCAACATGATTTTCAGTATAAAGGGCCCAATGGCAGACAACGTAAAGCGACTTTGGCAAAATGCCACTCTGACCAATCGGATGACGAACCTCCTGCATCATCGTATTACTGGAAAGACTACACCTAACGTGTTCGCATCAGCGGGTCTGTTGCACAATATCGGCATGGCGGTCCTCATCAGCCATTATACTCAGATTTATTCAGAAATCTTTATTCCCGGGCGGCCAATCACAGATGTTTTTTCGGAATTGGAAAAGGAGCGGCTGGGAATCACCCACGAGGAGTTTGGCAGTTATCTGCTTAACTGGTGGGAACTGCCGTTACCGATTGTTGAGGCGGCACTTTACCATCATACACCCCTGGATGAGAAGGTTATCAACCGTGAGCTTATTTGTATGGTGCATCTTGCCAACAGCAATGCGTGGAAACGCATGGGTGATGACACTGCCAGAACGGAAACCTATACGGCGTGCTGTGAGTTCCTGAATACCCGAGAGGAAGAGGTAGAGCAATACGTATCAGAACTTGAGGTAACAGCTGATTTGTTGGAATAGGGGGATAATCATATGAACAGCGTCTTGTTTGTGGACGATGAAATACAGATTCTAAATTCTCTCAAACGGGGCCTGATGGAGGAACCTTACACACGATATTTTGCCACCAGCGGCAAGGATGCGCTGGTGATGCTTGAAGAACATGACATCAGTGTCCTGGTGACAGACATGAGAATGCCGGGGATGACCGGATTGGATCTTTTAAAGGCGGCGAAGGATAAATATCCGGAAATGGTGAAGCTGGTCCTGTCGGGATATACGCAACTGCCCCAGGTGTTGGTGACGGTCAATCAGGGGGATATCTTCAAGTTCATCACCAAGCCTTGGGAACTGGACGAGTTCAAGGTTATCATCCAGGAGGCGGTGGATTTTTACAACTATCGTGCGGAAATGACAAAGGCCAGAAGTACCCTGGAAAAGAAAAACATAACCTTCCAGAATATCCTGAAAACCTATGACGACAAGGTCTTGTCCATGCGTGACGAAACGGGTTTCATGCGTGACATGGTCAGAAAATGGATGCATCAGGTGACCAGGAGTGTCATCCAGTGGAACCCTCAGGAAGAAAGCAAGGAGAGGATCGTGGAGGATATTCTCCATACCCAGGCAATGGTTATGGAAGGGTTCGCCCTGATACCTTTTCAGACCCGCCGGATCAGCGCTAAGCAGATTCAGGAGCATATACGGAGATTGCTGATAGACAGGAAGGCGGTCATGCAGGTAGAATTCAGGGAGAATGGAACACTTCCCTTGACGATCAAGGGACGTTGTGATCTGTTCCTGTTCTTTTTTCAAAACATCCTGACATGGAGCTTCATGAATGTTCCGGAGACCCGCGTCATGGTGACCGTCTCAGGAGAACCGCAGCATGAGAATCATGTGAAATTGAAAGTGGTCATGGCCGCAGAAAGCCGGTTTTTTCTTGAGGGTACGGTTCCCGGAAAGGCGAGATCCTGGATTTTTGAATGGGCAGAACGGTTTGATTCTGAACTTCAAATCAAGGATTTGGGGGAATTGAAGGCCGTTGTACTGTGCATGATGTTTGAATCCTGATATTTCTGAGGCGGTGTGTTTATGCGGCTTGTGCTAGTGGACGATTCCATGGTGATCCTGCGTCATGCAGAGCAGATTTTGAGGAATAACGGAACTTTAGCTGAAATCCTTACCTGTCAGAGCGGGGAGGCGCTTCTGGAGATTTGTCGTGAGCAGGAGGTGGATATTGTCCTGCTGGATATCGTGATGCCCAAAATGAATGGGATAGAGGTTCTGAAAAAAATCAAATCAAACCCTGAATTGAAGAGCATTGAAGTCCTGATGTTCTCCTCCCTCTCAGACAAAGAAACGCTCAGGGACTGCTTTGAATTGGGTGCAACCGATTATATCGCAAAGCCTATCGTGGATCTGGAGTTCAACGCGCGGATCAATTCTGTTATCAGAAAGAAAAATCTGGAAAAATCTGGAGGTCTCTATCTAAAAGAGATCCAGGAGCACAATGCCGAGCTGAAGGCAGTCAATGCAAAACTTCAGGATGCCCATAACCAATTGATTCAGCAGGAAAAACTGGCCAGTGTGGGGCATCTGGCCGCCGGGGTTGCCCATGAAATCAACAACCCCCTGGGGTTTGTCACCAGTAATATCAATACCCTGAGGAAATATACCGGGAAATACAGGATGATTACAGAGCTGGCGATAAATTTTGTCAATACGGTGCAGCTGGAGGATCTTAATCCGGATACACAAGGCGCTTTTCGGGCCATGCGGGACTATCTGAAGAAGAGTGATTTCGATTTCATCAACGACGATCTGGACGAGCTTTATAAGGACACTACCGAGGGGTTGGACCGGGTCGGAAAGATCGTGAAAGGGCTGCGCAACTTCTCCAGGATTGATCAGGTAGATGAGATGAGTGTTTACAATCTAAATGAAGGCATTGAAAACACGCTGATCATATCCCGCAGCGAAATCAAATATGCCGCGGAGGTGCAACTGGAGCTGCAGGAAATTCCGGATATAACAGCTTCAGGGGGACAGATCAACCAGGTCATCCTGAATCTGCTTTTGAATGCGGTTTCCGCAGTAAAGAGTAAATTTGAGCAGGGACTGGGTTTGATTATCCTTAAGACATGGACGGATGCAGGTTTTGTCCATATGACAATAACGGACAACGGCACAGGAATTTCGCCGGAACATATCAACAGGATATTCAATCCGTTTTTCACTACGAAGGCGGTAGGGGAAGGGACTGGTCTGGGGCTCAGCATCAGCTATGACATCATCGTCAATAAGCATTACGGCGATATTAGGGTACGGAGTACCCCAGGGGAAGGAACAGAATTCCACATCACGCTGCCGGTACTGTTCATGGAAGGCAGGGGCGAGTGATGCAGTGAGGATTCAAGAATCATTGATATGAAAGAATCGAGAAGAAGAGCCTTCAGCCGTGGATCCGAGGATCATCCAAGCTGAAGGCTCTTCTTAATGTGCGCTGGAAAGGGAGTTGAAATTTGTACGCTTTATTTTTTGCTGAACACATTTTCTATGGTGTAAATGCCGGGTCCTTTACCTTCCAGGAATTCAGCGCAGTCCAGGGCACCCTCGGCAAAGCATCGCCAGTTGTGGGCATGGTGGGTAATTTCGAGCCGTTCCCCCATCAATCCGAAGAGAACCGTATGGGAGCTGGAGATATCGCCGGAGCGGAGGGAGTGGTATCCCAATTCGCCTTCATGACGTTGACCTCGGCCGTTTCGGCCGAATACCGCCGATTTTTCCCAATCCATGCCGGTTGCTTTGCAAATGGCGTGTCCCAGTTCCTTCGCCGTACCACTGGGTGCATCCAGCTTATTGCGGTCATGCATTTCGATGATTTCAATGTCGGCTTTTCCCTGAAGCTCCACAGCCGTCTGTTCCAAAAGGTGCTTCATCAGGAAGATGACCCGTGACGTGTTGGCTGCCCGAAGAACAGGAATGGACTTGGATACTTTAACAAACAGATACTGGTCAACTTCAGAAAATCCCGTGGTTCCGCAGATAAGAGCAACACTGCTTTTCATAGCCTGTTCTGCGGCAATGCGCGACGCTTCCACTGTGGAGAAGTCGATGATTACATCCGCATGTTCCAGGGCCTTGTCCCAGTCATCCGTTACGGGAACACCCAAGGGTCTCCCTACACCGCATATAAGTCCGGCATCCTGGCCGATATAGTCCCGTCCTGCCGGGGCAATGGCTGCAGCCAGCGTAAGTGTTGGTCTTGCGGCGATTGCCTGAACGATAAGCGATCCCATTTTACCCCGTGGGGCACTGACAGCTACACGCATGATGGTGCTCCTTTCATTTTGCGGCTAAGTCCAGATTGTTCTGCTCATGTAATCAGAATAGCATACCCCTCAGGTTTAAACCAGAGCAATGGAGCGGCAGGAGCAAACAAGAAAGAACATGGGGTATCGGCATGAAGGCATGAGGAAATCAGCAAAATGTAATACATGAATAATAAAACAAATAATGACATCAAATATATTAGTTGTAAATCAAAAACAAAGTAACTATACTGGAAATAGCGAAATGGGATGTTGGTATTATAAATGGTAAATAATAGCTACAATGGAGGCTATATGGCTAGACTGAACCTGCTGCTTGCTGATCCGGATGAAGACTATCTGGCACATCTGGCAAAGTACCTTCAGAGCCGTCATAGTGACAGCTTCAGCGTGAACTATGTTACTGCAGAGGGACATTTGAAAGAGTATCTGACTCAGCACAGGGATTCCATGGATATCCTTTTAGTGAGTCCAGGGTTTTCCAGAGCCCTCTACACCGGAATGCAGACAACCGTGATTCTGATCAGTGACGGGCGACTGGAAGAGGAATGCGTTGAGCATCCGGTACTGGAAAAATTTCAGCGGGGCGACCAACTGGCATCCCGGGTGCTGCAAATCTATCTGGAGAAAAATCCTCGGCGTCGTTTCATCAATACAGCCTTCGGGTCCAACAGGCTGATTGGTATATTCTCACCCTCCGGAGGATGCGGAAAATCGGTGTTGTCTGCCGGACTCAGCGCCATCGCTCACCAGCATGGGAAAAGAGCGATGTACTTAAATCTGGAGGGGTGTGAATCTACGGAGGCGTGGTTTCCAAAAGGGTGTAGTCCCAGTATCTCCGAGCTGTTTTATCATATTAAGGAAGGTGGAGCCCAGCTTACATTGAAGCTGGAAGCACTCAGTTACAGGGACCCGGTAAGCCGCGTTCAAAGCTTTATGTCCGCAGACACGCTGCTGGATTTTAATGATCTCACAGAAGCAGATCTGGAGCTCCTGGCAGATGAACTGCGCAAAGCAAAGGGAACGGATGTTGTATTCCTTGACCTGTCGGCCAGTGTTGAGTCTAAAAATCTCAAGCTGATAGAACTGATGGATCTGGTGTTGTTGCCAGTTGCGGATGAACCGGCATCTCAGATCAAGGTAGAGCAGTTCGTGTCACAATTTCCAACCCTGGAGCGGAAGAGAAACGCCGCGTATTCAGGAAAAACAATCCTTATTCAAAACAGCCGATATGGCCGGGGATTTAGAAGCACAGACACACGGATGCTGCGAGGGGTTTGCTGTCTTCCGAAGGATCCTTCTCTGCGCAGTGGAAACGGCATCAGTTCCATGTTGGGAGGACCCTTTGGAAGGAGCCTGACAGAGGTGTGGAACCAGTTGGGATTGGAGTAGACAGCCATGGAATTCATCAGAGAACGGTTTATAGAAGATGTACGAAACTCCGTATGCAACGCCATAGATATTACAGAGGACCCGGGGGATGAGGAAATCCTTGAGAAGGTTCGGGATAATGTGTTCCAGCTAGCCCGGGGACTTTGCCTCACCGTAGGGGAAAAAAAGGAGATCGTGGAGGGGGTGTTCAATTCTCTTCGCCGGTTGGACGTACTGCAGCCACTCCTTGAGGATGACTCCATAACAGAGGTCATGATCAATGGTCCCAATGCCATATTCATTGAACGATATGGCCGTGTTCAAATGCTGGATACACGGTTTGAAAGCAAGGAAAAACTGGAGAATATCATTCAGAGCATTGTCTCGACAGTGAACCGGTCGGTAAATGAATCCTCACCTATTGCAGATGCAAGGCTGAAGGACGGTTCCCGAGTTAGTGTGGTGTTGCCGCCGGTGGCTTTAAACGGTCCGATACTCACGATCCGAAAATTTTCTAGGCAACCCATGACCATGGAGAAGCTTATCCAATACGGAGCACTTACACCGGAAATTGCGGATTATCTGAAGCTGCTAGTGAGGGCCAGATACAATATCTTTGTCTGCGGCGGAACGGGTTCAGGAAAAACAACGATGCTGAACGCCCTGTCAAATTTTATTCCTGCAGATGAGCGGATCATAACCATAGAAGATTCTGCGGAGCTGCAGATCGTGAACGTACCCAATATCATCAGCATGGAAACCAGGGACGCCAACACGGAAGGACGGGGCCAGATTGGCATCCGGGAATTGATCCGCGCCTCCTTAAGGATGAGACCTGACCGTATTATCGTTGGCGAGGTGCGAGGCCCTGAAGCGATGGAAATGCTTCAGGCAATGAATACCGGCCACGACGGAAGCCTTTCTACAGGTCACGGAAATTCCACCCGGGATATGCTGAGCCGCATTGAAACCATGGTACTCAGCGGTGCCCCGTTACCCTTGGATGCCATAAGGAAGCAGATTTCCTCTGCCCTGGATATTATCATACACCTTGGACGCTTACGGGACAGGAGCCGGAGAGTTATGGAAATATCCGAGGTTCTGGAGTGCAAGGGGGGTGAGATCCAACTGAATCCACTGTATCGGTTTAGAGAGAGTGATGAGACTGACGGACGGGTTCAGGGGAATCTGGAACCTACAGGGAACAGGCTTAAGAGCATTCTGAAGCTACAAATGGCGGGAATCTATCAAAGCCCTCAAGAAGGAGAAATGCAGGCAATGGAATGTGAGGAACCATGAGAAAGCTCAAAAGCGACACCCGCGTCATTTCATTCAAACGGCTGAAGGCCTTTGTCTTTGATTCGGTTGTCGGGGGATCTTGCAAGGAATTAACGGATTATAACGCGTACCGGATGACGGTGAAGGAATACCTGATAAACACAGGCTTTGCATTGCTGCTTCTGGCAGGGCTAACATACGTATTTTACAGGTCTTTTTGGATATGGGCGTTGATTTCGCCCCTGGCACTCCTTTTTCCGCGTCACCGAAAGAAACAACGCATAGCCAGTCAAAAAACACAGCTGCTTCTGCAGTTCAAAGAGGCTTTGTACGTTATCTCTGCTGCTCTGACAGCGGGCAAATCCGTTGAAATGGCCTTTCGGTCGGCACTTCAGGATCTTAGAATTCTCTATATTGATCCGGATACCCCCATCATCAGGGAGCTGGAGATCATCATTCGAAGGATGGAGCTGAATGGAACCATTGAGGATGCACTTCAGAGCTTTGCAAAGCGTGCGCATCTTGAGGATGTGTCCAGCTTTACAGACGTGTTTGTGACGTGCAAGCGACGGGGTGGAAATATGGTGGAGGTTATAAAGAACACCTCGGAAACAGTGGCAGATAAAATCCGCACACGGGAAGAAATAGAAACTCTCATTACAGAAAAGAAATTCGAGCAGAAGGTTCTGAATGGGATGCCGATTATCATGATTTTTATATTGAAAAGCTCATCACCGGAATTTATGGAGCCCGTGTATACAACGGCGATGGGTCACTTTGGGATGACGGTTTCGGTCGTACTTTTTGTTGCGGCATATGTTGTATCAGAACGGATCATGCGGATTGAGGTGTAGGATGGCTATAGCATTTGCAGTGATGGTTGTGTGTGGTATCGGTTTTGTTCATTTCAAGACAAAAGACAAGTACAGTGAGCAGCTGCAGCATATCGACACGTCTCATTACCCCTTAAAGCAATTGCTCCCCATGGGAATATGGCTTGTGGAGTGCATGGGGCTCACGTTCAACACCAAATACGATATGACCGTTAATGCATTGATGCTGGAACTTTACGGTGTCAAATGGTCAAAATTCTATCTGATGGTCCACTGGGCCAACCGGTTTACATACCTTCTTTTGGGTGTTTTGTTCGGCAGCATGATCCTGGCCGGGGCAGATTCGTTCGGCGAGGGGATTGTCAGTGGGGGCCTTTTGATAGGAATGGTCTGTCTGCTTCCGGATGTGGATCTTAAAAACAGGGTAAAGAAACGGCGTCTTTCCATGCAGATTGACTTCCCTGAATTTCTCAACAAGCTTACTTTGCTGGTGGATGCAGGTCTTCCTGTAAGTGGGGCGTGGACAAAAATAGTAGAGGAATCGAAAGGTAAATCGGAAAGGCCGTTGTACCGCGAAATGGAGCTGGTGTATCTGCAGATACGATCAGGGAAGAGCGAATTCGCAGCCTACGAGGAATTCGCCAAACGGTGCAGAATGCTGGAGGTCACCAAATTCACGGCCGTTTTGCTGATGAATCTTCGAAAAGGGTCCGGGGAATTGATTATTTCCTTAAGAGCCCTTTCTGATGAGTGCTGGCAGGGCAGGGTTCAGATGGCTAAGCGGCTGGGGGAGGAAGCCAGTACCAGGCTGTTATTCCCAATGATGCTGATGCTGGCAGGGGTTATGATCATTGTGATCATACCGGTGATTCTGGAATTTCAGAATATTTAGGGACCAAATTAAAACAACCGGGAGGGATATTAAAATGATACGAGCTTTTTTGACTGAAGAGGATGGCCTTGGCACAGTGGAGCTGCTGCTGATATTGGCAGGACTGGTTTCGGTGGCGTTGATTTTCAAAAAACAGCTGGTTGATTTTGTAAAAGGAACACTGGGGGGAATCTTTACCGGTGCCAAGGGAGGGGCCGGTTTGGACAAGTAGGTGTTTTTCTCCGCCGGAAAACGGGTGAAAAGTGGCTATACCGATAAATCCGTGGCGGATAGCCGTTGCCTTTTACAAAAGGAGGGTGCCATGAAAGCGCATAGAGACGGGTCTTTACGTGGCAGCCTTACGGTGGAGGCGGTTCTTATTGTTCCAATCATTATTTTTGTAATGTTTTGGTTGATCAATATCGCATTTGTGCTGTATCAGTATGCGGCACTGCAGGCAATTGCCAATCAGACGGTGGAAGTTGCGCAGACAGGTTGGGATAACACAGCGAAAGACATTCAGACAGGCCGTCTGGAGGAATCCCGAGAGCTGCGTGACGAGGATATTTACTGGGGTCTATGGGATCGGTATCAACCGTTAAAGGTAAGCAGCCTGAAGGTGTGGGCATTGAAAAAAGCGGGAAAAGATCCTGTGATGGATATTTTCACAGGGACATCACAGCAGGACAACCTGAAGATAGAGGTATCAATAGAAAACAACATCGGTTTAAGACGGAGCATAACCGTTCGGATTACAGATGATCGCAGAACTCTGTTCAGTCCGGTACGGTCGATGTTTGGATTCGATCGCACAAATCGTGTAACCGTTGCAAGCAGAGGTACGCTTCAGGACCCTGCAGAGTTGATCAGGAATCTGGATTGGGGAGCGGAGCTTTATTCTGAATATATGAAAAACAATCCGGAGGGTGCTGTGGCAGATGCCACACGGAAGATTACGGAAATACGGGAAAAATGCATCACCGTGCTCAAGTGAATGGCGGAGGAATCAAGGAATGAAGGATCCAAAAGGCTCCATCACCGTTATGCTCATATTGGTTCTTTGCTCTGTTCTCATGGTAACGACCCTGTTGGTGGAAGTGGCACGGGTGCGAATAGCAGAAGGCCAGGTGAAGCGAGCTGTGGATACAGCGATTTTTTCGGCTCTGGCAGATTACGATCAGGATATAAAGGACAGCTATGGACTGTTCTATCGCTATGGGGCAGAAGGAATTGAAGAGGAAATCCAGCTTACAATTGAGAAAAATCTTCTGATAAGTGATGGATCCTCTGCATGGCAGCCTTATGAATATAAAGTGGAGTCTGTGAACGTAAGGGTTCTATTTCCGATGAGTGATCAGGAATCCATTCGCCATCAGATTGTGGAATACATGAAGTATCGCGCCCCCAAGACCCTCCTTGGTGATGCCGCAGAGAAGCTCAGTCTTTTTTTCAGCATGCAGGCTACGGCCAGCGTCATGAAAGCGGATCTTTCTGTTGACCGCAAAATAAAGAGGATGGCAGAAGCTATACAGGAACTAAAGGAAGCGATAACAGCGGTCTCCGGCTATTCTGATGTGGAGCTGAGCAATTTCAATGACCGCTCCACAGAGGTTTTAGAAAAAGCGGAGGACATAAAATCCCTTCAAATCAAGATAAACAGACTTAGAGAAAGGGGGGCTGATATCGGAGCAGAAGACAGGAGAACCCTCAGCAGCCTGGAGGAGCAGATGGGTTTTGCCCGTGGGGAGATGCTTGAGGCAGGGGAGAAAATGGTGAAAGAAATAAGAAAAGTCGTGGAGTCAAATCGACAGGCACTTGAAATCTGCAGGAAGCTTAGACGGTTGGGCCCTGAAACAGAACAGGCGATTAAAGAATCGGAAAATGTGATGGAAAAAGAGAAGAATAGTGTAACGCGCATCCGGACGGATCTGGATAAAAAATACGCGGATTATCGACAATATTGCGACATCAAGAAGCTAAGCTCCGTGGAATCGGCCCTTGAAGGGAATATACGGCTGCTGGAGCCCAAAATAGAGTTGCTTCAGAAGGTAATGTCCGGTAAGGTCCACAACGGTCCCCCAGCGGTATTCAAAACCAGAGGATACCAAGCAGTAAGCTTCATCCATGACAGCTTTGCGGATAGCCCGGAACAGCCCCAGGGACAGCCTGTCAATTTGACGCCGGAAGCCCTTCGAAAGCTGGCAACGGTTGTACAGCGCTACCGGGATGATATCAGGCGGACCATAACCACCAAGGATAAAGGGCCCATACACAATTGTCCGGGCAACCGTTTTGAAGACCTAGCGGGAGATGCTGCGGTGCAAGGGGATGATCCGTACGAACAGGGCGCCGGCTTCCTGGATCTCAACTATGAGTTGGTTGGCGGTGATGTGGACGGGGACAGCTTCATAGAGGCCGTTGGAAATGGAACACTTCAGGTATCCAGGGACATCTATGAATCGCTTCTCGTGAATGAATATATTATTGAGACCTTCAACAACAGGGAATCCGGTGGAAAGGACAAGCGGGTGTTGGAGGAGACGGAGGTAGAATACATCCTTATTGGTAGCAATGTGCCCGGAATAAATGCCGTGGCTTCTCAAATGGAGATTGTTGCCTGGCGAACGGTTTTCAATGCGGTATCCTTCGGCTATTATTGCCCCGAGATCAGCCGTGCCATCGATGGGGCTGCAGTGAGTCTGAATGCGTTGTCGGGAGTACCATACCCTGTTTGGAAAGGTGTGCTGACGGGGATGCTGTCCCTTATCGAAAGCCTCACGGATACAAAAAGAATGCTGTGTTCAGACGCCGTCCCGCTGTTCAAATATAGAATCGATGACGTCTCCATTATGCGGGAGCTTCAGGATTTGACCTCGGAATTAGGGATAAACACCTCCCTCAGTGGGGAGCGGGGAAAGGATTTACCTGCCAAGAATCTGGAGGTCAATTATAAGGATCATCTTCGTTCCATGCTGATGTATCGATCCCTTCTAGGACAGAATGACAAAACCCTGAGACGGATACAGGACATTATTTATACCAATATTCTAAGCACCCGGGGTGAGTACGACCCGGATAAGCACACCAACTTCATTGAGGTTGACGCCCGGGTCAGCATGAAGAGTTTTTTCCCCAATGTCGGCGCTGTCAATACGCACCTTGGGGGCATTCCAATGCGGCATTTTTTCAATGTGGAGTGCGGGAGAGGATACTAACGCATCAGGAGGAATGTCATGTTCAAGCACCGCCGCGGCTCCCTTACAGTGGAGGCGGTTCTGATTCTTCCCATATTCATGGCGGCCATTCTTTTTATCAGCTATTTTATTAAGGCACACCTGGTACAGGACATTGTACAGGACGCTCTGACAGAGGCGGTGGTGGAGGTCTCTGCTCTCAGTTACCCTTATTGTCTTTCCGGTGCCAAGGGAATTATGAATGAAATCAGTGACGATAATGACAGCCGAATCAAAGCTCTGACGGAGCATTTCGAAGAGGTTTCCCTGATTGTCGAGGCGGTCCGTGAGCCCGCAGGAAACGAGACAGAAGGAACAAAAGAAAGCGGCCCTTTGAGAAGTATGACCCCCGTTCACATGTTCCGTCTGGCAAAGGGATTGGCTGCGGAAAATGCCATGGAGGTAGCTGAAAATGCCATTACAGAGCAGCTGATTCTCGGTACCATGGGGGAGCTTCTTTCTGCCAAGGACGGCAACATCATCTCCCGCATGGATGCTCTCGGAATTGAGGGGGGGCTCGACGGCTTTGATTTTTCAGGCTCGGAATTCTATTGTGACGGCGGGATCTTGGATGTTCAGGTTCAGTACAAACTGGAAAAGGTAGATCCCTTCGGCTTCATCAATGGGGTTTTGCTTAAGAATCGCGCCGTTTGCCGGGCCTGGATGGGAGGCATCGATCACGATAACGACGGCGGAATCAGTCGGGTAAGTGTACCTCAAATCAGGGAAGGAGATGAAGACCATAAGAAGGATGTCAGCCGGGTGTACCGCACCTGTTATGTGATTGCGGATTCCGAAGGCTCATTTAAATATCATTATTATGATTGCTCAAGCTTAAGGTTGCGGGGCGCCGTTTCAAAGCTGAAGGCAGTGATCCCTGTAAGGGTGGAATTTGTGAAGCGGGGAAACATCTGGGTGCCGGAAGGCAGCGTAATTTACAGGGGCAGAACATATGAATTTTGCATGAACTGCGAAGCCGGAAGGCTGCGTATGAGGGGGGACAATGGAGCGGAACACTGACCGAATAAACAGAATAAAACCTGTTGTCGGCATAAGCGGTATTGCCCTTTGGGGAGTGGTTTGGATTGCAAATTCCGGGAAGGACGTTCCCGTCATTTTGTTCGGCTCCTTAATCTGGATTGTTCTGTCATATGGTGTCTGGAGGGATTGGAAGGCTCATCGGATCCATGATGCGATACCCGTCTCTACAGGGCTGTTGGGGATTGTTTACTGTATGGTTACAACGCAACCGCCGAGCTATTGGGGTGCCGGATTGTTGGTGAACACCACCGTTATGGGGATAATGTACCTGGCTTCCAAAAGATCTGTCGGTTTGGGAGATGTAAAGCTTTTAATGGCCTTAGGCATCTATCTCGGGCCACTGGCTGCATTCCATTTATTGTTTCACGCGTCGTGGATAAGCGCTCTGACTGCACTGGCAGGGATCGCTTTCAAAAGGGTGAAATTGTGTCAGGAGCTGCCCTTCGCTCCATTCATCGCGGCAGGGTACCTGCTGGCTATCTCATCTTTATAGGAGGCAGAATCCGTGTTTGATCAGCTGAGGTATATGGAACATTTTGAAAATGACGGCGACAAAAACCGTTTGGTCATTGCGTTGGAATCCGATACACCGATTATTGATTTTCAGGTGGATATGATACGTAACAACAGAATACCCGGAGTATTGGGACTGGATATGCGCCGGGTAGACTCTCGTCCTTTGCTTTATTACGATGTAACCGGTAAATGGATGCTGAAGGACCTGCTGGACCACAAAGAATTCAGTGGGGTGGAGTTTCTTGCGCTTTTGGAAAAATTCATTCAGGCTCTTACCGGAGCCGAGGCCTATCTTCTGGATTTAACCCAGTTTGCACTGGATGAAGAGCATATATTCCTTGAAGGAGATATGGAGCCGCGCTTGCTGTATCTGCCGGTGAAAAATACTCAGAATGTCCATGAGCGGTTTAAGAATCTGCTGCTGCAGCTGATTGTTTACCGGGCCCGTGTGGCGGATCAGGATTCGGGACCGGTGCTGAGCGGCATACTGAACTACATGAAGCGTGACAGCTTCAATCTGTATGAATTCCAGAAGGCCCTGCGAACCATGAGCAATCCAGAGGGACATTCTTCCTCCCAAGAAACAGTGAAATCAGAGATTGTTCCAAGAAGACCGGACTCGGTATCGCTGGTGGATCTGATACCAAAGGAGAACAGGACCCCCGGCACTGCGCATCAGAAAATTACAGATGCATCCTGTATTCAGTCAACCAGGGAGCATCCGACAAAAACGAAGCTGAAGACCTCTGCGATGGTGGCGATTATTGGGTTTCAGATTATTCTTGGAGCAGGGGTTATAGGGGGATTCGGCCCTGTATACGCGATGGCGGGAGATGCAGTGACCGCCTATGCCGCCATGGGCCTTATGGTCTTATGTCTGGACGGACTTGTGCTGAAAAGCCTGCTGAAGGCGGAAAATTGGATCACTGTCCAGGGGCCGGGGAAAAAGGAGAAGAAACCAGGGGCTTTACCCCGTAAAGCTTCCAATGGGAGCCTCCCGGTTAATCAACAGCCCAAGGAGCCAACGGAAACACCGATAAGTTTTAATAGAAGGGCCATCGGCAAAATACTGCCTGCAGAACAGGAGTCCCAGGCTTTCTATACAGAGATGTTGACCGACGGCCCGGCTGCCGGATTGGATAATACGGTTCTTCTCTCCTGTCAGCAAGCGGTTCCGTATCTTGTTAGGAAGGGGCCTGTCCATGAAATCATCCGGCTAAAAAGGCCGAAGCTTGTATTGGGCAGGCAGGCTGATATGTCGGATTATGTCATTGATGATCCGGCCATAGGCAGGATGCATGCAGAACTGTCCTGGGTAGGGAACGCTTGCCAAATAAGAGATTTGAACGCGAAGAACGGCACTTTTGTAAACGGAATACGCCTGGCGGGGCCACAAGGGGTGAATATTTTTATAGGAGACGATATCAAGCTGGGACCCTTGGAATACACGCTGGCCCAGGATTGATTCATAAAGAGACAGAACCTGAACGTCTTTGTAATACGTGAGACAGGACTCCTCAGACAAAAAACGGGACCGCATATTAGCCATTATCGGGAAGGGCGCTCTTATGCCGAAAACATCCGTTGTACGCTGCAGTGACGGATTCTATAATCACGTGACCGATGAGGACGTAGGGTCTCGGATACAGCTTCAGCTCAATGCGGAGCAAGAGCCACTTATTCTGCAGTTATCATAAGCCTATAGACAGTGAGGAAGGATCACGTGATGGAGTATCCTCTTTTTGACGGCAAGTACCGAATAATAAGGACCCTGGGCACCGGTGGCAGCGGGTCAGTATTCTTAGCTGAAAATGTTCGGCTGGGAACACTGTGGGCAATTAAAGAAATACGAAAGTATCCGGGAGAGAAGATGCCTCTTCTGACAGAGCCTCATGTACTAAAGAATCTCAGGCATCCGGCCCTTCCCCGCATATTCGATATCATTGAAAACAGCGAGACCTTTCATATTGTTCAGGATTATATTGAGGGACAAACGCTGGAGGATATTATTCTTCACGAGGGCCCTGTTGCAGAAAAAAAACTCGTGGACTGGGGTCTGGAGGTCTGTGATGTATACAGGTACCTTCATGAGCAGAAGCCCAATCCCATCATTTACAGGGATATGAAGCCTCAAAATCTTATTGTCGATCTTAACGGACGTATTCGACTGATTGACTTTGGAATTGCCCGGGAGTTTAAAGTAACCGCAACCAATGATACCCTATGCCTCGGTACCCGGGGATATGCCGCCCCGGAACAATACGGAACCTGTCAGACCGATGTGCGTTCCGATCTGTATAGTCTGGGCGTCACCCTCTATCATGCCCTTACCGGGATTGGACCCAATGATGCACCCTATGAAAAAACGCTGCTGGCAGAATGCGAAGGCCCCTGGAGCATTGCATTTGCCAGGATCATCGATAAGGCGACAAAGCTGGATCCCGCACAGCGTTTTCAAAAGGCTGAGGATATGCAAAAGGCTCTTGAGTGGATAAAACAGCCCCATTCAACGGGGTATTCTTCAAAAGGCGAAAGAGGAAGAGAGCGTCTTGGCCCGGTTATATTCGGCGTAGGAGGAGTGGAGAGCCGATGCGGGGTTACCCATCACGCGGTCATGCTGGCTCATTATCTCGCCCGATCACGGCGGGAAAGGGTGCCGTTGGTGGAATTCAACACATCGCCATGCCTTGCATCCCTGAATCCCGGTGAGACCGGCGGGGCCTTTGAGGATTTAGGGGTGATTTATAGCACGCATTCAATCCAGAGCAGCGGTTCAGGCTTTAATTTCAATGCATTCAGGGATTACAGCTCGATTGTGCTGGATCTTGGGGTTTTAAAGCCCTTCCAGGATGGAATTATGACACCCGGTTTATCCTATCTCGAAATGTCCCGGGTTCACTGCCCCATACTGATTTCCTCCGGTGGGCCTTGGAGACTGAACAGTCTGATTGCCTTTAATTTTGCGCAGGAGAACCTGGACGGGTGGAACCTGATGATTGCCCCCACTTCGGAGAAGGCGTTTGAGCGCATTGCCGCTGTTGTTCCGCAGTATTTCAGCTCCCGTCGGTTGTACCACTCCGCCTTTGAGCCGGATCCCTTTCACATTGGCAAGGCGCAGGAAGACGTGTTCAAAAAGATCGTAGACGAATATCTGCCTTCCCGGGAGAAAGGCTTATGGGGATTCATAAGGAGAGCAGGGAAGCCATAATGACATGATGGAGGAGAGCAAAGACAATGAAGCTGCAGACCAACAAAAAACGGGGGTTGATTTTTATCTCCCTGTCTTTGACCATTGCCATGATCGCCGCCGCGATTAGCTTTGTGAGCCTGAACAATGTATTCAGAACGGTTCCTGTTTGGGTTGCTGCTGCGGAGATAGCTCCTGGAGATCCCCTGAAAAAAGAACTTTTTGAAATAAGAAACCTGCCCATAGGAGGCATACCGGAAGACACCCTGAAGCCCTCCTTTGTATTTGAAGGCAAAATATCCTCAAAAGGGATGCTGGCAGGGGATATTCTGAGAAAATCCAACACGGTAGATATGCAGGACCGGGATTTGAGCGTTTTATCCACACGGCTTAGAACCCTTAAAAAAGCAGGCCTGGTTGCGGTAGAGATTCCAGTGGAATCATTGAAGGGGATGCTGGGGGGGATGAAGGCCTGGGATCAGGTGACCATCGGAGTTGCCTGGCCTGATAAGGACAAAGGACTTTCCTTGGGCACCCAGAACGAGCAGTTTGTAACAGAGATTATCGTTGAGTCCGCCATGGTTGTGGGCCTCAAGAATGCCGAGGATGGCGGAAGCGGTGCCTTGATAGTGGGTTTGGATTCCGCTCAGTTCTTAAAGTACATGGAATCCAGAGAAAAAGGAAAAATCTACGTGGCACTGCATCCCATGGGTCACAGTGAAGAGACTTCAGCAAAATAGGAGTGATTGGAGATTACGAAAATGGAATCCAAAACGAAACCGATTGTCCTGATGCATAATCCCAAGGGGGGTGTGGGAAAAACAACACTGTCCATAAATCTTGCACTGGCCATGGCAGGGCTGCCCTCAATGGAAGGAAAGAAGGTGGCTCTGGTTGATTTTGATATCAGCGGCGCCAATCTGTCAACAGTGGTCTGCAAGCTTCCTCAGGAAGAGATGCGTCACCGGAACCTGGCCCGTTGGAAATCCATGCGTACTGAATTCATGAATGAAACGGTGTTCAATCAAATTCTTTTTAAAGGATCCCGGGGAATCCGTATCGCAGCGGCGCCGTTCAACCTTGCAGAGGGGCATGAATTTTGTCATGAAGATGCCGATAAGGTTCTTTCCATTGTCACGGCCTATCACGATGCCGTGATTATCGACGGCGGTCCGGGAATCTCCGATGCCGTTGATATGGCGCTGCACCACGCAACCCATATACTGGCGGTTACAACCCCGGAGGGGCAGTCGCTGACCCAACTGGCAAAGATTGTGAACACTCTGAGCTGCCCGGATGATTTTACACTGAATCTTGATGCACGGACAGATGCGCCAACGCTGCGAAAGACGATGAAGGAACGCCTGGAGAAATTTCATGTCATTATAAACCATACGGTTCCGGTATCAAAGTACGCCTTACAAAGGGATGAAATTGAAGAAGCCTTGGGAAAACCCACCTATTGTGAAATTCCCTACTGTGTACATGTCATGGAAGCCCTCCATGGGAATGCCGGTTACCAGGCATTGGAGCTCAACCCCAAAAGCCCGTTTTCAAAGGCGATGGGGATGCTGGGGGAAATGATTTGCGGGGTTTCCTCCAAGGAGGTTTCTTCCAGTGATAAAACCACGGACAGGGCAAAAACAAGCCTGATGGGATTGTTTGGGAGGAAGAGGTCATGAAGGACTTCGTTTCACTACGCACCATTGCGGCTGGAGCATCCGGCGGTGAAATACTTACGGAAGAAACGCTTAAGAAGCTTCGGGAATTGGTTCAGAGAGATGTCCGGGATCATGTGGAAAAACGGTTCATTGGAAAATACCGTGATACGGATGCCATGGAGGTCATCGGGCGACAAATCCGTGCCACGGTTGAACGGTTTTATCCTAACCTCAGGGAATCCGAAAAGATAGCCGCCATCCGAGAGCTCACCAATGAAGTTTCCGGGTACGGTATCTTGGAGCCATTGCTGGAGGACGGAGAGATAACGGAAATCCTTGGAGAACGTTATGACAAGATCACCATTGAGAAGCATGGCCGTCTGTGTGATACAGAGTACAGGTTTGAAAGCGAAGAAGCGTTCAAGCATGTGATCGAGAAGATTCTTTTGCCGACAGGTCGTTCTTTAAGCTGGGCAAACCCCACGGTCGACACGCGTTTATCAGATGGAAGCCGGGTTAATATCGTGGGTCCCCCCATCAGCCCGGATGGGGTACAGATTGCTATCCGCAAGTTCAGAAAATCTATCAGCCTGGATACATTGATTGAATGGGGGGCCATTAATGAACCGATAAAACGGTTGCTTCAGGCACTGGTAAAGGCACGGTTCAACATCATTATTTCAGGGGGGACAGGATCCGGGAAAACAACGCTGTTGAATGCCATGGCGGAAAACATTGATCAGGACCATAGCATCATCACCATTGAAAACCCCATTGAAACAACCTTCGAGCATCCCCACGTAAGACGCTGGGAAGGCCGACCGGCATCACTGGAGGGACGTGGTGAAATAAGTACCCGGTTTCTTGTCTATAATTCACTTCGTGCCCGGCCGGACCGAATCATCGTGGGTGAGGTAAGGGGTGCTGAAGCCTTTGATATGCTGAATGCCAATATAACAGGGCATCCGGGGTCTCTCACCACCGGACATGCGGATTCCGAGGGGGAAATGATGACCCGTCTTGTATCGATGGCTGCATCAGCAGAGGTACTGGCGTCGGTTCTTATACCTGATTTTGTCGCCAGTGCCATTGACGTTATCGTACAGGTGTCCCGTCTGCCGGATAAAACAAGGAAGGTTACAGGGGTATCGGAGGTTATTGGAGTGATGGATGGCGTTGTTCGCCTGAATCCCTTGATCTGCTTCAGGCAGAAGGATATCTGGGATAAAAAGATCATAGGAAGCTGGGAGCATACCGGAAGTTCATTTTTAAAGAAAGAGCAGTTTCGGGATTATGGCATCGATGACTCGGAGCTATGGATTTTATAAGGAGGTGTTTCTATTTCAAATCTCATCATTGCAGCGATGGTGTTCTATGCCATGGTCTTTATGCTGTTTGGTGTTAAAGAACTGACAAAACGGGATGTGGATCTGAATCGCTTCAAAATGAATATTTACCAGGAGAACAAGCCACATCAACCGCTACATCCTAGGAAAAGTTCGGTGTTTGTAATGCCCTTGGACAAGTCAACGCCGCTTGTGGTTTTGGGAGGGATCGCCACCGGAATCGCTATACACAGCGTGACAGGGGTAATTTGGATCGCAGTGATCAGCTCCCTGGCGGGGCTGTTGTTTCCCAAGCTATGGCTGGATTTCAAGGTTGCGGCGCAGAGGGACGAAATCGATAAGGGGATGGAACAGGCAACAGAAACCATAGCCACCGTTATGCGCTCGGGGGGAGGGCTGGCAGACGCGTTTGAACGAGCTGCAGTGGATGCCAAGATGCCCTTATCCGGTTATCTTCTGGAAACGGCAACGCGGATTCGCACAGGGATGTCTCAGGCAGAAGCAGTGGTTTTTTTTCAGCAGCGGGTGCCTCTGAAGGAACTCAGCATTATCACTGTAGGAATGCGACTGGCGGCCGTAGGAATGCCTATAAATATAAATGAAATGTTCTTTGAAGCACAGAAAAACATCCGCGACAGGCTTGCTTTCAATCGGGAAATACGCGTATTAGTGGCCGAAAACAAAATTTCCGCATGGGTAGTTGCCATTATGCCGGTTTTTCTGCTTTCCTTCATCAGGCAAATGGCGCCCGAAATGGTTGAGCCTCTTTTTACCACCACGGTAGGTATTGCGGTGTTCTGCTTCTGCACCAGCTTCATAGCCCTTGGGATCTATATGATCATGCAGATTGTAAAGCCAAGAGTATAGGGGGGATAGAGTGTCGCTATATGTTGCTGTGCCGATCCTGGTCTTTTTTTCAATAGTGTCCCTGATATTTGGACTGGATTTCATGAAAGGGAACCGATCTCTTTTGGGAGGCGCTCTGCATCGTTACGACAGTGTGTTCGTCTTAGCCCGGCAGCTGAGCCCGACCCTTGCCAACTATCTGCCGGAAGAGCACATTGCCCATTACGGATCCAAGCTTTTATGGGCAGGCTCCCCCATGGGGATCACCGCCGATGTCTTTATCGGTATCAAGGTTATTTTTGCATTTTCGGGGGCGGTGCTGGGTCTTAGTTTGATGCTGCTGGGGATATCCCCAGTTATGCTTGTTGTGTGTACAACCGCGTGTTTTCTATTCCCGGACATACTGCTCAATGAGCGCATAGGGGTGCGTCAATGGCGGATCACACACGATATGCCGCTTATGCTGGGCCTTATGGTAACGGCCCTGCGATCCGGGGTTGAATTTGGTCAGGGGTTTTCTGCAGTTGCAGAGAATTTTCCAGGGGCCCTGGGTGAAGAAATGCGAGCCGCTTGGGAACTGATGGCCACAGGGACTCCCAGAAGAGAAGCAATGAAAAAAATGGCACAGCGGACTGGGGTCATGAACGTGCGAAGGTTTACCGATACGGTCATCGCATCTGGAGAAAGGGGCAACGATCAATTTTCGATGCAGCTTGAGCTCTTATGCAAGGATGCCCTGGACGCACTTTACAAAGCAGCCCAGGAGGATGCAAGAAAGAAACCTGCACTGATTCTGGTTCCGCTGTTTCTGTTTATACTTACCCCAACGCTGATCATGCTGCTGACGCCGATCCTTATGCAGATCAGCACGATGATGTGAAGAGAGAATCTCTTAATCGACACGTGGAGGAAGAACACATGGTAAAAAGAATGCAAGAGATCATCCGCCGGAATATGAAGGCGCTGAAGGATTTTCACAACGATGAAAGCGGCGATGTCATCCAGTTTATCGCATTGACAGCGTTGATTCTCATTATGCTGGTTGGCGGCTGGTTTGTGTTGAAACCTCTGATCAAGAATAATTTTACCAATGCTGAAACCCAGCTTCAGAAGGTGAATTCGGATACATATTAAAAACAGGTCAACCCGTGGAGTTACAGGATGAAGCATTTATGCAGCAACAGAGGCTCAATAACCCCTTCCTTTGTCATCATTGTGATGCTGATGATGATCACGGGCAGTTACTTTTTCAGCCTGATGAAGGTCTATGAGAACAGACTTATTGTTCGGGATGCAGTTGATGCCGCAGTCACCAGCGCCTTGGCCGCAGGTGCTGAAACAAAGGTAAGGCCGGTTTATTATTATGAGGAGCAGATCTGTATCCGCTCCCATACGGAAACGGACGCCGATGGCAACAGCACCACGGTATGTGACGAATGGGACTGGGTTACCCGGGAAAGTGATTATCAAAATTATATTTGTATCCGACCGGCAGAAGCGGAACGGGCTGCAAAAAAATTTTTAGAATTGAATCTTAAGAACAATACGAAGGACTATAAAGTGAAGGTGTTCAACATGGGGCTCGCTTATGATGAAGGTCGTCCGTTGGCAGTGGAATCGGCCCGCTACAACACGGAAGTCCCGGCATCCTGGTGGTACTCTGAGTTCAATGATGCTGAACCGGCCCCGCTTACTGCGATTTCCACACGGATGGTACGGTTCCCCCGCTGGGCAAAGGTAAACATGGAAGTCACGGTGGAGATAAAAATACCGTTGGGGCAACTGCTGGGAAACGATACGATGACATTCACCTGGAAGGCTGATGCGGTCAAGGAGCTGAAGGAGGTCAGTTATTGAGGGGGACAACAGCGCTCTTGAGCTGTAAAGGAACCATAACCATAGAACTCTCTATCCTGTTTCCTATTTTTTGTATGATCGCCGTGACGTTCGTCTTCTATATCCACGGAATCGTATTGGAGGTTGGAATGGGGGCAGCGGCACGGGAGGGGGGGAGGGAGTATGCTCTGAATCATGACAGAGCAAAAGCCATTGAACGGACTCAGGATGTTCTGGACGAATTTATGATCAGCAGGGCATCCATCCACATACACAGCAGTGGTGAAGAGTTGGGGATCGTAGTGGATCGCCCCTATCGTTTTTATATTCCCTTCGTCGGAGAACGCGTCTATGATCTCCGGCGGATGATCCTGTTTCGCGCAGATACATTGGAGGATAGATGATGCCCATCCCGTATACTGAAAACCGGCGTGGCAGCGGTATTGTTGAAACGCCAATAGCCCTGATGATTCTATCGATGCTGTTCGTATTCTTTGGAGGTTTCTGTTTTTCCTACTACAACAAAACCGTCATGAACATGGCAGTGCACGAGGGGGCCAGGGATTACGGTGTCAATCGGAATATCCACAGTGCCATTGAAACAACAAAAAGGGAGCTGTGGCTTGGAGGAATCAAGGAGGCCCGTGTATTCCACGACTCCTTGAACGGGCGTGTGGTAGCAATAAAAGATATCGGTTTTTACATACCGCTTACAAAGCGCTACCTGTTCCATCTCGTTTCCAGCGCGGAATTTAGGCAAGAGCGGGAGATGGACTACTTTAGAAAGGGGATTGATTGATGACAAACCCCTTGATTCCACTGCCATTTTTACTGTGGGCTCTGTATACAGACATCCGTACACGTAAAATTGGGAACGCCGTTACGTATCCCCTTATTCTGTTGGGATTGGCTTCACAGTTGCAAAGCAATGGAATGATTGGCTTGGCAGGCTGCCTGGGGGGGCTGTTCCTATACGCGTTTCTGAGTACTCGAATGAAAACCATGCGGATTGGGGGCGGGGACATGAAGCTGGTTGTGGGCTGTCTGATGTTCATGGATATGAAGGCATCAGAGGTGTTCATTCTCATGATATTTTTAATCTCGGCCCTCCTGGGGATGCTTCACTATGCACACCGGGAGGGTCTGTGGAGTCTGATTCAATTGCTGAAGTGGGATATTCTGACCCCGGGTCATGCTCCACGGGAAGCGGTGCATGTAACAGGTGGCCTGGTGATTATTGCAGCATATGGGATATCGGTAGTGCTTGCATCGGGCATGCTGTGAAAACGCTGTTATTAATCAGCCGAGGTGGAAACCGCAGCTGGCCGAAGGACCGTTTTATGGAGATGATTTTTCATCAAAGGAACCTGCAGTTCCATTGCAGGAATAAAACAAGGGGGAGGTGATGAGTGTAGATGCCTGTTGACGGTGCTGTTTGTTTGGGTATATCGGCATTTGCCGCCGTGAATGATTTAACGTGTGGGAAGGTTAGCAATCGCCTTGTGTTCCCGGCTTTTTTTCTGGGACTGATATGGAATCTGTCGGAACAGGGTCTTGCTGGGTTCATGGGTGCGGCGATGGGTGGCCTGTTGCCCCTGATACTGTTTCCCACTTATGCAATGCGGCTGTTCGGCGCGGGAGACATAAAACTTCTGATGGCCTTGGGAGCATGGCTTGGTTATGAAAGCAGTGCCAGACTCATCCTGTTATCAATCCTCAGCGGGGGGCTGATGGCCATTGTTGTCATGGTTCTTTATAAAAATTGCATTTATCGATTTAAACGGCTTTGGGTTTATCTGAAGGCCTGTGTAATTGCAGAGAGACTGCTGCCGTATCAGGACTTCAGCCGTATGGAGCAAGGCGCGGCTGTGCCTTTTGCTCTGGCAGTTTTCGGCGCGTTGGTCTGGTTTATGCTGAGCAGCAACCGTATAATACCTCAAATTATATGATGTACAGGCAGAGCACGACGTATCCGTCGGAGAGGTTTATTTGTGAAGACGCATTGGAAGCACCTTTCAAAACACGGTGGTATGACCACTGTTGAACTGATCATAATCCTAGCGGCGCTGGTTTCAGTGGCACTCATTTATCGGGATAATCTTAATGGGTTCACCGACAGGGCTGTAAAAGCCGAGTTTAATAGGACTCATTCTGTTGAGATCATGACCTTTGGTGGAAAAATCAAGGCAGCAAAAAAACACAGCGCTGTGGCAGAGGAAGCCGGCGGATTTCCCTCCGGTTTGGGAGGCGTTATTGAAAGGACGGTTATTACCCCCATAAAGAGCTTTTTTTCTGCCGGAAGGGCCATGCCTGTCGATGCAGCGCTTCGAAATGATGCACAAAATCGAAATCACACAGCCCTGAACGCTGTGTTGGATCAATTCGCTGTCGAAGCCGAAAAACGCTATCAACCCGGCCTGTTCAGCACATATTGCAACATATTCGCGTGGGATGTGACCGCTGCAATGAACGCGGAAATTCCCCACTGGTTAAACCGGAAAACCAACATGCCCTACCGATATAACCGGAAGATTTCATATTCGGAAAATGCGAGACTGGCTTTTGAAATCAATGTAAATACACTGTATGATTGGATGCGGATGAACGCAGATGTAATCGGATATCGACAGGTGGGGGAACAGGAGGCAAAAGCTGCGGCCAACAACGGAAAACCCGCTGTTGCCATTTGGAAAAATCCCGAGGAGGGGAGCTCCGGACATATCGTCGTACTTCGCCCCTATGATACGAATCACGGCGGTGAGCCAGAAGAGACCTACGTTGCTCAGGCAGGGAGGCGCCCCAGCAATTATATCCCTCTTAATAAGGTGTTCAGCAAAGATAAGATGCAAACCTTGGTATTCTACGTTCATGACTAAGGAGCAAATAAAAAAGGCCATCCGCAGATGGCCTTAATCAGCAATTCAATTACAGTTTTACTACGTTCTCAGCTTGGGGACCACGGGATCCTTGAGTGATGTCGAACTCAACACGTTGACCTTCGTCAAGTGTTTTGAAGCCGTCACCTTGGATTGCGCTGAAGTGTACGAATACATCAGCTCCGCCGTCTACGGAAATAAAGCCATAACCTTTTTCTGAGTTGAACCATTTTACTGTTCCCTGTGTCATTGTTGAATCCTCCAGTTATTAGTGTTTTGATAGAGCCTGGAGAATCTATTCACACGATACTCAGCAACGGCACATGGCACTAACGCTATAATCTGTGAACCAACTCCAAAAGCACTACACCATCATAGTAATCGTATTCAGGAGATTTGTCAAGAATAATGCAATTTCAAAGGCTGAGGTCTCTAATAAAACTATGGGAAACGTTTTCATCCGGCAACAAAGGAATGAATGATATTTCGTCCTTACAATTCAAAAATGAGAAGGGGCCAGACCCGGTGTCATTAAGGAAATACAGGGGCATAAGTTTGTCGAAATTTGTCGAAATTTGTCGAATGGTTAATTCAAGCGAACTAAATAGAGGGCTTAACGTATAATACTATTGTGCACAGGGAGCGCGGATGGTATAATTTGAGTAATTTAACATTGTGTATGTATAAAACATAAGGGCAAAACAGCCGAAAGGCTGCGACGCAAAGCTTGAAGCCTAAAGCATACCCATGCAAAGGTGGTTCAGCTGCTTTGAATATCATTCAAAGCAGTTTTTTGTTTTTTGAAATCTTCCGCTTAAAGTCACCCATCGGGTGATATGAAGTCTTCTTCAAATCAAGTAAAATTTATAGCAGATCGTTTTGATTACGATAGAAGGAGCACCATAAACAATGTCAGGTTTACCCAAGGGATTTACGGGCGAAAGGCCTGTTCAATTTAAAATTGATACACTGGGGCGATTCGACGTTGTTAAGGACGGACGTTCATTGGTGATGTCTTCCCCTGGTGCGAAAAAGATATGGGAGCTTTATAAATTTATGTTGACCCACCGGGAACGGTCCTTCACACCGGAGGGGCTGATGGACCAGCTCTGGGTTGCAGAGGAATACAATGATCTTCGCAGCACCCTTCGACGGCAGATGCATCGGTTGAAGCAGACTCTGGATGAAGAAGACTCTGCCGAGTGTGAGCGCACTCTTGTGTTTTCCAATGGCTATTATCGATGGAACAGCAGTCTGTCGATGCAGTTGGATGCAGGTGTTTTTGAAGGCCTTGTCAAACAGGGGGATATTCTTCGGGAAACGGCGCCTCAAAACGCCCTGGTGCTGTACCAACAGGCGTTGCAGCTGTATAAAGGAGACTACCTGCCGGAGTGTGCCGAACAACATTGGGTATTCCCAATCAGAAACCATCTCAGACGGCTGTACCTGAACACCGTGATAAATGCGATTGAATTGCTGAAGGAATCCGGCAGGCATGATGCCATTCTGTCCCTGTGCCAGGAAGCAATACAAATCGATATCTACGAAGAGGCCTTTCACCTGAACCTGATGGATGCCCTGAGGGCTTGCGGTGACAGCAAGCAGGCTCTGGAGCACTACGAGTATATAACCGGTTTTTATTATCGGGAAATGGGGATCAAGCCCTCTGTTGAGATGCGTACTCTCTATAAAACCCTTTTGAAAACCCCTGCAGATGTCGCTTCCGGAATTGATCTGAATGAAGCCCTGGAAGCCGATGCCATACTGGAGAATGCATTTTACTGCGAATTCGAAGTGTTCAAATCCATTTATGAGCTGGAACGCCGACGGTGCCAGCGATCGGGAGCATCCTTCAGCATCGGGTTGCTGACATCGGTACCGAGAAGGGACTTTACCTCTTCCCAAAGGGAATTGCAGATGAACTGCATCAAGAGCCAATTGACGGAGCAGCTGCGAATGGGAGATACCTTTACACGGTGGAACGACAATCAGTTTGTGGTGTTGCTCCCGGGGGTGGACGCGGGGTTGACCGAAAAAGTACTGAAACGGGTGCTGAAGGGCAACTGTGAAAACGCTGCGGTGGAGATAAGCCAAATCACACACTTGACCGCTGAAATGCAGCAGGGATTAGCAGATGCAAGAACAATTTAGATATGGTATGCAACAATTATCACCAAAGCGTCATCTTCGGATGGGGCTTTTTTCTTGCTCATTTTCAGCGTGTCACACAGATGTCACAGAGATGTTCGCGGAATATCACAGACGGAGGATATGATGGTTACAGATAAGCGGATCAGATACGAAAATCCGAGGACGAGGAGGTGGAGCAAAGGAATGAAACGCGCATTGACCCGTACAACCTCAAAGCCCGGTGCCGGCGGCACCAATTTTCTTATAGCGATACATCATCATGAAAATCACAGCTGGCAGGGGTCAATCCAGTGGTTGGATACCGGTCAGAAGGTTCACTTCCGAAGTGAGCTGGAAATGTTGACCCTGATGAACCAGGCCGTTCAAACCGGCTGCACCGAAACAGAGAAACTAAGAAGCTGGGAAGATGAGCAGAAGCTTCAGGCGGTAGGCGGTTAGAGCCAGGGATTTAAGCGTAACACTGGATGTCACGGTTAGGAAAACAACAAAGAGAAAGAGGTGCGATTTATGAAAAAAATCAAGAGCAGATGGTTTGCAATGCTCCTGATCCTGTCGCTGGTATTCACGATGGGGATGCCGGTTGGAATGACGGCGTTTGGGGAAACGTTATCAGGCGGTGTAACAGAAATCGGTAAAACGACTCCGGTGGATGACAAGACACCAGCAGATGACAAGACACCAGTGGATGACAAGACACCAGCAGATGACAAGACACCAGTGGATGACAAGACACCAGCAGATGACAAGACACCAGCCGATGACAAGACACCAGCAGATGACAAGACACCAGCCGATGACAAGACACCAGTGGATGATAAGACACCAGCAGATGGCAAGATACCAGCAGATAGCACGTTACCTGAGAGTAGAGCACTCCAGGGTGATGGTGTGAATATTCAAATGAACGCAGCTGCTGTTTCCAATGATATTGCAATGCAAGAAGTATCCGCTCAAGCTATGCCTTGGGACACAAATTATCTGAGTTTATCCTTAGAGTCGGTAACCTCTGAGGGGGTTACCAGTAGTATCCAAAATGAAATGGAACTGAAAACAGGAAGGGAATATGTTCTCAGTTTTAGAGTAACAAACACATATTCAAAGATAATACCGCTTGATTACTATACCGGCGCGGATTTTGTTCATTTGAAAAATGTGAGTGTGCCAGGTTCAACAATTTCTAATGCAGAGCTTTCAGCAAATAAGCATTACCACATTGAAAAAGGCGGCTACTACCAACACTTACCTTTTGGCGTAAAAATTTGGATTCCGACGCTTACTGTTGTTCGTCATGAGGCGAATCCATCACTGTCAGGAACAATAAGATTTGTAGCAGGTAACGGCAATCAATCCTTTTCAATTAATGCCAACGGAAACCGGGAGGTTTTAGGTAGTTCACAAACCGCTGATGCAGCATTCACCTATGTTGGTAAACCTTTCCACGCAGTAAATTTCAGTGTTACAGGCGGGAATGGCTCTATCGCTGCAACAGTTGACGGTGTTGCAATCAAGACCGGTTCAGAAGTGGCGGAAGGTAAGAGTGTACTTTTCAGTACGACTCCGGAAGCTGGTTACCAGGTTAAGGAGTGGAAGCTAGACTCAAACGTTACAAATGGTTCTAATCCATCTTATGCAATTGCGAATCTATCAGCACCTGCAACGGTCACCGTTGAATTTAAGCTGATACCGGTCGCCAGTCTTACACTCAACGAACATGAGTGTGTTCTCTATCCCGGGCAAACAAAGCAGCTTATCGCTACCGTAAACCCAGAAACCGTTAAGGATAAATCGGTTGACTGGAGAATAAGCCCTGCTACAGGTGTATCACTAGACGGTAATGGTCTTGTGACAGTTCAGAGCGGTGCAGATTCCGGCCAATATACAGTAACCGCAATGTCTAACGCAGACAACAGTAAGAATGATACCTGCGTGATCACAGTACCGGATAATTATAAAGTGTTCTATGATGGCAATGGCAACACCGGTGGCAATGTTCCCGTTGATCCGGCGAATCATTATCCGTTGGTGAACCCAACCGATGACCCAACAGAGCTAAATATTGTAACTGTCCTACCTCAAGAAAACATGGTTAAAAAAGGCCATAAATTTCTTGGATGGAAAGCGCAGCTTCCGCCAGCCACACGCGATATGGCCGCAATGATGGTGAAGAATTTTGATGAAAATATAATATACCGCGGCGGGGACACGTTCGTTATGCCTGCGAAATCCCTTACGCTGGTAGCGCAGTGGGGAAAAGTTGAATATGGGCTCAATTATGACGGGAATCACAATACTGGTGGTACTGTGCCGCTGCTAGAAAAACACTTTTACAACGATGTAGTCACTGTAAAAGGAGCTCCGGTAAGAACAGGTTTTGAATTTGCAGGATGGAAAGCTAAAAATGTAATCAACAAAGACAAGGCCCTTGATGTTGAAGCTGAAGGTGATGTTGAAGAAGTCGATGATGTTGACGGCATTGTTTTCGGAAAGGTTTATCAAGTTAAAGACCAGTTCAAGATGCCTGCTAAAAATGTGGTTCTTGTTGCCCAGTGGAAGCAAATCTTATTGCTGGAGTTGACCCCACGTGACGATGAGCTGCAAGCTCCGAAAAACACGGATCTCAAGATGATCTTTAGCGGTAATGTAAATCCTTATTTCATGTATGAAAGAGGAGCGGATGCATCACCATACGAGCGACCTGAAGTGGCGTTCGAGATCTACAATGCATCAAACGACACACCTGTTGAAATTTTCACTCTCGATTTAGAAATGCCTAGGTTTCAATCTCTGGAGGGTGTCGGTACTTTCCATCTGAAGCCTACCATCAATACGGAAACATCCAGTGGTTATATTAAAGCCAACCAAGTAGTTCTTAATATCGGACCGGACTTTGTAGCCGGAAACAGCTACTATGTTCTTGTAAGTCCCTTGGAAATTGGAAGACCGCAAATGCCTGTAGTAAAACCACTGCCGGGCGTGGGACCTTCGGCCGTTGAATCAGCTTATTACGCTAACATTTTTAAAGGTTTTAAGATGAAAACGGACTGGAACTTCACCATCGCCTCCGAGTCTGTTCCCCCCGGTGGCCCCTCCACACCGGAAACACCGCAACAACCGACGGTAACAACCGTGACGACGCGAGATAAAGCAGACCCGCCCACTGTACTTACCACCATCCCTGCACCGGCAGTACCCCTTGCAGCACCTGTAGTACCTGCTCCTGTAGCAGCGCCTGCACTTGCAGAAGTTCCGGATGATGTCATCGCCCTTGGGGTACCGGTACTTCCTAAAACCGGTGAAATTCCTGCCAGCCTGTTCTACGGCATCGGCGGAATCCTGGCAGCAGCCGGGGCTTTCATGAAACGTAAATAGTCTAAAGCAATTGAAGAGGCCTCATCCATTCGGATGAGGCCTCTATGTGCTCTCTCATGCTAGTGATCTTCAGTGTGTACCTTCTTTCATCTTTCGTAATGGGACCATATGCTTAGAATAACAACAGTCGTTTCTTCTTCGTGAACATCATACACCAGCCGATGCTTGATGTTGATTCTACGGGAATAGAAATGGTTCAAATCTCCAATCAGTTTTTCATAGCGTGGAGGGTTTTGAAACGGGTTTTCCGAAAGAAGCTCCACCAGGTTTTTAACTTTGTCGGCAAGGCCTGCTGCAACAACCTTTTCCTTGTCCTTCAAGGCTTTGCGAGAGAAAAGCACCCTGTACATGTCACCACTCCACTTCATCAGCAGGGACGCACCCGTCCAGCGGTTCCTGTGAAGCCTCTATGATGCTGTCTACGAGTCCCGGAACGGATTTAAGGTATAGGGTCTCAGTCAGGCTATTGTAGTCGTCCTCGCTGAGTACAACGGCATTCCCGCTTTTGGTGCTGATGCTGACCACGTCGTGAAACTTAACAGCCTGTTCTATAAAAGTGAAGATATTTTTGCGAAAATTCGTAATGGTTGTGATGGTCATAGAAACGCCTCCTTATATGTACATTATAGTGTACATATAAGGAGGCGTCAAGGTGGCCATTGTGCGTCAACAGCCACCCCTAAGGGTGGCTGTGTTGTAAATCAATAGTATTTCGCCGGTCTGAAGTCGGAATCGCTTTTCACCATGGTGGTCTTGGCCCCTGCGGCCTTGAAGGCGGCGTCGTAGGTGGTGTCGATATAAACCCACTTCTTATTCAGGTACACCTGATTGAAGGCGTGATACTCGGGAACATCGTTTTTATAGCCCTTGACCAGCTTTACGGGTATGCCTACGCTGCGCAGCATGGAGCCGAACAAAGCGGAGTAATCATAGCAGATGCCCAGGTTGGTGGCGTAGGTGTCCTCGATATTGGGCACGTAGTTGCTCTTAAGCTTGCTTATTTTGGCATAATCGTACTTGATCTTAGCGGTTACGTAGCCGTAGACTGCTTTCACTTTCTCGTCATCGGTTTTTGCCTTGGCGATCAGGGCTTTTGCTTTGCCAATGGGGGGCATACCGGGAGCCCAGTTGACAACCTGGGAGCTGCCCAGAAAGGGAACGAAATCATCGGCCAGATCAACGGCCAGATCGGTCTGCTCCAGCAATCGGTATTGGGTTCCCTGAACCCGTTGATAAAGGGATACCTTGTAGGTTCCGTCGCCGAATTGTAAAGGGAAGGCTTCTGTGGATTTCAGCAGGTCATAGGTGTATGACTGGCTTCCCAGGGCGATCATAACCTTAATCGGAGCATCGGCGGAAACGGTGTAGCTGATCTTTACAACCCCCTGGGCGGTATCCAGGGTGGCATAGGATTGGGCGTGTGCACCCAACGTCATTCCCATCAGCAAGATAGCGCTGAGTACCAGTCGACGTGTCATTTTGAAAGGGTCCATAATCATCTCTCCTTCGGTAGCTGGCTGTCTCCATGGTGTGTGAAGACCCTGTAGCTTTGCGTCCCTACCTTACGATAGGTTTGCCTTGGTCGCGGGAAAGAAAAGAGGTGCTTTTCTTTCTTGTCGGTTATCCCTGAGGGGGTGCCGGTGGGGTAGTATAGGAGCATAAATCCTCCTTATAATAGTTTATCATAAAGGGAAGAATGATAACAGCACCTGGAGATTTCAACTCTGTTACGGCAGTATTACATAGAATCTCCGGAATTCAGATAAGCTTCAAAGGATTCGGCAAATTGGGATTCCAGTTTTTTTACGCTGTGAAGCTGCAGAATAAGGAGGTCGGGGTCCTTTTTTAAAATTGTGTGCTCCATTTCGGTAAAAGCGTCAGAAATAGGCGACAGGTACATGTTGGCGGCATCGCCTTTCATCTTGTGCAGCTTGTTTTTTAAGAACAGCCAGTTCATGGTTTGAATTTGGCCATCTAATTCAGTGAAGTCTTTGTGTAGCTCTGACCTATAAATGGTCATTAGCTGCCGGACATCCTCGGAATCCATACCTAATTCTTCCCGAATACGGTTAAAATCAAATAAATCCCTCATGACAATACCTCCTGTCAGCTTGCCGAGGTTGAGATAGACCGGATGCCTTTAACATCCATCAAGGCGGATGCAAGAATGGATGAGGTGATGTCTCGGGGCGCTTTTACAGAGATGTGAAGCCGGGATTCATAATCGTCGATGGGCTCCACTTCCATATCAAGTATTAAAGCGTGGTATTCGCCGAGAACGGTTCCCACGCGGCCAATCTGACCGGGATCGTTGAGGGAAATCATGCTGATGGCTAGGGTGCCGTGGCTGGTGTTGATTCGCTTTTCAAGCTTGTAGAAGAGTGTCAGGGTGCTGAACACCGCCAGGGTGGCAACAATGGCGGCAGGATAAAAACCGGCACCCACAGCCAGTCCAATGCATGCCACCGTCCAGAGCGTGGCCGCAGTGGTAAGACCCTTGACGGTGGCGCCTTCCTTAATAATGGTGCCTGCCCCGAGAAAACCGATACCGCTGACAACCTGTGCCGCGATCCGGGACGGATCGATGGGAACGATATGGAGATAAAGGTTCATCAGATAGATATTGGTCTGCATGGCCAGGGTAGCGCCTACACAGACGAGAATATGGGTTCGGAAGCCGGCCGGACGCTTGAGACTTTCGCGTTCAACGCCGATCAAACCGCCGAGTATGCATGCCATAAAGATTTCAACGGTCATTTTCAGGTATTCGTTCATTGGGTGGCTCCCATGCTGATGGATTGTATGGATTAAAGTCATTCGGATCAGGGTAGCATATATGAAGTATTATACCCAATATACCGCAGTCTAATAAAGGAAATTTTTTCTTGTTTCAGAAAACAGAAAACGGCGGGGCGGTTTTGACGTTTTAATGACGAGGTGTTGTTAGTCTGAGTAAAGATTGAATACTGTAATGGAGGACTAAAGATGCTGTCAAACATGGAAATCGGTCAGGCCATGACCGTGAAGCTGGACGCAGTACTGCCGGAGTATCCGGCCTTTGAACCGGGGCTTCGTCGGGCGCCGAAGCGCGAACTGACGCTTACACAGCCTCAGATGGAGCTGGCGCTCCGCAATGCGCTCCGCTATGTGCCGGAGGAACTCCACGAGACCCTGGCTCCGGAATTCATGGACGAATTGCTGACCCACGGTCGGATTTACGGCTACCGGTTCAGACCGGCAGGGAGCCTCAGTGGCAAACCGATCAACGAGTACAAGGGAACCTGTACGGAAACCAAGGGCGTTCAGGTTATGATCGACAACAATCTGGATTTCGCCATCGCCCTTTACCCCTATGAGCTGGTCACTTACGGTGAAACCGGCCAGGTGTGTCAGAACTGGATGCAGTACTGCCTGATAAAGAAATACCTGGAGATCATGACCAATGAACAGACCCTGGTCATCATGAGCGGACACCCCTTGGGGCTTTTCCACTCCCATGCCTCGGCACCCAGGGTTATCATCACCAATGGTCTGATGGTGGGTCTGTACGACAATCCGGAGGCCTTTGCCAAGGCATGTGCACTTGGTGTTGCCAACTACGGGCAGATGACTGCCGGCGGTTTCATGTATATCGGGCCCCAGGGTATTGTTCACGGAACCTTCAACACCATACTGAACGCAGGACGTCTTAAGTACAACCTGGGCACCACGGAGGATATGGGGGGCTACATGTTCGTAAGCTCCGGTCTTGGCGGAATGAGCGGCGCTCAAGGGAAAGCCGCCAAAATCGCAGGCAGTGTGGGGATTGTGGCCGAAGTGGATTTCAGCCGTATACAGACCCGTCACGAGCAGGGTTGGGTGGACAGCTGGTATTCGGACCCCAAGGCACTTTTTGAGGAAGCAGATGTTTATCTGGCGAAAAAGGAAGGCCGAGCCATCGCCTATTACGGAAATATCGTTGATCTGCTCCAATATGCCGTGGACAATAACGTTACCATCCATCTGCTTTCCGATCAGACATCCTGTCATGTTCCCTACGAAGGCGGTTACTGCCCCCAGGGACTTACCTTTGAAGAACGTACCGCCATGCTTCGGGATGATAAGCCCCAATTCATCAAGCGGGTCAATGAAACACTTCAAAAGCACTATGAACTGATCAATGCCCTGAGTAAAAAGGGAACCTATTTCTTCGATTACGGCAATGCCTTCCTGAAATCCGTATACGATACAGGCATCCGGGATATCTGCAAGAATGGCTACGATGAGACGGACGGTTTTGTGTACCCCTCCTATGTTGAAGATATCATGGGCCCCATGCTGTTCGACTACGGCTACGGTCCCTTCCGTTGGGTATGCCTGAGCCGTAACCCCGAGGACCTCCGTAAGACGGATAAGGCCGCCATGGACTGCATCGACCCCAACCGAAGAGGGCAGGATCGGGACAACTGGGTATGGGTAAGAGATGCAGAGCAGAATGGCCTTGTGGTCGGAACTCAGGCCCGCATCCTTTATCAGGACGCACTGGGACGCATGAAGATCGCCCTTAAATTCAATGAAATGGTCCGTAACGGGGAAATCGGGCCGGTTATGCTGGGCCGCGACCATCATGACACCGGCGGAACCGATTCGCCTTTCCGTGAAACCTCCAATATCAAGGACGGCTCCAACGTGATGGCGGAGATGGCGACCCAATGCTTTGCCGGCAATGCGGCCCGAGGCATGACCATGATTGCCCTTCACAACGGCGGCGGCGTAGGTATCGGCAAATCCATCAATGGCGGATTCGGCATGGTTCTGGACGGCAGCGACCGCGTTGACAATATCATCAAGGAAGCAGTGCCTTGGGATACCATGGTGGGCGTGGCGCGACGAAACTGGGCGCGCAATGAGAATGCCGTATCCACCTGCGCCGAGTACAATGAAATTTATGACGGCAAGGATCATATCACCATCCCTTACAGCGTTGAAGGGGATCTGGTGAGCCGGACGGTTGCACAAAAGACAGCAAAATGAATTCCGGCTCCATCTTTTATGATTGATCAATTAATGAGATACTCAAATTGAAGCTGTAAAATCAGACCAAAATTAACGGAGGAAGAAACCATGGAAAGAATCGTACAATGTGTGCCTAACTTCAGTGAAGGCCGTGATCTTGAGAAGATTGAGAAGATTGTTGACAACTTCAGAGGCAAGGAAGGCGTAAAATTGTTGGACTATAGCCGTGACGAGGACCACAACCGATGTGTTGTCACCGTGGTCGGCGAACCGGAGCCTCTTAAAGAAGCGATTATCAATGCCATGGGAATGGCGGCAACCCTAATCGATATGACCAAGCATGAAGGCCAGCATCCCCGTATGGGCGCAACTGACGTGGTTCCCTTTATCCCCATCAAGGGCGTGACTATGGAAGAGTGTATTGCTTTGGCAAAGGAAACAGCCAAGGCCGTTTATGAAGCCCACAAGCTGCCCAGCTTTTTCTACGAAAAGGCAGCCAGCGCTCCTCACCGTGAAAACCTGGCAGAAATACGAAAGGGCCAGTTTGAAGGAATGGCAGCCAAGGTCAAGGAAGCCAAATGGCATCCGGATTACGGCACAACCATTCATCCGACTGCCGGGATCACAGCCATCGGTGCCCGTATGCCCCTGGTAGCCTTCAACGTGAATCTGGACACCAGCAACCTGGAAATTGCGGACAAGATTGCAAAGAATGTGCGCCACCTCAGCGGAGGTCTTCGTTACTGCAAGGCCATCGGAATCATGCTGGAAGACCGCAACATCGCACAGGTTTCCATGAACATGACGGATTATTCCAAAACCCCCCTTTACCGTGCGTTTGAGCTTATCCGTATCGAAGCCCGTCGTTATGGCGTGAACATCATCGGCAGCGAGGTCATCGGCCTTGTTCCCATGGAAGCCATGATCCGGACAGCGGAGTACTACCTTGGCGTTGAAGATTTTTCCATGAATCAGGTGCTTGAAACCCGTATCATGGAGTAACCCATGAATAAGAATCTGATTATCCGGAACGCCTCCGAGCTGGCAACAAGCAGTGGCGTTGAGGCAAAAAAAGGGCTGGCGATGCGGGAGCTTCAAGTGATCCACGACGGTGCAGTCGTAGTGGAAGACGGCATCATCACCCGTGTGGGGAAAACCGATGAAGTTCTGAAGGGGCTGGATCTGTCCAAGTACGACGTGATCGATGCAAACGGCAAGACCGTTCTGCCGGGATTTGTCGATTCCCACACGCATTTCATTTTCGGCGGCTACAGGGCCGATGAGTATGGGTGGCGTCTTGAAGGCGTGCCGTATATGGACATTATGAATCGCGGCGGCGGAATCATCAATTCTGTAAAGGGTACCCGGGAGGCATCTGCCGAGGAACTCACAGAGCTTGGCATGAAGCGGTTAGACAGCATGCTGTCCCTGGGAGTCACAACGGTTGAGGGCAAAAGCGGGTATGGCCTCAATACAGAAACAGAGCTGAAACAGCTCCGCGTTATGCGGGAGGTGGATCGAAGGCATCCGGTGGATGTGGTGCCAACCTTCATGGGAGCCCATGCGGTACCGTCCGAATATAAGGGCAGAGGGATGGAATTCATCGACCTTTTGATTGAGGAAACCTTGCCGGCTGTTGCCGCAGAGGGCTTGGCGGAGTTCTGCGATGTGTTCTGCGAAAAGAATGTTTTTTCAGTAGAAGAATCCCGAAAGCTCATGCATAAGGCCAAGGAATTGGGGCTGAAGGTGAAACTCCATGCGGATGAGATTGTCCAGCTGGGAGGGGCAGAGTTAGCTGCGGAGCTGGGGGCCACCTCGGCCGATCATCTGCTGCAGGCCAGTGATGAAGGGGTTCTGGCCATGGCCAAGGCCAATGTTGTGGCAACGTGCCTTCCGTGTACAGCCTTCAGCCTTCGGGAGCACTATGCCCGTGCCCGGTTTATGATCGATCAGGGCTGTGCGGTGGCCCTGGCCACGGATTTCAACCCCGGAAGCTGTTTCACGGAATCAATCCCTCTGGTTATTGCACTCTCCACCCTCTATATGAACATGACCATCGAGGAAGTCATCACAGCCCTTACCCTTAACGGTGCGGCGGCGGCGGGAAGAGCGGACCGGGTTGGAACCATCGAAGCGGGAAAAGCAGGGGATCTGGTGATCCACGAGTTTCCATCCTATCGTTTCCTACCGTATCATATTGCCATGCCTACCGCCGAAACCGTCATCAAGAACGGACAGGTTGTCTACAGAAAGCAAACGAGTCCAATGTAAGCAGCGGAGTAATTAATTTCAGGATACGTTTTCAACAGACAGATTTTTCTGGTAAGATAATCGTATCAATCACCCAGGAGGAAAAGTAATGCTGATCAATAAGACGGTTAAAGAATTTGTAGAAGCGACTGCTTCAAATGAACCGGTACCAGGAGGCGGAAGTGTTGCGGCTTTGGCGGCATCCATCGCCGCAGCCTTGGGCGAAATGGTGGCCAATCTCACCGTTGGCAAGAAAAAGTACGCAGAAGTTGAAGATGAGATGAAGGCTATTTCGGAAAAACTATCCAGCTGCCGGCAGGTTCTGATGGAGTACATCGACAAGGATGCCCAGTCTTTCGATGGCGTTATGAAGGCCTTCGGAATGGCAAAGGATACGGATGAAGAAAAAGCTGTCCGCGCTGCCGCAATCCAGGAAGCCATGAAAGATGCTTCGGCAGTTCCCTTGGCGGTTGCCAAGAGCACCTTCGACCTTATGGAGCCGATCCGGGCGGTTGTGCTGAAGGGGAATTCCAATGCGGTCACAGACGGTGCGGTTGCCGCGATGATGGCTAGAACAGCCGTGCTCAGCGCTCTTTACAACGTGAAGATCAACCTGTCATCTATTAAGGATGAAGAGTTTGTCAACAAGGTCAACGCCGACGTGGTCCGACTGGAAACAGAGGTTGTGCGGATCGAACAGGAAATCCTGGCAGAAGTTAAACTGTAAACGAAACGAATCAAGGTCGAAGCGCGGCAAATATGCCGCGCTTCGCTTTATATCAAAATAGACTTTATCATTTAATGCGATTTTGATATTATTCATAACTTTTATAACAGAGCCTCTGACTGTTTAGATTTTTAAACCATCGTATCTCAGGTGACTTTGCTCATTTTTTCAGTTGCCCCTGTGCACAGAGCCGATAAAAAGGAACTCTTTCGCGAAAGTGCGTTAATTCTTGTTTTTATACCGTATATCGGCCGTTATAATTAATAGTCAGCGGGTAAAAAATTTGGTATATTGAACATGGTACCTGTACGGATTTATGAACACGACTTAGAAGACCAGTGAAAAATAATCCGTGAAAATCCGTGGCTAAGAGTATTCCACCTTGTCACCGGACTTTTAGAGGTATAACAGGAAAGGGCAATTTGTCGGATACGGGTTCTGCTCCCGAAAGAGCAGACCGAGATAGCGTTACAACGTCAGTCATGCCGCAAAACGGCATTGATATATGAAAAAGAGGAGGAAACACATATGTCTAAGAAACTCTTTATTCCTGGTCCCGTAACAGTTAGAGAGGATGTACTTCAAGCGATGGCGACACAACAGATCGGTCACAGATCCAAGGAAGCGTCAGCGCTGCAGAGAGGCATTTCTGAAAAAATGAAGAAGGTAATGTTTACCGAAAACGTTATCGTTCTCTCCACCACTTCAGGCAGTGGTCTTATGGAGTCGGCTGTCCGTTCCTGCACAGCGAAACGTGCAGCGGTATTCTCGGTGGGCGCCTTTGGTGACAGATGGTATAAAATGGCAACTGCCAACGGTGTTCCGGCAGATAAATTTTCTTCAACACCGGGTATGCCCACTACACCTGAAATGGTGGAGGAAGCCCTGGCAACCGGCAAATACGACCTTGTCACTGTTACACACAACGAAACTTCTTCCGGTGTCCAGAATCCGGTTAAAGCCATCGGCGAAGTTGTAAAGAAATACCCGGATGTTATCTTCTGTGTGGATACGGTGAGCTCCATGGGCGGTGCCAAGATTGAAGTGGATGCCTGGGGCATTGATGTCTGCATCACTTCCACGCAAAAGTGCCTGGGCCTTCCGGCGGGGATGGCCATTGCATCTGTGTCCGAGAGAGCCTATGAAAGAGCAAAAACAGTAACAAACCGAGGTCTCTATCTTGATCTGGTTGAGCTGTATGACTTCGTGGTCAAAAAGGATCATCAGTATCCCTCCACTCCGTCTCTTTCTCACATGTTCGCACTGGAATACCAGCTTACGCAGATTGTCGATGTTCAGGGTGTTGAGAACCGCATCAAGCATCATGCTGAAATGGCAGACGTGGTAAGAGGCTGGGCCAAACAATACTTCGACCTCTTCGCAGCCCCCGGTTATGAATCCAACACTCTGACGGTTGTAAAGAATACCAGAGGCATCAATGTTTCCGATCTCAATAAGGAGCTGGGCAAGCGGGGCTACGAGATTGCCAACGGCTATGGAGACAACAAGGACATTACCTTCCGTATCGCCCATATGGCGGATACTACAATGGAAGAAGTCAACGATCTTCTGAAAAACATCAACGAGATCCTTGGTCTGTAATCAGACCGAGACAGTGAGAAAGTGAGGGACTGAAACGTGCTTAGAATTCTTGCAAATGACGGGATGGAGGCTTCTGCAGTCGAGGCTCTTAAAGCCAAAGGCTTCGATGTTGAAACCAAGCACCACCCGATTGATGAACTGAAGGAAATCATCCAGAACTATGACTGCATGGTAGTGCGCTCGGCGACAAAGGTTCGCGGGGAAGTCATCGACGCAGCGGCAGGGGGGAGACTGAAGCTGGTTATCCGTGCCGGCGTGGGCGTGGATAATATCGATGTGAAATACGCCATGGAAAACGGCATTGCCGTGCACAACACACCGAATGCAAGCAGTGCTTCCGTAGCAGAGCTTGCCTTGGGTCATATGTTTACGCTGGCCCGCCATCTTCATCACTCCAATGTTACCATGAAGCAGGGACAGTGGAACAAGAAAGACTACCAGGGTATCGAGCTTGCGGGTAAGACTTTGGGACTTGTAGGATTTGGCCGTATTGCCAAGGTGCTTGCAAAGAAAGCCATGGCTCTAGGCATGAATGTTGTTTACTATGATATGCATGGACCGTTCTACGATTTCCCGGAGTTCAAAGACGTCTCTATGGATACGCTCCTTGAAGAGTCCGACTTCATTTCCCTGCATATTCCTTATCTGCCGGAGCTGGGCGCGGTAATCGGCGAAAAAGAGCTTAAGCGCATGAAGAAGACAGCATACCTCATCAATGCGGCAAGAGGCGGCGTAGTGGACGAAACGGCTCTTGTAGCCGCATTGGATGCAGGGGAAATTGCCGGAGCGGCTCTGGACGTATTCGAAGATGAGCCGACTAAGAATGAAGCGGTGCTCCAGCACCCGCGGCTTTCCCTCACCCCGCATATCGGAGCATCTACCGACGAAGCGCAGGAACGTATCGGAGCTGAAGTGGTCCACACGATCCTGCACTTCTACAACCTATAATTTCAGGAGGATTCCCATGGCAACAGTAAGACCTTTTAAAGGCGTTCGCCCCAATCCAGGCATGGAAGAAAAAGTGGCATGCCTGCCATACGATGTTATGAACCGGCCGGAAGCAAAGAAGATGGCTGAAGGCAATCCGTTTTCTTACCTTCACGTATGCCGCTCGGAAATCGATCTGGATGATTCCGTGGATGCTTACGATGCGCTGGTTTACCAGACTGCGCGGAAGAACCTTGACCAGATGCAAAAGGACGGCGTGCTGATTCAAGACGGCAATCCGATCTACTACATCTACCGTCAATTGATGAATGGCCGCGTGCAGACAGGTATCGTTGCAACGGTAAGTATTGACGAGTATCAGGACGATATCATCAAGAAGCACGAGTTCACCCGCCCGGAAAAGGAAGTTGACCGCATCAACAACTTTGATGTGTGCGATGCCCATACAGAGCCGGTTTTCCTTTCCTACCGCAGAAGTGATGAGATCAACATGATCGTCAACGACTGGATCAAATTCCATATGCCCACATACAATTTCAACTCCGTTGACGGCATCACGCACATCCTGTGGCCTGTGACGGACCTTGCGATTGTTGAGCGGCTCCAGGCTCTGTTCGGCGGCATCAAGTATCTGTACATCGCCGATGGCCACCACAGAAGCGCGTCCTCCGTAAAAGTGGGTCTCAAGCGTCGTGAAGAGAACCCCAACTATACGGGAGCAGAAGAGTTCAACTTCTTCATGGCAGTTATCTTCCCTGACGAGGACCTCTTCATTATGGATTACAACCGTCTGGTGAAAGACCTGAACGGCTACACCAAGGTTGAATTCATGGATAAGGTTGAAGAAAAATTCATCGTTGAAAAGACTGGAGCAGCTGAGCCCTACAAGCCCATGGAGCGCCGTACCTTCGGGATGCTTTTGGAGGGTGAGTGGTACAAGCTTACAATCAAAAAAGGCTTCTACAATCCGGCAGACCCGGTTGAACGCCTGGACGTATCCATTCTTCAACGGAACCTCCTGGAGCCGATCCTTGGCATCGAGAATCCACGGACAGACAAACGGATCGATTTCGTTGGCGGAATACGCGGCCTTAAAGAGCTGGAGCGACGCTGCGGCCTGGATATGAAGGTGGCCTTCTCCATGTACCCAACCACTATGGATGACCTTCTCTCCATCGCCGATGCAGGGGAAGTAATGCCTCCCAAGAGCACCTGGTTCGAGCCCAAGCTGGCCAGCGGTCTGTTCCTCCACAAGATGAACGACTAATAATACCCGGCATAATAATTGAACACAAAATGGCGGAAATGCAGTCTCTATGGCGGCGTTTCCGCTTTTTTGTGTAAATAATTCTTTTCCTCTCAACTAAAGGGGAGTATAATTATAAACGTGTGGCTAACTGATAAAACCCAAACGGTTGCAAACCAACTGTTTATAGATTGAGAGGAGGAACCGCTGTGCACGCAGCGGGAAAAGAATGATTACAGTAACTGATGTAGGCCTGAGATACGGCGACAAGAAGCTTTTTGAAGAAGTAACAATGAAGTTCACCCCGGGTAACTGCTATGGCGTTATCGGCGCCAACGGTTCCGGAAAATCAACATTCCTTAAAATTCTTTCCGGAGAAATCGAGCCCAATAACGGCGACATCACGGTTGCGCCAGGACAGCGTATTGCCGTGCTCAAACAGAACCATTTCGAGTTTGACGCCTACAATGTTCTCAGCACCGTCATCATGGGGCATAAGCATCTTCACGATATCATGGTGGAGAAGGACGCTCTTTACGCCAAAGCGGATTTTACGGATGAAGACGGTATACGGGCAGCTGAGCTGGAAGGCGATTTTGCGGATATGGATGGCTGGGATGCGGAAACCAATGCGGAGAAGCTTCTTATGGGTCTTGGCATCGGTAAAGAGCTTCATGTAAAGCTGATGGCGGAGCTGAGCGGCGACGAGAAGGTAAAGGTGCTGTTGGCCCAGGCGCTTTTCGGAAACCCCCATATCCTTCTGCTGGACGAGCCCACCAACCACCTGGATTTCCGTGCGATAAACTGGCTTGAAGAGTTTCTTATCAACTATGAAAACACCGTGATCGTGGTATCCCATGACCGTCACTTTCTGAACAAGGTATGTACCCATATGGTGGATATCGATTTCAGCAAAGCCAAGATGTATGTAGGCAACTACGATTTTTGGTACGAATCCAGCCAACTGATTCAGCGGCTGATGAAGGACCAGAACAAGAAAAAAGAGGAGAAGGTTGCGGAGCTTCAGGCGTTTATTGCCCGATTCAGCGCCAACGCCTCGAAATCCAAGCAGGCAACGGCCCGCAAGAAGATGCTGGACAAGATCAATATTGAAGACATGCCCTCTTCTTCCCGCCGCTACCCCTTTGTTGGGTTTGCTGCCAATCGCGAGGCCGGCAAGGATATCCTCTTTGTTGACGGGCTTACAAAGACAGTAGACGGCGTCAAGGTGTTGGACAATATCAGCTTTACTGTGAACAAAGGGGATAAGATTGTGTTCATGGCACGGAATGAAACATCCAGGACCGCGCTGTTCAAAATCCTCATGGGCGAAATGGAACCGGATGCAGGCAGCTTCAAGTGGGGTGTTACAACCTCCCAGGGGTATCTGCCAAAGGACAACACCGAGTATTTTGAAGGCTGCGAACTGAATCTGGTAGACTGGCTGCGCCAGTATTCCACCGAAAAGGACGAAACCTTCATTCGGGGCTTTCTGGGCAAGATGCTGTTTTCCGGTGAAGAGGCGCTTAAGTGTGCCAGTGTACTCTCCGGTGGCGAAAAGGTGCGCTGCATGTTCAGCCGCATGATGCTGTCCGGTGCCAATGTCCTGATCCTGGATGAACCGACCAACCACTTGGATCTTGAATCCATTCAGGCGGTGAACGACGGCCTTATTGCCTGTAAAGGAACGATCCTCTTTGCATCCCATGACCACGAGTTCATCCAGACAGTGGCGGACCGGGTCATTGAAATCACTCCGACGGGTCTCTTTGATAAGATTATGCCCTTCGATGAGTTCCTGGAAGATGATGAAACCCAGTCCAAGATCGATGCCATGTACGCTTAATCCATTTCAGAACATAAAAAGCGGAAGCTCCTTTAAATGGGGGCTTCCGCTTTTGTTATGAATGCTTGTTATCGGTTGATGTTACTCAGATTGCCAAGTGCGTTCTCGTTTTCCGGATTCAGCTTAATGGCTTCCTCAAAGGCTTTTTTTGCATCCTCCTTGCGTTCCAGCATTGTGAGGGAAACTCCCATAAGATTCTGGATTTCGGAGGCCATGGCCGGTTCCGGCTGTTTTGAAAGGGCCCGTTTGCAAAGCTCTTCGGCGGCTTCGGGGTTTTTAGCCCGCAGGTTCAGGAGGGCTGTCTGAAAATAGAGATTCATATCCGATTCGTTATATTCCAATGCATGGGTGTAATAAGCCAGGGCTTTGGCCGGATCGGGTTCGACACCTTTGCCTTCCTCATACATGGCCCCAAGAGTTGAATACCCATAGTAAAGACGGTGCTGATAAATATCCGCAGCCTCGCCACGGCAAATCTTCCATTTTCCATCCTCCAATACCACGGTACGGGTATAATCGTAGGTGTTGTCGCTCTTGGAGGGGTGCACGTAATCCGTTTGTGTAACGGTAAACTCAACTGCTCTGGCGTAGCGATTCCCAAAGGGGTCCTTGAAGTTATCAAGCTCCTTGCCTGAACTCAGCTTGAAGGTTTTCAATTCTTCGGTCTGTTTATAGAGGATCTGCCATGTGTTGAAATCCTCTGCAGATACCACGGATTGATCCGCTTTGCAAAGCTGGGCATAAGCAGCGCCATGATTGTTAGACAGCAGGGAATCATAATATATTTTCAACGGAGTTTGCGGAGTTTCTTGGGGACCGGCCTGGCACCCGGTCGCAAAGGAAAAAAGAAAAGCAAGACTTAGAATCAGGGTGAACCGTTTGAACATGTGTAGATCTCCTTTGGCGATGTGGCACTTCCTTATAATAACATAAAAACACCTTCGAAGCACCTGTTTTCGCCGTCCTAAAGGTGGGTGCGCACGATGAGGAAAAGAAGAGATGTCAGAAAGGCCATGAGCCACAGACTCCATCGGGAGCGGGTGTTGCCCCTGTAATAGATGAGCTGATGAAGCAGGAAGGCGATGAGAAAGATCGTGTATTCCATAATCAGAAATAACGGTACATTGATCAAATGCTTCCGGTCCCATGCCGTGGCCAGGGGGACCCCAAAAAACCTGTCGAAAACCGTAGCGCCGGGTGGAACGGCAAGCAAAATTTCAAAACCGATATAGATCAGAAGAAGCCATCCGGACAATTCCAGAAAATCCAGGGTGACTCGGTAGGCGCTCCGAGGAACAAGGTGTTCCAGGAGCAGGCTGTCCTGAATATCGCTGCGGTCAAATACCTCGTGAAGGGAGAGGCCGCTGTGGGCGCGGATGTAGTTTACCTGAGCGGTTTCAATAGTTTCTGCCAGGCTCAGGAGCGTTTGATGATCCATTCCATCAAAGCGAAAAACGGCAGAGCGATCGGCCACCAAAGGGGTTCTGTCGGCCTCTGCTCCGATGGTTCCATGAAAATCAAACAGAGTGCCGTTGATCTCCACGGAACATTTCCACTGAGATCCAGAATCTAGGGGGAGTGCTGTGGAGATATTCATCTTTTTCACGGAGATGGAATGAACTTTAGCCAAAACGGAGGCACTCTTTTGAGAAGGCGTTAAAGGTTCAAGAAGTATTGATGTTTTAGTGATGAGTGTAAAAAAATGTGAATGGGGTATTCTTCGTGAGAATCCTGTTTTCCTGAGATGAAGGATGCTCAGAGCGCCTTCTTTTCCCACGTGGAGGACACGGGTTTTAACGTGCAGTGTGTGTGTAGCGTCTCCTGCTTTGAGCAGAGAGATATACAGGTCTATACGATTTCCATTTTTGAAGGTGTAAGCGTGCTCAACGGGTGGGGGCGCCAGCAAGATGAACTCGTCGGTGGCAGGGGTGCTGAGAATCAGAGACCTGCAGTGCATAATGTCCCGTCGATTCAGTTCAAACTCCAGTTCAACCAGAGTGTTCGCTTCGAAATGGTTTGTCATCATTGTTCCTCCCCCGATAACTGTCACCGCTGCTATCAGTGTACATCAAAATTCTGCAGATGTGGGATTTGTTATTCGGTTTATACCCGATAAATACCCATACTAAGCGTGCTGCGGGAAAGGTTGGAGGCAAAAAAGCCCACCGCAAGGTGGGCTCGTATCAGCTGATAAAGAGATTTCGGCGGTATTCGGCATACCATTCGGTGAGCTTTTTAACTTCTGCCATGACCTCAATCTGCATCTCGGAGACTTCGTCATAATTCCCTTGATCAATGGCCTCCCGCATGCGGGTGAACAAAGAACGTTTGTTAAGGCTGTCCTTCATCAGATATAGGCGAAGGCTGTTGATTTTCTCCCACATAACCACATCCAGATCGGTTACATTTTCCATGCCGCTGTGATGGAGCTTTGCCGAATCCCGCACGATGTCCACAAAATTGGGGATAATCCGGGTGGATACCTCGTTGGTCCATTTGGAAAGCACGGACAGCTCATAGGATTCGATGATTGCTTCTGGAAAGACGTCACAGCGGTTCAGCACTTTACGTTTCTCTGGATATACCTGAAGTGACCGCACATTTTCCCAAACAGTTGCAGGGGGCTTTCCGAAAAGGTTGTCCCGTTCTTCAGCGGTAAAATCGTCAAACACATCTTCCTCGGAGCGGTACTGACGTTCCTTATCCAGGTAAAAGCTAGGTTCGCCGGCTTTCTTGCTGAATTCCCGTTCCAAATCCTCGGCGGATTTGCCGGATTTGGCAGCAGCGTCCATGCCGTCCATCATAGCCAGGTAAACGGCTGCGGTAGCCAGATAGGAGTTCGTGTTGGGGTTTGGCGATCTTAGTTCCAACCGTGTGGCATAGGGGTTGTCCAGATCCCTTACCAGACCGCATAGAACAGTTCTGTTACGTGTCGGACTTTCGACGGAGTGCCCCAAAGAGCCGACGATGCAGACGGGTGCTTCAAAGCCGGGCTTGAGGCGGTTGAACGCATCGTTGGTACTGGTGACGAAGGGGTTGATGACTTCATAGTTTTTCAGCATCCCCATGAATGCGCCGAAGCCTAATGTGCTGAGGTATTGCCGTTTGGGATCTGCAGGGGTGAAAATATTGATAAGCTTCCCGTTTTTCATTTTCATGGCAATGCCTACATGGTGATGCTCGCCGCTTCCGGCAACGCCATCGATGGGTTTTGCGCTGAAGGAGATATCCAGTCCGTGTTTATGGAAAATATCACTGATATAGTCTTTTGCAAACATTTCATTATCGGCCGACTGCAAGGCTTCATCGTATTTCCAGTCGATTTCGAGTTGCTCCATGATATGGGTGAAGGCGTTGCTTCCGGAAAGCTTCGACGGGACGCCTCCAACCTCCTTATGTCCCATTTCGGCTTCGAAACCCAACCGATTCAGATGGATCAGGGATTCTTCAAGGGCGGTTCTGACGGGACCCACGGTTCGTTTCCAGTACTGCTCTTTCAGTGTTTGAGATGCGGAAAGCTTTTCTGTATCGGTCTTATAATCCGGTGTCCGGACCCAGAATTCCAGTTCGGTGGCAGTGGTAAGGACAATTCGGTCGATATCTTCAGCAGAGCTGATTCCATACTCTTTGCAGATGGCGGGATATTTCTTAAAAAGCCGTTTGATATCCTTGTCAAGGCAATGCTCGGCGTTTTGAAGAACGGCTCTGGAGTCCACCAGCTTTCCTTCATGCATAAGATATGCAGGGATAATCAGTGTACCGACGGGTTTTCCGGTCTCGGGGAGAATGTAATCATAATTATAATCAACAAACCATCGAACCTTGAGGTCGGGAACCAGGTCCACTTTTCCGTTGTTGATGTCAGCGATCCGTGGAAGGTATACGCTGGATCCGTCTGTTTGGATGCCCATTTTAAGGAATTTTTCGGTGTTGTCGATGACCATCTCCACAGGTATCTTTTCGTCGGTGTGATTGTTGCCTAAATCAACTGCAACCAGTGAGAGGAACTTAATTTCGGGATGGTTCTTCAAGAGTTCTTCAAGCTTCTTGGGTGTATGCATTTCTTTAGGGACGATATGCAGAAGATTGTTCATGGACACCTCCGGTTATTTATGCGTAAAAAGTATAAATATACAGTTTTCGCATCTGTTTAATTGTATGACTCCATTATAACAAAAGACGATTTTAAGTAAAGGGTTGGCTATAAAATGAAAGCGTTTTCATAAAAAAATATTGAAACATCTGAAGCGAAACCCTTATGATGCAGGAATTTGTGCTGAATTTTAATGTGCTGACTGCGAGGGGGACTCATGGGTGAGAGGAGGTGTCGTGTTGGATGTGCAAAGTGTACACAAAAGAGAACAAAGCGCTAATAACTACAAATGCGTATAAAAACAGTTATAATAACCGCATAAAAATACTATTTTCTCTAAGCTGCCCAATGAGCCGGGATAATTCGGCGAAACCGGAGTTATCTTGATCGCTTATGGAAAGTGAATTACAATGAAAGCCTGGAGGTGATTCCTTGGAACCAAGAGAGAGAAGTACGTTATTGGAATGTGAAACATGGGCGGTTGATGAAATGTATCCTTCGCAAAGCAGCCTTGAGACCGATTTTGAGAGACTTGAGAATTTAATGGTGGAGATTGGAAGGGTGGAAGGACGTCTTACAGAATCTGTTCAGAATCTTATGACGGGGCTGGAGCTGCGGGATGCGCTGTGGCGTATTTCGTCCAACCTCTATGCATATTCCCGGATGAAGAAGGATGAGGATAACCGAATACCTGAACGCCAGAGCCAATATGACAGGGCGGCTGGGATCTCCGTAAGGGTTGACAGCGCCATCAGCTTTTTCACCCCGGAGCTTTTGGGGGCAGATGAGACGCATCTTAGAAAGCTGATGGGATCGGAGCTTCTTAAGGACTATCGTTTTCATGTGGAAGATCTTCTTCGAAGGAAAGCCCATACGCTGTCCGCGCGGGAAGAGCGGATTCTGGCTATGGCGGGGGAAATGGCGGCTGCCCCTGAGAATATTTTTTCGATGATGAACAATGCCGACATAAAATTCGGGACCATCCGTAATGAAAAGGGTGAGGAGGTAGAGCTTACGAAAGGAAATTACGTGAGCTTTATGGAATCTCCGGACAGAGCAGTGCGGAAAGCCGCATATGAGGGGCTTTACGATGCCTATAAAGCACTGAAGAACAGTGTTGGAACTACCCTGATTTATGCCTTCAAGAAAGACGCCTTCTTTGCAAAGGCAAGGAATTACGATTCGGTGTTATCCATGAGCCTGGATGAGGATTGTGTGCCGGAATCGGTCTATAACGGACTGATAGCGGCTGTTCGGGAGAATCTTCCGACGATGCACCGGTATGTGAGTGTCCGTACCAAAATGCTCAAACGTGACAGGCTGAGCTTCTACGACCTGTACGTCCCGCTGGTTCACGAGGCCAATCGAAAAATTCCTTTCGAAGAGGCGGTTTCCATGGTTTGTCAGGGCTTGGCTCCACTGGGGGAAACCTACGGAGGGATTCTTCGGGAGGGCTTTTCAAACCGTTGGATAGATATTTATGAAACACCGGGGAAAACCAGCGGGGCGTATTCCTGGGGAACGTATGATTCGAAGCCCTTTGTGATGCTTAACTATCAGGAAAACCTGGATTACGTATTCACCCTTGCCCATGAAATGGGTCATTCTCTTCACAGCTATATGTCCAGAAGGGCCCAACCGTTCATCAATTCAGATTATAAGATATTTGTGGCGGAAGTGGCGTCCACGGTGAATGAGGCCCTGCTCATGCAGCACCTTCTAGCTCAGGAGATTACGGATCAGGAGCGGTTGTTCCTGCTCAATCATTTTATGGATCAGTACAAGGGGACCGTATACCGACAAACCATGTTCGCAGAGTTTGAAAAGACAGTCCACGGTATGGTGGATCAGGATGAGCCGGTTACAACGGAACAGCTTTGCGGGATTTACAGCGGTTTGAACAGGGATTATTACGGGCCTCTGGTAGAGATGGATGACCATATACCGTATGAATGGATGCGGATCCCACATTTCTATTCACCGTTTTATGTGTACAAGTATGCCACTGGTTTTTGTGCTGCAATGGCCATCAGCCGCCGGATTTTAAGGGAAGGCGAGCCTGCCGTGGCCGATTACCTGCGGTTCCTGTCCGCCGGCGGGTCAGATCATCCCATTGAGCTTTTAAAGATCGCCGGAGTGGATATGTCATCCCCGGAAACGGTCAAGGAAGGATTACAGATCTTTGGAGAAATTTTGGATCAAGCTGAAAGGCTGATTGCAGGCATGTGACAGACGAAGCCCGATGTCGCCATAATGATATGCTCCCCTTTAAGTAGACACCTGCCGACCGTTACAACACAGTAGCCACATCAAAAATGTGGGCTGGTTGTACTCCAGGGACATAAGCGATCTGCACGATTCAGCTTATTATGGAGGCGGCAAAGCAGGGGAAGCCGGTTCATTTCAGTTGATAGGTTAAGTCCGCATCCTTGATGGCGAAGGAGGCTATTGCATGATGCTTATTGATGCACGTAGTGGTTCGATAAACGAAGTGACGGCTACGGGGCATATGTAATCCATGTGTGAATCTTGAGGTGATGGTTTTTAACCTACAAGACTATTGAAATTAGACGAGGGGTAGGTTAAAATAAAATTAACCTACCTCTCGTCTATATGGTTGGTTTAGTAGGTTAAAGGAGGCAAGTTCATGGCAATAGCCAAATCAATTCTTGAAGAAGAGTTGGAAAACCTAAAGCGGCAATTGGATCGGGCTTCAAAGGAGTATGCGACTTTTCCCAGAGGATCGCTTCGAATGAAAAACATCAATGGCAAAGACTATCCCTACCTTCAATATAAGAGCAATGGCAAAGTGGTCAGCGTAGCTGTGAAGAAAACTGAAAACCTTGCCGCTTTGAAAATGGAGCTGGAAAAACGAGATAAGATTAAACTGAAGGTACGACAACTCAAGGTTGAGATACAGCAGATAGAAAAATCACTTAAGTCATTGAGATTGGAGTGATGCGAAATGACAAATGACCAAAGAGCAATGTTCTGGGATATCCTGAAATCTTTCCAGGAGGTTGGCTTGAATCAACACATGATTCTTATAGGTAGCTGGGCAGAACTGGTTTATCAAGAGTCGGATATGATGGAAGGGTTTAAGGCAACAACCCGGACGTTCGATTTGGATTTTCTGATCCGAAGCCGCCACAAGAAATTCAGTCCGCCTTATGACGTTCCGAAAATACTTGAAGACAAGGGGTTCAATCTGGAATTCAGCTGGCCGGACGGACACTGGAAGTTCGATTACTTCGAGGAGGGGGTAGCGCTATACATCGAATTTCTAGTTCCAGAACAAGGAAAAGGGTCATCCAAGTCGGTTGAATTTCCTCAGTATAATCTAAAGGCGCACTCACTAAGGGATTTAGATATCCTCATGGAGCACGCAGTAGCGGTGAGTGTGAATAGGATTGACGTGATGGTCCCGGCTCCTGGCGCGTATGTGCTACAGAAGATGGTTATCCATAAACAGAGACAACAGGAGAAGCAGGAGAAAGATGCAAGGGCCATTGAAGAAGTGTTTTATTGGATTTGCAAGCATCCGCTGCTACTGGATGAGCTGCGGTTCATCTATGAAAAAGACCTGACAGCAAAACAGCGAATAGCGGTGGACAGTTATTGTTCAGAACACGGAATCAGCTTTTAAAGATCAAAAGGAACCAACGCACTTTAAGAAAGATTACAAGCTAGCCCTTAAGCGTAGCGTGATCCTAAGCTACTGATGGAAGTTATTGAGATGATGGCACGGGAACCCAGAGCGACTTTTTAATGCCTGTGGAATGAGTTTAACGGCTAGGTTAAAGGAAGCTGCGAATGATTTGTGTCTTGTACGAAAATGACCGAAGAGGCAGTCAATAAATGATGGTGAATCTCAAAAACTAAGAAGCCCCGTGGACACTGGGCTTCTTTTATTCGTTCTGATGGATATGGTCGTGGTCTTTCAGTATTCGAAGGTGGCGTTCTTCCTTTTCCAGCCGGGCCTCGATTTCCATTCGGAATTCCTCAGCCAGCTTTTTCTTCTCATCATCAGTGAGGATTTTTTTTGAGGTATCGGTATCCATAAAAATCCCTCCCACAGGAACATGGTTTCTATTAAATAGATACCCTGTTTCCCCGGAAGATAATCAGGCTGGGGGGTCATGCCTTCTGTGAAACCTTGTTACGCCCTTGATTCTTGGAAAGGTAAAGTCCTGTGTCTCCGTGCTCCAATAGTTCGCGGCCGGTGCGGCCATCCGTGGGATAGGTGGACAGACCGAGGGAAATCGTGAAGTGGGGGTCCTGTGTTTCCTGAACCCGCTGGCGGAAACGTTCGGCAACCTTGAAGGCGCTTTCGGAATCGGCGTCTGCCAGAAGAATGATGAATTCGTCACCGCCATACCGGCCAAGGGAATCCCCGTCTCGAAGGTTGGCCCGGGCAATGTTGCAAAGGGTTTGAATGCATTTGTCCCCAACCGGATGTCCCATGGTATCGTTAATATTCTTGAAGCGATCAATATCGAAAATCAGCATGGAGAACTGCTTAATATTACGGTCATCAATAAGGCGATCCATCTCATTCATAATGCCCTTGCGGTTATAAGCGCCCGTCAGCGGGTCGCTCTGGGATATCTTAGCCATCTTCTGATGACTCATCTCCATATAAAAGATCTGCTTCTTGACCTCTTTTCGCAGCTCGTCGTCGAAGTCCTTCTGGATTCGGCGGGCATCCTCTACTTCCTTCATCACCTCGTCGTGGATGGTATTGTATAGAAACCGGGTCACGTGGAAATAAAAGTAAACTTTAAGTGCCAGTGAGACAACGGAAGCCATGGGGACAGTTTCAAACAGATTGACCAACTGTGCAATTCCCAGGAAAGCGAAGCTTCCCATCAGCTTGGCCTCGTCGGTTCCCCGGGTTGCGATGACCAAGGTGAAGGTTGAAATGAAGCTTACAATCAGATATACGCGTAAGTCCTGGTACAGGAAAGGGAGTGAGGGGAGTGCGGAAAGCGCCAGACAGATACCGCTGCCAGTGAGGATGCTCAGAAAAAGTGCGGATTCCAGGCGCAGCTTATACGCCATAAGGCTTCCAAAACAAAGCAACAGAAGTACCATGGCAATTTCGCCCATGGCGATGACGTGATTGGTCGGGAGTCCTTCGGGAAAAATAAAGCCGTAAGCGGTTGTCATCAGGGGAACAAAGAAGATGCTCCCTATGATGTTGGTCTTGATCTGGATATGACGAAAAAACCAGACATACGTGATCAGGGCGAAGCTGAATCCTGTTATGATGAGTATGGTTAATGGCTGAATCCAGTCCAATGTCATGGCCCCCATGGGTACCTCCTGTGTTGGTTTCTTAACGTATCTAAGTATATCCCAATGGCGTACGTTCAAGCAAGAATTGCATCCTGTGTGGCGGGTTGTAGGGGCCGGAAAAATAGTCTATAATAGCGGTATATCAACACTATGCCACGTTCTGAACGCAGAATGGCACCAGGAGGGGCTCATGGAAAAGATTTTTGTAAAGGATATTGCGCGGAATCCTGAAAAATATGCGGGTACATCGGTCCGCATACAGGGATGGATCCGAACACTCCGTTCTTCCAATGCTTTCGGTTTTATCGAGTTGAATGACGGTTCTTTCTTTAAAAACATACAGATCGTATTTGAAGACAAGCTTGAGAATTTTAAGGAAATTACAAAGCTCACCATTGCTGCAGCGGTAACCGTGGAGGGTGTTCTTGAGATGACCCCCGGCGCAAAACAGCCCTATGAGATCAAGGCTTCGATGGTCACGATTGAGGCGGAATCCGACAGCGAGTACCCGTTGCAGAAAAAACGGCATTCCTTGGAATATCTTCGCACCATTGCCCATCTGCGTCCCCGGAGCAACACCTTCTCAGCGGTGTTCAGAGTGCGTTCCCTGGCAGCTCACGCCATTCACTGCTTCTTTCAAGACCGTAATTTTGTTTACGCTCACACCCCCATCATCACGGGCAGCGACTGTGAGGGGGCCGGTCAGATGTTCCGGGTATCCACCCTCGACGCGGTGAATCCCCCCCTGACAGAGGAAGGAAAAGTGGATTACGGCAAGGATTTCTTTGGCAAAGAAACAAACCTTACGGTTTCGGGGCAGTTGGAGGGGGAAACCTTCGCTCTTGCCTTCAATAAGATTTACACCTTTGGCCCCACCTTCCGTGCTGAAAACTCCAATACTGCCCGGCATGCTTCGGAATTCTGGATGATAGAGCCGGAGGTAGCGTTTGCGGACCTGAAGGACAACATGCAGCTTGGGGAGGATATGCTGAAGTATCTGATCAATTACGTGATGGAGCATGCTCCTGAGGAAATGGAATTCTTCAATACCCATATCGATACAGGGCTTATCGAGCGTCTTAAGCATGTGGCCAGCAGCGACTTTGGCCGCGTAACCTATACTGAAGCGGTGGATATCCTTCAGAAATCGGGGCATCCCTTCGAGTATCCTGTGGAATGGGGCATTGATCTTCAGACCGAGCACGAACGCTATCTGACTGAACAGGTGTTCAAGAAGCCGCTCTTCGTTACCGACTATCCCAAGGAGATTAAATCCTTCTACATGCGCCTGAATGATGACAACAAAACGGTTGCCGCAATGGATTGCCTGGTTCCTGGAGTTGGCGAGATCATTGGAGGCAGCCAGCGTGAGGAGCGATACGATGTTCTGAAGGCACGGATGGACGAGCTGGGCCTTAATCAGGAGGATTACTGGTGGTACATGGATCTTCGCCGATATGGCGGAGTGAAACACGCCGGCTACGGCCTGGGTTTTGAACGGGCTATTATGTACTTGACGGGGATGAGCAACATCCGGGATGTCATTCCATTTCCCAGAACCCCCAAAACTGCAGATTTCTAAGAAAAAAATGCCGGCTCTCTGAGCCGGCATTTTAGACTGATGAAAAAGGCTATCTAGAAGAAAAACCCTCTGTGCGGAGCAACCTAACGGAGGTTGGCAAGAAAATAGAACGAGGGCTGTAGCCGTTAGAAATTCACTGTTTGAACGAAGTGAGTTTGAATTTCTGCGAAAGGCCTGTTCGTTATTTTCTCCAACCGGGAGTTCAAAGTTGCGGAGTACAGAGGGTTTTTCTTCAAGCTGAGAGTGCCGACTCTCTGAGCCGTCACTTTTTTTCTTAATAGGCTTCCGGTTCCTTTATCGTATTGTCCGGTTTTTGGTTTTTTCGGATAAATAGGGGGTATCTAATCGGCAAGTCGATGTTTGTCTGGAGGGCATTATGGCACTGTATAATGCAGGGCTGATTTCCGTTCTGTTCATATCCTTCTTCATGCTGCTGTTGGTGAGCGGACGGAAGAGCATGCCGGGAGCGGTACCGATGCTGCACCTGCTTTTTGGAATGTGTCTGTGGTGCATTTGCCAGCTGATGTACATCTATGTGGTGGATCCCCACATCAAGTACTTTTGGTATCAGGCCAAATTTGCAGGCATTATGATGATTGCTCCGTCCTTTGTGCTTATTGCAGCGGAAATGGCAGGACGTCAGGACCGGATTAAGAGGTGGCACCTAAAGGGGATTGGTGCAATTATGGCACTGACCATGGCGGCAGTTGTATCGGATCCGTGGACCCACCTGTTTAGGGAAAAAATAACGTATGTGATCGTTGGCAACTTTGTGCTTATAAAATCCGTGGATGGACCCGCCTTCTGGGCCTTTGCGGTATATAGCTATGTACTTGTACTGATCAGTCTGGTCTTACTAGCCAATAAGGTACGAACCACTTCCGGCAGAGAAAGAAAGCAAATGCTTTTGATGTTGGCCGGGTGCGCAATGCCCTGGATGGGAAATTCCATCTTTTTACTAAGTCCTGAGCAACCTGGGATTTTGGATTATACCCCGGTACTCATGCTGGTTACGGAGGTCATCTTTCTCTTTTCTTTATTTTACTATCGTATGTTCAATATAATACCGTATACCAAAAGGGCCGTATTTGATTCCCTGGAGGATCTGATTGTAGTCGTGGATACAGAGGGCTTGATTCAGGATATGAACCCCGCAGCACGGGGGATTTTTCGCAGTGAGGCAGGTCGGATCAACAGCAGACTTGCTGAATTCATGAAATGCTTAACGCCCCCATATAATGGGTCAATTGGAGACATATCCGGAGAGTTTCAGGCGGAGCGGCAGGGAAGCACCAGGGATTATCAGTCCAATGTAACCGTTGTATTCAGCAGTCAGGGAAGCTGTATCGGTTATCTCCTGGTCTTCAATGACATTACCGAAACCTCCGATTCCAGGAGGATGTTAGAAATGGCAGCCAAAGAGCTGGACACGGAGAATGAAAAGAAAATACTTTTTGTAAAGCAGGTAAACAGAAATATTCGGATGCCTCTCAATCGCGTGCTGGGGTTTGCAGAGGCGTTTACGGCAAAGACGCTGTCGGAAAGTCAGGCAGAGGCAATTGAGCATCTTCAAATTTCAGGAGGACACCTGATACAGCTGATTAACGATATAACGGATTACTCTAAAATAGAAGCTGGAGAAATGAAGCTGGTGGAAGAGTCTGTACAGTTATTCGACTTGGTGAGGCATGTGTGCAGACTTTATGAATACCCAGCGGAACAGAAGGGGATCCTGGTCACCTACACGATCGCTTCAGATGTTCCGGTTACCCTGCTGGCGGATCCCCTCCGATTGACTCAGGTGTTAAGCAATGTGGTGGGAAACGCGGTTAAGTTTACAGAAAAAGGAACCGTATCCCTGGGGGTCAGACGCCTTGCCGAGCAATGGATGGAAATAGCCGTCAGAGATACCGGGATCGGGATATCCGAATCCGGCATCAAGAATATATTCATGCCCTATCAACAGGTTGAGGAGAGTAAATCACTGAAGTTCGGGGGTACCGGGCTGGGGTTGGCCATCGTTAAGGATCTCGTTGAGCGGATGGGTGGAGAAATACGCGTAGAAAGCGTAGTTGACGTGGGAACTGATTTTATATTGAGGCTGCCGTGTCGGGAAAGCAGGGGGAAATCTCCGGTATACGATCTGGAGCGATTTTCTGAATATAAAAACAAGGATTTACAGGTGGGTCTTGTAACCCGGGATGCTGTGCAGCGGATTCTGATAAGGCGATTCTTCAGGAGCTGGCCCCGAGCGGTTTGCCACGATATTACGGATCCGGAAGCAGGATTGGATAGGGTGATTGCCTGGGACGTTCTGCTTGTTAATCTGGAGGATTTTCGGGGAGTGGATATCAAGAGACTTCTTCGGGGGCCGGCAATGATCGGTATGACAAACGATATGGACATAATGGAAAAAGAACAGCAGGGGCGTGGGGATTTGGACGGATGCATACTGATGCCTTTGAGCTTTGAAACGTTGAACCGCGCAATACGCAAAACCATTCTTGCCCATGAATAAAACCAGCCTTGTCGGCTGGTTCAGCTTGAAGAAAACCCTCTGTACTACGCAACTTTGAACTCCCGGTTGGAGAAAATAACGAACAGGTCTTTCGCAGAAATTCAAACTCACTTCGTTCAAACAGTGAATTTCTAACGGCTACAGCCCTCGTTCTATTTTCTTGCCAACCTCCGTTAGGTTGCTCCGCACAGAGGGTTTTTCTTCTAGATAGTTTTTTTCATCAGTCTGAACCAGCCTTGTCGGCTGGTTTTATTCATGCGATAACCGTGAGGCGGTTTATGATCAGGGCCCCCATTTCTCGGGTTCCGGCAACGGTTTCACCTGGTCGGGCGATATCGGCGGTACGGTATCCTTCTTCCAGCACAGCGGTGACGGCAGCTTCGATGCATCGGGCTTCCGCTTCAAGCGAGAAGGAGTAGCGGAGCATCATGGCGGCAGAGAGGATGGTGGCAATGGGATTGGCCAGGTCTTTGCCTGCGATGTCGGGAGCGGAGCCGTGGATGGGCTCATAAAGTCCGAAGGCTCCCGTGCCAAGGCTGGCACTGGGAAGCATGCCGATGGAGCCGGTAATCATGCTGGCCTCATCGGAAAGGATGTCCCCGAACATATTAGTGGTCAGCATCACATCAAACTGCTTCGGATTTCGCACCAGTTGCATGGCAGCGTTGTCAACCAACTGATGATTCAGCTCCACATCGGGGTATTCCTGAGCTACCCTCAACACGGTTTCCCGCCAAAGTCGGGAGCTTTCCAGTACATTCATCTTGTCAACGTTGGTGACAAGCCGCCCCCTTTTACGGGCTACCTCGAAGGCGACCCGAGCGATGCGCTCCACTTCCATTTCACTGTAGGCTTCTGTGTCGTAGGCTTCGGGGCCGTTTGGGCCGACGCGGCGGCCCCGTTCTCCGAAATACATGCCGCCGGTGAGTTCGCGGATCACAAGGATATCAAGTCCCCCTTCAACTAAATGATCTTTAAGAGGGCAGGCATCCTTTAAGGCTTCGTGAAGGATGGCGGGACGGACGTTGGCATATAGTCCCAGTGCTTTCCGGATGCCAAGAAGGCCGCTTTCCGGCCGTAGAGGACCCGGGAGATGGTCCCATTTGGGTCCCCCTACAGCGCCCAGAAGTACAGCATCGCTTTTTTGGCAGATAGCGACAGTCTCTTCGGGGAGAGGGATGCCTTCGGCATCAATGGCAGCTCCACCGGCGAGAGCTGGGCTGAAATGAAAGCGGTGTTCGAAAAGCCGTCCGATTTCCATCAGTACAGCGGTGGCCTGTTCGGTGATGTCCGGTCCTATTCCGTCACCGGGGATCACTGCAATGGTATAGTTCATCGGATTGCTCCTCCCTGTGCTTTTATGGATTCAATGAGCCCGCCCCCCGCAATGATCTGCTGCATGAATGGAGGGAGCGGTTGACCCTGATAGTCCTCGTTACGGGTGTGGTTCGTAATCACGCCGGTTTCAAAGTTCACGGCGATCTGGTCGCCATCTGAAATCTTTTCGGCGGCCTCAGGGCATTCCACAATGGGAAGACCAATGTTAAAGGCGTTCCGATAAAAGATGCGGGCAAAGGTGGCGGCGATGACACAGGAAACGCCGGAGGCCTTGATGGAAATAGGGGCGTGTTCTCTGGAGGAGCCGCAGCCGAAATTGCGATTGGCAACGATGATGTCTCCGGGCTTCACCATGGATGCAAAGGAGGTGTCAATATCCTCCATGCAGTGCCTGGCCAGTTCTACCGGGTCGGAGTTATTGAGGTAACGGGCAGGAATGATGACGTCGGTGTCCACATTATCCCCATATTTGAATGCATGTCCTGGATTTTGCATAGGTTTCTCCTTATCTAAAAGTTCTCCGGGTTGCTTATCTTGCCTGTAATGGCTGTAACTGCGGCAACCGCAGGGCTTGCCAGGTACACCTCGGACTGGGGGTGACCCATACGGCCGATGAAGTTGCGGTTTGTCGTAGCCAAAGCCCGTTCTCCCTTGGCCAGTATGCCCATGTGCCCCCCAAGACAGGGACCGCAGGTGGGAGTGCTGACAATGGCTCCGGCTTCAATGAAGATTTCGATGAGCCCTTCCCTGAGCGCTTGAAGGTAGATCTGCTGAGTAGCGGGAAATATAATAACCCGCATGCCTTTTGCCACATGGCGGCCTTTCAGGTAATGGGCAGCGATCCGCATATCGTCAATGCGGCCGTTGGTGCAAGAACCGATCACCACCTGGTCGATGGAGACATCGCCAACCTCATCAATGCTGCGGGTATTATCCGGGGAGTGGGGAAAGGACACAGTGGGCCGAATGGTGGAGAGGTCGATTTCATGAACAGCGGCGTAGACGGCATCCGCATCCGCTTCAAATAGTTTATGAGGGCGTTTGCCCCGGCCCCGGATATAGTCCAGGGTTTTTTCGTCAACCGGGAATATTCCGTTTTTTGCCCCGGCTTCAATGGCCATATTGGCAATGGTGAACCGATCATCCATGCTCAGGCTGGCAATTCCGTCCCCGGTGAACTCCATGGACTGGTATCGGGCGCCGTCCACCCCCAGCATTCCGATGATATGCAGGATCAGGTCCTTGCCGCTGACATGGGGGGGCAGCTTTCCTTTCAGGATAAACTGCTGGGCCTCGGGAACCCGGAACCAGCAGTATCCCGTAGCCATGGCGGCAGCCATATCCGTGCTGCCGATGCCGGTGGAAAAAGCCCCAAGTGCTCCGTAGGTACAGGTGTGGCTGTCGGCGCCGATAACTGCATCTCCCGGTACCACCAGGCCTTTTTCAGGGAGAAGGGCGTGTTCAATTCCCATTTCGCCAATCTCAAAATAGTTTTCTATGGCCATATCCTGGGCAAAACAGCGCATCTGTCTGCAATGCTCGGCGCTCTGGATATCCTTGTTGGGCGTAAAGTGGTCAGGAACCAGTGCAATCCGTGATTTGTCGAAAACATGGTCCTGTTCCAATCGGTTGAATTCCCTAATGGCCACCGGGGTTGTCACATCGTTGCCCAGTACAAGATCCAGCCGGGCGCTTACAAATTCTCCCGCCTGTACACTGTCTAGGCCGGCGTGGGCGGCTAAAATCTTCTGGGTCATGGTCATCTTCATAGATACGCTCCTTAACCTTCATTTTGCGCTGTCATACCTCAAAGGGCGAGCGCTTTATTGTTGCTGCACAGGCAGCTTCTGAACTGCGCTGAGATACGCCAGTATACTGGATTCGATGACGTCAGTGGAAAGGCCCCTGCCGGTTACCTGTTTTCCGTTGCCCTTGAGTTTTACAATGGCTTCACCCAGAGCGTCCTTGCCTTCAGTGACGGAATGGATCGCATAGTCCACCAATTGGGCATCGGTGTTCAAGATCTTTTCAATGGCTTTATACGCCGCGTCTACCGGGCCGTCTCCGACGGCAACCTCTTCGACGGATATGCCGTCCACATTCAGCACGATGGTGGCGGTAGCGGTAATGGTATTGCCGCTGTTGATGATGAACCGCTCCAGTGTGTAGGTTTCCGCATCTTTCATCACATCGTCCCTTACGATGGCTTCAATGTCCCGGTCATCCACATCCTTCTTCTTATCCGCCAAGAGCTTGAATTCCTCGAAGGCCTTGTCGATTTCAGGCCGAGTGAGGCTGTATCCCAGAGATTTGAGCCTGTCCTCAAAGGCGTGGCGGCCGGAATGCTTGCCAAGGACCATGGAGTTGGTGGAAAGACCAATGGATTCAGGGGTCATGATCTCGTAGGTTTCCGTATTGGCCAGGACGCCGTGCTGGTGGATGCCGGATTCATGGGCGAAGGCATTGGCGCCAACGATGGCCTTGTTGGGCTGCACGGGAACACCGGTGATATTGGTCAGCAGCCGGGATGCCCGGGTAATTTGACTGCTGTCGATGGTGGTGATGCCGTCGTACTGATCCGCCCGGGTCTTCAGGGCCATGACGATTTCTTCCATGGCGGCATTGCCGGCCCGTTCGCCGATGCCGTTCACCGTGCACTCCAGCTGGGTAGCTCCAGCCTTGGCTGCTGCCAGGGTATTGGCGACGGCCAGTCCCAGATCGTTATGGCAGTGCACGGAGATATCCACCCGGTGGATGCCGTTAACCTTCTCCCGGAGGGTGTGGATCAACTGGGTATATTCTCCCGGAGTTGTGTATCCCACGGTATCCGGCACGTTGATCACGGTAGCCCCGGCGGCGATGACCGCTTCATAGATCCGGCATAGGAAATCCGACTCTGAACGGGTGGCATCTTCGGCAGAAAACTCGATATCCTCACATCGGGCTTTGGCGTATTTCACCATGGTCACGGCTCTTTCCAGAACCTCATCCGGTGTCATCCTCAGCTTATACTGCATATGGATGGGGCTGGTGGCGATAAAGGTGTGTATCCGGGGTCGCCGGGCGTGCTTTACAGCCTCCCATGCACAGTCGATATCCTTTTCCAAGGTTCTGGCCAGGCTGGCCACGGTGGCTTCGCGGCATTCTTTGGCAATGGCGCTCACCGATTCGAAATCTCCGGGAGAAGCGATGGCAAAGCCGGCTTCGATGATGTTGACGTTCAGACGTTCCAGTTGCCTTGCAAACTCGATCTTTTCCTTAAGTGTCATGCTGCAGCCTGGGGATTGTTCGCCGTCCCGCAGTGTGGTGTCAAAAATCTTGATGATGTTCTTTCCGCTGTCTGCCATGAAGCTCCTCCTTCTGGTTTACTGGCAATAAAAAAAGAGCCCGTCCATATAAGGACGAGCTCTGTGCCCGCGTTACCACCCTTGTTCTATCCCCTTGGGGGGGACAGCTCTCAGTCGGTTCTTTCAAACCGCTCGCCGATATCGGGGCGTCCGGTTTTTCCTACGGCGTTGCCGGTTTCGGAAAAACTGCTCCGGAGTGAGAACCTATCCGTGATCATTGCCGGCTTACACCAGTTCCGGCTCGCTTGAGAATGAGTCATCGGCAGGGTATGTCTCCATCTGCGCGTTAAGTTATTAAAACTGATGATAACAAGGTAAGGGTGTGAAGTCAAGCAAATAGTTTAAAATTTCAAACAACTTTAGGGTCTTGAAAAATTGTCGCAAATCAAATGTTTTCCACTAAGTTGAAAAAGATCGGCTGCTCTGGTATGATACTATCAATGATATTACAAGCTTATAAGACCAGCTAATAAAAGGAGTGTTGATGATGGGGAGCCTCGTTAAAAATCAAAATATATTGGTGATGGGCGTTGCCAACAAGTGGAGTATCGCTTGGGGAATCGCGAAAAAGCTTCATGAGGAAGAGGCGAATCTAATCTTTTCCTATTACGGCGACAGTAGCCTCCGCAACCTTGAAAAACTTCTGGACCAAGAAGGGATCCGAGATGTACTGATGCTGGAGATGGATGTGACACAGGATGAACAAATGGATCAGGCCTTCGGAATGTTGAAGGAAAAAGTCGGTGTGCTCCATGGTCTTGTTCACTGCATCGCCCATGCGAAAAAAGAAGAGCTGGGCGGTGAATACACGGATACCTCCAGAGACGGCTTCGCCATGGCTCAGGATATCAGCGCCTACTCCCTGGTGGCGGCGGCTCAGCGGGCGGTTCCCATGATGACGGAGGGGGGGAGCATTGTGGCCCTTTCTTATCTTGGCGGCGAGCGGGTTGTAAAGAACTACAACGTGATGGGGGTTGCCAAGGCGTCGCTGGAAGCCAGTGTGAAATATCTGGCTCACGATCTGGGGATTCGGAATATCCGCGTAAACGCCATCTCTGCCGGTCCGATAAAGACTCTGGCGGCTAAGGGTATCGGAGAGTTCGACAAGCTTTTGAAGGCCTTTGAAGAGAAGGCCCCCATGCACCGGGGTGTTACACAAGAGGAAATTGGAAATTCGGCGCTTTTTCTGCTTTCTCCTATGAGCAGCGCCGTAACCGGCGAAGTACTTCATGTGGATTGCGGGTTCAGCATTCTGGGCTACTAAAAAATATGAGACCGTTGACAATTAATCTGTTGTCAACGGTTTAATTTTTTCCAGCAACAGATTATACTGTGTATAGATGATTTTGAAGGGCTAAGCATATGATTTGGGGGATAACCATGCTCGATAGAATCAATACACTGAAGAACGCAGTAGTGGAGCTGGAAACCGCTGTCCATGAGAATGACGGAGTTGTGTTCAACCGAAATCTACAGATTATCCGTGATCTTTGCAGTGATATGAAGCTGGCCGCTCAGCCGCGGGACACGGATTGCAGGAAGGAAATGCCCTATAGGACCATCAATACGATTCCGTTCCTGATGAAGCCCGTGATGCGGGAGAATCTGTACGAAGGAAACTATCTGGAGGCGTTTTCAGAAGAACGCACCGAACAGCTGATGCGCTCCAGGGCCATCAACAACCACAACGAGTTCTGGAAGCAGCATGAGACAATCCGGGGAAACGTATACGGGTCAGTGCCGGTGGAACTTATTGCGGAGGATTCGGTAACGGCACTGGTAACCTGCGGCTGGGAGATCGTTGAGGTCGATATACTGGATTTCGGCCAGAAAAGGGTGGATATCCGACAGGTGACGGAATTCTGCCAAAAGAATTTTGACTACTTTATACTGGTGAAGGAATCCTCTACGGACACGATTCTGGCGCTGGTATTCAATATGTAAAGGAGTACCCATGCCATTAGGTGGAAATGCGGGCTTGATTGAATACACCGTTCGGGAAGACGAACAGGGCAGGAAAGCCATTGATATCATGGCACGGAGCATGAACCTTTCGAGCCGTATGATCCGGAAATGCAAGCAGGAAAAGCTACTGACCGTGAACGGTGAAAACAGGTCGGTCAATGCCATCATGCTGTGCGGCGATGTCATAGGGGTTCTTATGGAGCCGGAGACCAACATATTCAATCCGGAGCCTATTCCGGTGGAAGTCCTTTATGAGGATGAGGACATTCTCGTCGTCAATAAGCCCTCCGGCCTGGTGGTGCATCCCACCAAGGGGCATCCCACAGGAACTCTGGGTAATGCTCTGGCATGGTATGCCATCAAGAAGCGCGAGAACTATAAGATACGGTTCGTGAACCGACTGGATCGGGATACCACCGGGTTGGTGATTATCGCCAAGAATGGTTTCGCCCAGCAATATGTATCGGAGAAGATGCAGGAGGGCGCGGTCGAAAAGATTTATCTGGCTCTGGTCCATGGTTGCCCGCCGGATGGAGAGGGAACGGTTGATGCTCCCATTGAACGGATTGAGCCGGAGGATATTACCCGCCAGGTCCATGCGGACGGCAAGCCTTGCGTCACCCACTACAGGGTATTGGCCAAGCTGGGGGATGCGGCTCTTCTGGAGCTGAATCTTGAAACCGGGAGAACCCATCAGATACGGGTTCACATGCAGCATATTGGGAATCCTCTTTTCGGTGATCCGCTTTACGGACTCCCCGGGGATGACGGAATGGAAAGACAGGCTCTCCACGCATGGGCCCTTAATTTTGAAACGCCCAGGCACGGAAGGGTCCGCCTGAAGGCGCCACTGCCTCAGGATATGGCAAGGCGCATCGCGGCCATCGGCGGAGATGCCCTGTTGGAGGATTTGAAATGAAAGCATATCGCATCATCATAACGGGGGTTGTGCAGGGCATTGGCTACCGTTATTTTACCAGGATGGCGGCCAACCGCGTGGGAGTATTCGGGTGGGTCCGCAACTGTCCAGACGGCAGTGTTGAGATCCACAGCGAAGGGGATGAAGCCAGCCTTAGCCGATTTATGGATGAAGTGCGGAAGGGGCCGTCGGGCTTGATTCTGAAGACCTTCACAGCTACCGAAACGGCGCCGGACTTCTTCTACGGGTTTGAAATCCGGTGCTGATGTCGTCGGGATTTAGCCACATTTGCCGCCGGACGTAACACCGGCGGCTTTTTTATTTGAAACGCTGTTCAAATGAAGGCTGAGGGGTATATATCATCAATAATGGATGTACTTCCACTAATAAACCCATAGTCCTTCATACGCTCTTCATCTGCAGTTAAGGGTCTTATGGTATTGATGCTTTCTCACCGGACTTTTAGACTTCAACAAAGGAGCACCTGTGATGCGTAACGCAATCCTGACATGCAAAGACCTGTCAAAAATATACACCATGGGGGAGGTAGAGGTTCATGCCCTCAGGAAGGCGACCTTTGAGGTGTTCGAAGGGGAGTTCATTGTTATATTGGGCCCCAGCGGATCGGGGAAGAGCACCCTTCTCAACATCCTGGGTGGGATGGATCAGCCAACCTCCGGCAGCGTAAGCTTTCGGGATAAGGCGCTGGAGCGTTTGTCGGAACGCAATCTGACAGATTACCGCCGGGATCAGGTCGGCTTTGTTTTTCAGTTCTACAATCTGATGGCCAATCTCACGGCCCTTGAAAATGTGGAGCTGGCAACAGAAATTTGCCAGGATCCCCTGGAGCTTCACGGTGTTATGGAAAGCGTGGGTCTCGAAGAGCGGAAGGAGCATTTTCCTTCTCAGCTCAGCGGTGGAGAACAGCAACGGGTGGCCATTGCCAGAGCGGTGGCCAAGAATCCTGAAATATTGCTTTGTGATGAACCGACCGGGGCATTGGATTATTCCACCGGTATACAGATCCTCATACTCCTGAAAAAAATCAATCGGGAGTATGGTAAAACGGTGGTGGTGATCACCCACAACGCCCCCATTGGCGCCATGGCCGACCGTGTGATCCGCATGCGCAGCGGCGAAATCGTTGAAATTGTGACAAATGCCGAACCGGTTCCCGCGGAAAGGATTGAATGGTGATGAAAAAGCTGCACCTTCGGATGTTCCGGATGATCCGCCATCAAATGGGTCAGTTCTTGGCCGTGGCAGCTGTAATCGCCGTGGGACTCCTGATGTACACCGCCATGAATATGGCCTCGGTCAATCTGGAAAACTCAGTGAACGCGTATTACGAGAGCAACCGATTTGCGGATATCTATGTGGAGCTGGTGCGGATTCCGGACTCCGGAGTGGCCGACGTCCTAGGAATTGAAGAGGTTGAGACGGCGGAAGGCAGGATTGTGCAGGATGTGCCTCTGGATGTGGCCGATAAGGACAGCCGTGTGCGCATTCGCCTGATCTCCACACCGCCGGGGGGGAATACGGTCAATAGACTCTACACCGTAAAAGGCAGCGGCCGTGTGCTCTCGGACAGCGATATCCTGGTGGTGGAGCTGTTTGCCAAGGCCCGGAACCTTCGCCTGAACGACCCTCTGAAGCCTCATATCGGAGGCCGTTCCTATGCCCTCAGCGTTCAAGGGGTAGTCACTACGCCGGAATACATCTATCTTATGGAAAATGAGCAGTCTTTGCTGCCGGACAAGAAAAACTTTGGTGTGGGCTTTGTGTCACAGGATTTCGCTCAACGGGTATTGGGATATGATAAAAGCTTTAACCAGGTACTGGTTAAAGCCAAGCCCGGTACGAACCTGGACCTTCTGAAGGACAGGGTGGAGAAAAAACTGAAGAAATACGGCATTCGCCGGATATATACCCGGGACACCCAGATGAGTGCCCGGATCGTCGAAGAAGAAATCAACGGGAATCGAAAGGCGGCGCAGGTGGTGCCGACTATTTTTCTCATTGTGGCGGCCTCTGTTATGATCATCATGATTCACCGGATGGTACGGAACGACCGGGTTTCCATCGGTGTTTTCAAGGCTCTGGGCTTTACAGACGCCCAGATCATAGGGCACTACACCCTGTTTTCTCTCCTGATCGGTATAACGGGGGCCTTGCCGGGACTGGCCATCGGAACGTGGCTGGCTGGGATTATCGCCGCCATGTATGCCTCTGATTTCTACAATGTCCCCGAAATGGTCGGGAAGGTGTATCCGGAATATTATGCTGGGGCCCTTATGCTGGCCTTGGTTTTCTGTCTGGGTGCAGGAATATGGGGGGCCCGCTCCGTCATGGAGATAACTCCTGCGGAGGCTCTTCGGCCGGAAACTCCCAGATCCGGACACCGGATCTGGCTGGAAAACAGGAAGTGGCTTTGGCAGCGTATCAGCTTCACCTGGAAGATGACGGTCCGCAACATCTCCAGGAGCAAGCGCCGCTTTGCATCGGTGGTCTTCGGAATCGCCATCACCTATGCGGTGACCTACATCCCCCTCTATCTCACCAACAGCTCCATGGACGCATTTGTTGAACAATATACCGTTTTTCAGACCATGGACTACACCCTTACCTTCTCTAAGCCGGTGGATTCCTCCGCAGTGGCGGATTTGAAATCCGTTAGAGGAGTAAAAAATGTGGAGCCCTATGACGAGTTTCCCTTTGAAATCAGCAAAGGGTGGCGCACCAAGGTGGTCAATGTGGTTGGAATTCAGCCCGACACGGTGTTTTTTCACCTGAAAAAGCCGGAGGGAGGCGTTCATGCCGTGCCGACCAACGGTATTCTTATTTCGGAGAGTCTGGCACGGATACTGAAAGCGGAGGTCGGCGACGAACTGGTATTCAAGAGTTTTATACCGGATCGGAAGGACAGGCGCTTCCGTGTTGAGGGGCTTGTACGGCAGACCCTGGGAGCCAATATCTATATGTCTCAGGAAAACATGCAGCGGGAGTTGCTGGAGCCCGGCTGGGTCACCGGGGCCTTGATCGAAGGAGACGAAGGGGTTAAGGGAGAACTGACGGATTGGAAGAACATCCTGACGGTTCAATCCAGTGCAGACCTGATGGCCATATTCAGGGAATATATGCAGCTTTCTCTGGCGAGCATATCCCTCATGGTGTTCTTTTCCTTTATTCTCGGTTTTGCCATTGTGTACAACTCCACCATGATGACGATAAACGAACGTCTGATGGAGTTCTCGTCCCTGCGGGTACTGGGATTCGGCACCGGGCAGATATATGGTCTTCTGCTTAAGGAAAACCTCCTGGTTACTCTCCTGGGCCTTATGGTGGGGATCCCTGTGGGCTGGCAGATGGTGGTCATCACTGTAGGGTTTTACAGCAATGAACTCTATACATTCTCCGCAGTGCCGGAGGCGTTGTCCTTCGTCCAGGCGGGGGTCCTGACGGTTATGTTTGTTATTCTGGCCCAGGGCGCCACGTATACCCGGATACGAAAGCTTGATTTTATCGAAGCACTCAAGAACCGGGTTTCATGATAGGGTAAACGAAAATGAACGGGTGGAGGCGGTCATATGAATATGGGATTCCTGAAAAAGCTGAAGGCTGGAGCTCTGAGGCACAAGAAATGGCTGTTGCTGGGGGCAGGGGGACTGCTGATTGCGGCGTTTGCCCTTAAGGGCGGTGCGGCATTGCCGGTGACCTCCCATTCAGTGGAACAGGGGGATGTTCGGAAGATCATTGAAGCGACTGCAACGGTGGAAAGTCAAACAGAGCGCACCGTACAGAGCCAGATATCGGGAGAGGTTCTGGAGGTTATGAAATCCACCGGGGATAGGGTTGAGAAGGGAACGGTTCTTGCGGTGGTGGACGTGAGGGATATCGAGCTTTCCATCAAGGGACTTGAAGCTCAGAAAAAATCCCTTCAGTCCATGATGGCGGATGCAGATCAGCCGACAAGGGATTCCCTTCGAAGGGCCGAGGCTCAAATGAACACAGATACCATCGCCATGAACGCTTCGAAACGTTCTTATGAGCAGGTTCAGCAGTTGTTTTCGGCAGGGGCTGCCAGCTCTGAGGAACTGAAGGCGGCGGAGGAAGCCGTGAACAAGGCGGAGCAGACAGCCATCATTAGTGAATCCAACTACAATGCTGTTCGAAACGGTCTCAGCCCCAACCAGCGCGTCCGATATCAGGCGGATATCGCCGCGATACAGTCTCAGATTGATCAGGTGCGCGTGAATCGTGAGCGCTTCAAGGTCTCCAGTCCGGTTGCCGGTGTTGTTACCCTGAAAGGCATTGAATCGGGGCAGGTTATAGCGCCGGGGGTCACGCTGTTCGAAATTGATGATCCGGATAACCTGCTGCTGACGGCGGACCTTTTGGTGCAGGATGCGGCAAGGATTGAAACCGGTGCCCCCATCAGGGCTCTCGATGAAGATTCGGGTATTGAAATAACAGGCAGGGTCAAAAAAATCGATCCCAAGGCGTTCAGCAAGCTGTCGGATCTGGGCATCGAGCAGAAGAGGGTCCACATAGAGATCGACCCCGACAAGGTGCCCCAATCCCTCCGTATCGGCATGGAGCTGGATCTTGAGGTAATCGAAGCACACAAGCAGAAAGTGCTGGTTCTGCCGGACAGCGCCGTGTTCAAAATCAACGGGGAATCCCACGTGTTCCTGATTTCAGGAGAGAAAGCGAAACTGATACCGGTTGAAATCGGTCTGGAGGGAAAAGACTTCGTGGAGGTTCTGAACGGCTTGAAGGCGGGAGATAAGGTGGTAGACGCCCCGGGCAATGACCTGCAGGATGGTGCCAAAATAAAAATAGAGCAATGACCGCAAGGCTGGCCGGATATCTGGGTTTAGGGGCGCAAAGAGCTTCTGAAACGGATATTCGGCCTTTTGCTTGGTTCTAATGACTGTAGAAAAACGTTATCCAAAGTTAAATTAACTACACACACTTGTATTTGTAGAACAAAGGAATATAATTAAGGGAGAGTTCAACAATTCCTATCCGAATGGAGGAAGATCCTGATGTTCAAAACAGTACAGGAAGTAAAGGAATTTTGCAGTCGCGAAGCTGTGGATTTTATCGATTTCAAGGTTATCGATCTGGCGGGCCGCTGGCATCACCTTACCATCACCCCGGACCGCTTCACTGAAAACGTGATGGAGGATGGAATCGGCTTTGATGGATCCAGCTATGGATTTCTGATGGTCAATAAATCCGACATGGTTTTCATTCCGGATCTCAGTACTGCGTTTCTGGACCCCTTCACCCATAGGAAAACCCTGACCATGATTGCCAATATATACTCCCTTCAAAATGGTGTGGCCCGATATGCGGGGGATCCGCGCCTGGTGGCATCCAAGGCAGAAGAATACATGAAGGCAACTGGGATCGCAGACCGCAGCTCTCTGGGACCGGAATTCGAATTCTATATTCTGGACCATGTGTCCTATGAGGTTTCGCCGCACCGCATCAATGTCACCCTGGATGCGGAACAGGCAGAGTGGAACACCGGTGAAATGGACGACAACAACTTGGGCTTCAAGGTTCGCCATCATGGTGGTTATCATGTGGATATTCCCCATGATGTGAACTTTGATCTTCGGAATGAAATGGTCCTGATGCTGGAAGCCAACGGCGTACCCGTAAAGTATCATCATCCCGAGGTAGGCGGCCCCGGCCAGTTGGAGATTGAAGTGAACTTCGGAACGGCTCTGGAAATGGCCGACCGTACCATGAAATTGAAATACATTGTTCGCAACACCGCGGTGCAGAACGGCAAAACCGTAACCTTCATGCCGAAGCCCTTCTACAAGGAAGCCGGAAGCGGGATGCACGTTCACTTCCATCTGTTCAAGGAAGGCAAGCCCATCTTCTTCGATGCCAACGGTTATGCGGGACTGAGCCAGGATGCGCTGTATTCCATCGGCGGGATGCTGAAGCATGCCAGCGCCCTCAGTGCCATCTGCAACCCCAGCACCAATTCCTACAAGCGCTTGGTTCCGGGCTATGAAGCGCCGGTCAGCGTGTGCTTCGCGCTTTCCAACCGCAGCGCGGTCATCCGCATTCCGGGCTATGCCAACCGTCCCGAGGACAAGCGCTATGAATACCGCTCCTCCGATGCCACCTGCAACCCTTATCTGGCCTATTCCGCTCTGCTGATGGCGGCCCTGGACGGCATCAAAAACAAGATCGACCCAACTGCCGAAGGCTTCGGGCCCATCGACAAGAACATCTTCGACCTGCCTGCTGAAGAAAAGGCCAAGATCAAAGGCTTGCCGAAATCCCTGGATGAGGCCTGTGACGCCCTGGAGGCGGACAACGGGTTCCTGCTGGAGGGCGGCGTGTTCACACCGGAGCTGATCGGCAACATCATCAAGCGGAACCGCAAGGAAGCACTGGAAGTGGCCAACATACCGCATCCGGTGGAGTTTCAAATGTACTACGATCTGTAATGTTGAATTTCGGGGCAGCCATCGGCTGCCCTGTTTTTTTGATTGGGAGGTATTATGGACTCAACGGCTTTTGTGCTAAAATGAATAATTGAACAGGATAGGACAAAATCAACGGAGATGCAAATGAATAAACTGCCGAAAACCGCGGGCTGGGCCATACTATCCGGTATCGGGGCTGCGGGGATCCTGAACACGGTCTTTGTCATCGCCTCCGGGATGGGGCGTTTCAGCTTTGGGAACTGCCTGCCTGCCATGCTGGGAGCAACGCTTTTGGCCATAGGGCTCCGAAAGCTCTGGAAACCCGATGAACCGGTATTTTCAAACCGCAGGATGAATCTGTTGTTCAAGGGATTGGTGTCCTTGGGCTGTACATGGGTTGTGCTGGTGCTGTGCCTCATGGGTTTTGCATGGCCCCATGGAAGGGATGAAGCGGTGGAGTGGATGATTGTTCCCGGTGCAGGGCTCCGAGGGGATCAGCTGAGTCTTACCTTAATGGCGCGGCTGGATACGGCCCTGCTCTACTGGAAAGAACATCCGGAGGTGAAGATTGTGGTTTCGGGTGGGCAGGGGAAGGACGAGCTGCTGTCTGAGGCCGAGGCCATGGGGGCGTATCTGGAGAACCACGGGATCCCTGCAGACCAAATCTATCAGGAACGCTCTTCCACCAGCACCCGGGAGAACATGGTGTTCTCAAAACGTGTGATGGACCAAGCGGGCCGTGATCCGGCAAAGCCGGTACTGATCGTGTCGAACCGATACCACCTGTACAGAGCGACTGGCCTTGCAGAAAAAACAGGGACCGATGCGGTGGCGCTGGCTGCTCCAACGCCTCAAAGCGTTCTTATAGGAAGCTACATGCGGGAAATTCTGGCGGTTACCAAATTCATCATACTCAGACGATAAGTCTCAGGTAAGGAGCAAATATAATGGATATGCGATATCTTGAATCGGTGCATGTGAACAATGCGGTAGCCCATGTGCTGGACAAACGGCTGGAAGAACCTCTTCTTGGGATTGAGGAAATGGAGCTGACGGAGGATCTTCACGAATTTTTTATGAAGCATATCCTGAGAGGGCTCCGGGGCGAGGATGCGGAAAAGGCCCGATTTGTGGGGGAGGGTGCCGTTAAGCAGCTTATCCGGAGGATATTCGATGAGCCGGAGGCGTTCCTTGAATGCACTCAGGAGATGGCCCGAAGGCTGTTCAGCATCATGCGGCCCATGGAAAGCATCAATGGGGGCGATCTGGCCGTGGTGAAATTCCATTCCGGCGAAGCCCGCTATTTGGGTATTTTGAAGCTGGACTATCAGAAATCCTACAGTCATGAAATCGAGTATCAGAATGAACAGTTCAACGTAAAGTTGGTGGCTCAGGATACGGGACTCCCCCTTACCCATCAGAAGCTGTCTGCCTGCGCCTTTGTAAAGGAAGACACCTCTGATGATTCCTACGATATGCTCCTGGTGGAGCGTTCTACCGGAGAGGAAGGACCGCGGTTTTTCCTGAACCGATTCCTGGGGGCGGACAGGGTGCTGGATAAGCGTGACAAGACCAAGCTCCTAAGAAAAAGCGTGGAACAGTGGACGCGAACGAACCTGAAGAACGACTTGGATAAGGCCCTGGAGGTTCGGGAGCAGCTCAACGAGGAATTGCTTGGCAGTGCCTACATCGATTTGGAGACCTTTTCGGAAGAGCTGTTCTCCGGCTCCTCGGACGCCAGGGAAAAATTCGACAAGAAGATGCAGACCGTAGGGTTGATTGACGGAGAGAAAATTGAAGTGGACCGGCTGTGGGTCAGCAATAAGATGAAGAACCGGGCGGTAAAAACCGATACCGGCTTCACCATTCGTGGAGAGCATGAATTCTTCGATGACCCCGCCCGCTTTGAAATGCGCCGCAACGGCGACGGCAGTGTGGATTACATCATAAAAAATGTACGGAATGTGGCGGAACGATAGAGGGTGCAGAAGTATACACGTCGAGCCCCTTTAAATTATGGCTGAAATAGAGTAAAATGAAGAAAAGAACCTGGGATGTGCGTAGCTGATCGAAATACAACCACTAGATATTTCGAGGGAACACGGGTTCCTGTATGGATGTCAGGCCGTCATGAACGGAAGGCTGAATTACAGGATAGTGCACCCACCTTATGGGTGTGGTGTGTGTTATTTCAAAGGCGACGGCATTCTGGGCCTTTTTATTTTTTGTAAAACAGGGAAACGGCACATTGTGTCGAAACAATAGACATACTGATTGAACTGGAGGTCTAATCATGCCCATCGGCCCAATCCTTCTGAACAAGGACAACGGGGATCATCTTTACCACCAGCTGCACAGGCAGCTAAGGGATCAGATTGCCGAAGGCGCCCTGAAGCCCAATGAAAAGCTTCCAACAATCCGTGCGTTGGCTGAAAGCCTGCGGGTAAATATGGTAACCATTGTCAACGCGTACCGGTGTCTGGAGGATGAGGGGCTGATCTTTAAACAGGTGGGAAGCGGTTCTTTTGTGGCACCTCGGAAGGCGTTGACAGGAAGTGTTACGATGGTTCAGGAGGATATGGAGCTGCGTCAGCTTACAGTCAGTGATGCGGCCTATAATTTTGCCAGCGGAACTCCCACCAGTGATTTGTTTCCGGTGGCCCGGTTCAAGGACGTTTTAAACGAGGTGCTGGATCGCGATATGGGTGAAGCCTTCGGTTATCACGATCCCCAGGGTTATTACCCTCTGCGGGGGGCTATTTCAGCCTTGCTGGCGGCCCAGGGCATATCCGTGGATGCCGAGGGGATTCAGATTATTTCCGGAGCTCAGCAGGGAATTGATATTGTTTCAAAGGCGATGCTGAAATATGGGGATACGGTTCTGGTGGAAGCACCCACGTATGCCGGAGCTCTGGCAACCTTCCGTTCCCGGGGTGTACGTGTGGAATCCTTCCCCATTACCGCAGAGGGACCGGACCTGGAGAAGGTTGAAGCCTTGATCCGCAAGCACAGCCCCAGGCTTATCTACGTGATGCCCAACTTCCACAATCCCACTGGCTGGACCTATCCGGACAGAATTAAAATAGGTTTGCTCAAGCTTTGCAGCACTTATGACACCATGCTTCTGGAGGATGATTACGCCAGTGAACTGAATTTTACATCACAGGTAATACGTCCTTTAAAAGCACTGGATACCGATAACCGGGTAATCTATATCAAGAGCTTTTCTAAAATAATGATGCCGGGCTTGCGGCTGGGGCTGATGACCATCCCGCCGAAGCTTGCCGAGCCTATTCTTTCTGCCAAGCAGTCTACGGATGTTTCCACCTTCGGACTGACACAACGGGCGTTTGAACTGTTTATCGGGAAAGGTTATTGGAATCAGCAGGTGGAATCGGTGCGGAGTGTATTCAAAGAGCGGTATTTTTCATTTATCCATACGGCGGAAGCCTTGCTGGTGCCGCCTTTATCCATGAATATACCGGCTGGAGGGATACATTTCTGGTTTCAGGTCCCGGTATCAGCGGCTGAAGCCCTGTACACGGAATCAGCCAAGAGAGGTGTTCTGATTGTTCCCGGAGATCACTTCTACATGCATCCGGTGACGGAGAAATACCTGCGTCTCAGCACTGCTTCCATGGATCCCGAGAATATCCAAAAGGGTTTGGAACTGTTTTCAGACGCTGTTTCCGTGGTATTGGGAAGGCGTAAGCCCGCTCAAAAGCGCAGCACCTATACGCCGATACTGTGAGGATCTGTTAATCTTCTGTAACGAATGCAGGTTCTATATCCTTAAGGGTTTCCAAATTTGATATACTCAGAGCACGACTGAAAGACTGGAGGATTTGGATATGGATCAACGGATTCGGGATTTTGCTAAGAATATTATCAACTACTCAACCGAGATCAAACCGGATGAAAATGTGATGATTCACTGCCATGGCACAGCGCCTCAGCCATTGGTGAGGGCCCTTGTAGAAGAAACCTATAAAGTCGGAGGACGGCCCTTCATCCGCTGGAATGATCCCCGTACAGACAGGGAAATCCTGATGCAGGCCACCAGAGAGCAACTGGAGATCAAGGCGTCTCTGGAGCTGGATGAGATGAAGCAGATGCAGGCCTATATTGGTATCCGAGGCGGCGATAATATCAATGAAATGGGTGATGTGCCTGCGGATAAGCTCAAAATGAGTATGGAAATCATGAGGCCGGTCACACAATATCGGGTTGACCACACAAAGTGGGTAGTCATGCGCTACCCAAACGGATCCATGGCCCAGAGTGCCAGCATGAGCCAGGATGCCTTTGAAAGCTTCTACTACAAGGTCTGCACACTGGATTACAAGAAGATGTCCCGAGCCATGGACCAGCTGGTGCAGCTGATGCAGCGCACGGATCATGTTCATATCAAGGGGAAGGGCACAGATCTGATGTTTTCCATCAAGGGAATTCCGGCCATTAAGTGCGACGGCAAGATGAATCTTCCTGATGGAGAGGTGTTCACCGCTCCGGTCAGGGAGAGCGTCAACGGGCAGATCACCTTTAATTGTCCGGCTGTTTATCAGGGCACTACCTACGAACACATCACGCTGATCTTCAATGACGGAAAGATCGTAAATGCCACCTCCAACGATACGGATAAGCTGAATCATGTTCTGGATACCGATGAAGGGGCCCGCTATATCGGAGAATTCGCCATCGGTGTAAACCCCTATATTCTGAAACCGATGAAAGACACCTTGTTTGATGAGAAGATTATGGGAAGCTTCCATTTCACTCCCGGGGAATGCTATGAAGAAGCCTCCAACGGCAATGCCTCAGCCATCCACTGGGATTTGGTATGTATACAAACCCCGGAATACGGCGGTGGAGAGATTTATTTTGACGGTGTCCTGATCCGCAAGGATGGACGTTTTGTAATTCCGGAACTCGAAGATCTGAATCCGGAACGGCTGATGGGTTGATAATGGGACAGGCATACCGCCTGTCCTTTTCATTTTCTGATATACTGAGAAGTAGCAATAGAAAGATGACCAGCCACGGATAACACGGATTTACACAGAGATACTAACCTTCAAATCCGCTCCGTTCAAGGTGTTCGTGGCAAAATACGATTCAGATTTAGCGGAGCATCCTATGAGACTTTTTGAAATATACAAAACTTATTTCACTATCGGCATCGTGACCTTTGGCGGTGGATATGCCATGATCGGCATTATGGAACGGGAACTGGTGACCCGGCGAAAATGGATTGAGAAAGAGGAATTCCTTGATATGATCGCCCTTAGTCAAAGCCTCCCAGGGGCTTTGGCAGTAAACATGGCGGCTATGTCCGGAAACCGTATCCATCCGAAATTCGGTGCTCTGGCCGCCTATGGAGGAGTGATTACTCCCTCTTTGCTGGTTATTTACATCATCGCGCGATTTTTCGAACCGTATATGGATGTGCCCGTTGTTCAGGCAATTTTTTCCGGCATCAACCCCGCAGTCATCGGGCTGATGCTGGCCTCGGTCTTTCAGATGGGCAAGGCCATCAAGCCGGTACATTTCAATGTTCTATTGGGGCTTTTCGGACTTTGCGGCATAACAGTTTTAGGCTGGCATCCCTTGGTTATGATCCTGGTCTCCGGTATTGTCGGATTCCTGATGAAGGGAAGGGTGACACAATGAATCCCTTGCTGGAACTGATTCTCACTTTCTCTAAAATAGGGGCCTTCAGCTTTGGCGGGGGTTATGCTATGATCCCGTTTATACGGGAGGAAACCGTTGAGATTCACCAGTGGCTGTCACCCGGGCGCCTTCTGGACCTGATTTCCATATCTCAGTCCACTCCCGGTCCCATAGCCGTTAATCTGGCCACCTTCATCGGATATCAGCAGGCGGGTTTCGCAGGGTCCTTGGCAGCCACCCTGGCCGTTTCGATCCCGTCCTTTCTTATGGCCCTTGCCCTGTGGAAGCTGAAATTAAAAGGGGCGGGACTGCCTGCGCTGGATGCAGCCTTTGCGGGAATCCGGCCTGCTGCGTTAGGGCTGATCGCAGGGGTCTGCATTACCTTAGGAATGGATGCGGTGAGGCACCCGGTACAGCTTCTGATCTGCGCCGTGGTTTTTATTCTCAGTACGAGAACCAGAATGAAAACGGTGACCATCCTGGGAGCCTGTGCTGTTCTGGGCATTGTGTTCTCATATGCCGGCTGGATGGGAGGAGCTTTATGAAGCTCAGGGGGAAGGTTATTTCTTTGATTTTTGCAGTGATTATGCTGATTCCTCTGGGATTTATGGTCTACATTAACCGGTTTCCTGAGAAGGAGCCCACTGGCGGACTGATTCTGGATGATGGGGTTAGCACGGTGGAAGCGCCGTTTTTTTTGGAGGATGGCCGTGTTTTTCTGAAAACCCAGGTTGTTGAAGCCTTAGGCATTCCCTTTACCATCGATACGGAAGAAGGGCGGATAATCCTTCATGTTTCTGCCGGCAGTGTTGCATATGAAGACCCGGTCCTCACGAAGCAAATTACCAAAGCTGGGGGAAACCTCAATTTCCCGTTAAAGGCACTTAATGATGGCTGGTTTGTCGAGCTGGAGAGGCTGGATCAGTGGCTGGGTCTTAATTCGGCCCTGACACCGGACAAAAGGAGCCTTATCTTGGATTCGCCGGGGGTGCGCATATACGGTATTGTGAAGCCTGGGGGCTCAAAATTCTACACAGACCCAACCGGAAAGGGAAAAAGACAGCGGGACCTCACCGAGGGGGAAACATTAAGGCTGTTTTCAGAAAACGAGTCGGAGTATCGAATCCGAACAGGGGACGGGCTGATCGGCTATGCCTCCAAAGGAGCCGTTACATCCTATGCAGAATATGCGGGAAGCCAGAAGCCCTTTACGGCCGTCCGAACGGCGCCTAAGCAATACGGGGCAATCAATATCACCTACGAATTCGTAGAAAAGTACAGTGAAAATCCCAATATGTCAAAGGCCTCTAAGATTCAGGGTCTGGACATTTTGTGTCCGACGTGGTTTTCCATCAATCAAGACGGGGTAGTCACCAACGAAGCCTCCATCCGGTATGTCAGAGAAGCCCACACGTTGGGTTATCGGGTATGGGGTGTGTTTCGTAATGGATTTGAACCGCAACGAACCCATGCCCTGTTAGAAGATGAAGGGCTTAAGGCCAGAGCGATAGCGGATATCGCCCTGTATGCGTCTTTCTATGAATTGGATGGAATCAGCATCGATTTTGAGAATGTCTATAAAAAAGATCAGGCGGGTCTCAATGACTTTCTCAAAGAACTGGATGCAGCACTAACCCGCCAGGGTGTAACGTTTTCGGTAGCGGCGGCCCCCCCTTGGGGCAGCGAGGAATGGTCACTTTTCCTGGATCGGGAAGCTATATCCCGTACAGCGGATTACATTATTCTGATGGCTTATGACGAGCATTATGCCAACAGCTCGGAAAGCGGATCGGTGGCTTCACTGGATTGGACAGAAAAGGCGGTTTCTGAATCCCTGGGTATGATTCCCCCTGAAAAATTAGTATTAGGCGTTCCTTTATACACCCGGATTTGGACCGAAACCCCGAATGGGGACGGAGGCATCACCGTTACGTCAAAGGCCATCGGCATGAAAGACCAGGAGGCGGTTCTGTTGGGTAAGGATCCGGAGTACCGGTTTGATGAAAAGGCCGGGCAGATGACGGCCAACTTCAGGGAAAACGGAGCGATGAAACGAATGTGGATGGAGGATGAGGCATCGATGAAGGCCCGGATTCAGATCATCCGGAAATATGATCTGGCAGGCCTGGCCTCATGGCGACGGGGCTTTGAAACGGAAGTATTCTGGCAATGGGCTCGGGAAGGGCTGAAAGGACAGTGATCGTATGGATTTTTATACACACCTAAGTTGTTACTATGACGAATTATTCCCGCCAAATCCGAGGCAGATCAAGTTCCTCGTTGAGCATTGCCCCAAAGGCAGTGCGGTACTGGATATAGGTGCCGGGACAGGTGGATATTCTGCAGCGTTGGCGAAAGCAGGAGCTGATGTGGAAGCCCTGGAAATCGGCTCCATGTACCCCAAGCTTCAAAAGACCGGTGAAACAATGGGTTTTGGTGCTCGGGAAATGGGCATGGAGGAAATCAGCACCTTAGGATCCCTGGTTTTTAACCGGATCATATGCATAGGAAACACGCTGGTGCACTTGGGGGACATCAAGGGGGTTACAACCTTTCTTTCAGATTGCCGAAACCTTTTAAAACCAGGTGGAGAGTTGATCCTGCAGATTGTGAATTATGACCGTATACAGAAGTATCATCAGACCTCCCTGCCGCAGATCAGTCTTCCCGATAGGAAACTGATCCTGGAGCGAAGCTATATCATCGGGTCTGAATCCGTTCAATTTATTACGAAACTCACTGTTGAGGGACTGGAATACGTAAACGAAACACGGCTACTGGCATTAAAGCGGGACGTGCTGCTCCAGGGTCTTGCAGCTGCAGGCTTCGAACAGATAGAGCTTTACGGGGATTTTGAGAGTGCCCGGTGGAATGAAAACAGCCCGGCAACCATTGTGGTGGCACGGGCATAAACGGGGCGTTTGTTAAAAAATGTCAGCGCCAATACACTGTTTGGCCGTTCTCTTTATCTTCTTCCTATCCGCACTTATTTGCGCAAATCCGTGGGCATCGAATCATTTACCGTTTTCACAAGGCTTAAGGGGGCTGTTGGAATCAACCGGCTCCACGTATCGCAGGCATAAAGGTTCAGACGGTGCAGGGCCCGGGTACAGGCAATGTAAAGCAGCTTGCGGTCCTGTTCGGTGCTGTAGGATTCGTCGGCTCCGATCACGAAGGCTGCATCGAATTCAAGGCCCTTTGCCAGATAGACAGGCAAAATAAGGATGCCGGTACCAATGTCCTGATCATCCTGTTGCACCAGCGCCACATCATCAGGCTTACCCATGCGGTTGTAAAGATCCTGGGCCTGGCGCCGGGTTCTGCACAGAAGCACAGCGGATCCATGACCATCCTCAAGAGCCCTGCGGGCGTCGGTCAAAGCAGCGTCAGCCAGACGGTGTTCAGAATCGAAAAGAAACAAGCAGGGTTCTTCACCATGTCGTTCGAAGGCACGGGTGGTATCCATACTGCCCAGGATTTTTTGAGAAAACGCCGTGATTTCTATTGTGGAACGATAGCTGCGATCCAGGGTTATCTGCAGGGATTTAGGCTTCGAGAGGATTTTTGCCAGCTCCTGATAATGACCGGCATCCACGGTGCTGCCGATGGTTTGATGGATATCGCCGATGATGGTGAACCGGGCAGAGGGGAAAAGCTCCCTGAAAATGGCACAATGAAGGGGGTGATAGTCCTGAGCCTCATCAATAACCACCTGCCGTATGTCGCCGAACAGATCATGGCCCTCAGCCTTCAGCCTCAGATAAGCCAGCGCGGAGGCGTCTTCATAGGGGAGATGTCCTGCTTCCAGGGCTTCAAGGGTGTATTCCCGAAAGGCGTCTGTGTCCTCTGGAAGTTCTAAGCCCTGTACCATCCGCGCGAACAGCCCTTTATCCCTGAAAAGCTTGAGATAGAGCGCAGCGCAATCCATTTCAGTCATTTTCCGAAGGCGTTCCAGAAATGTCCGATTTTCCTTCATGGCCAGCAGTCGGGCGTAGGATCTTATTTCAAATTCGTGCTCACCGCTTTTTTCAACCAGCTCTTCCAGTATTCCCAGCCGTTTTCGGTAGAGAGGCTTGACACGTTCAAGAATACGGCTTTCGATACGCTTGAGGCGCCGCGCCATAGAGGCGCCGGTCTTATTATTGAGAAATTCGTTCTTCAGGGCATTGCCGGTGAAGAGCGTGGTCCCGGCATATTGGACATCCTCAAATTTCAGGAGCTTGTGCTCAGCGTAGTCTAAAAGGCGTTCCAAAACAGTGATGAAGGTGGCGGAGCCCTTATAAGCAATCCAACCGGTCAGCCGCTTTTCACGGCCCGACAGCATGGCTTCCATCTGACGGTTACGGGCATCGCTCAGACGTTCCTGTCCGAGAGAGCGGTTCAGAATATCTTCCAAGGTCACCTGTTCCACGGCTTCCTCCCCTAACTCGGGGAGGACACCGGCGATATAGCGTTCAAAAACCCCGTTGGGGGAAAGAATCAGGATGTTGTTGGCCTCCAGTTTGGCTGCCAGCCCTTCATAAAGAAGGAATGCCACCCGGTGCAGGGCGATGGAGGTCTTACCGCTTCCGGCGGCTCCCTGGACAATCAGTACATCGTTTTCTGTGTCTCGGATAATCAGGTCCTGCTCTTTTTGGATGGTCTCAACAATGGTGCGCATTTTTGGTGATGCGTTCCGGCCCAGAGCTTCTTGAAGAATTTCATCCCGTATCTGAACCGCGCAGTCGAAGAAATAGAGCAGCTCCGACTTTCGTATCTTGAATTGCCGCTTCAACGTCACCGTACCGGAAACCGTACCGTCCGGAGCCGGATATTCAACATTTCCCGGCTCGAAGCGGTAAAAAATGCTGGCAATAGGGGAACGCCAGTCATACACGTAGATGGTGTAATCCTCGGAATCCATCAGCGTTGAAATACCCAGATAGATCTTATCCCTATCAGGGCTTCCGGTTTCGGTAAAATCAAAGCGTCCGAAATAAGGGGTGTCCATCATACGCTTCAGGCGTTCCACCAGTTTTTCTGTATGGCCATAGGTGTTGGTCTGGCTGGAAAGTTCGGTAAGGTGCTGGTTGATTTCAGTCATTCGTGCGAAATCATTGCTGTAATGCACCGTGTTCTCATACATTTCACGGCGGGCATCAAGCAGGTTCCTGCGTCTGCGGGAGAGATGATCTTCCTGACGGGCCAGTTCTCTATGGATAAAAGCCATGGTATCTGCCAGATACTGCTTTTCATTTGTCAGATCATTGCTATATTCAATCAAAGTCATTCCTCCTGCCTCTATAAATTGCTTTTCCACATCTAATCATTGTACCACGCAATCCTGGGAGGACACAAGAATACAGCCCTTGAGTACTCTGATAACACAGATAGTTTACTGGAGCCGTATTGAAAGAAAGGTGATAAACCCTTAGCCACGGATAACGGTAGGCAGATTATTCTGAAAAATCTATTGCCAGTCAGGAACGGTTCTGCTATAGTGAATTTGTAACTAAGTAAACTTAACTTAGAAAGTTGGCCCCTTGTGAAGGACACCGGAAGTAAGCAGCATGATATTAAAGAGAGCAACCAAAAATCCATCATTAAGTCTCTGATCCAACTGGGACCTACTTCCCGTGCCGATTTGGCGAAGCACCTGGGGCTCAGTGCACCCAGTATTTCAAAGAACATTGTGCAGCTTCTGGAGGCCGGAATCCTTTCTGAAATTGGAGAAGGGGAATCCTTGGGTGGACGTAAGCCCATCATGCTGGACATCGACTATCGGATTGCTCTTACAGGAGCGGTGGATCTGAGCGGAAGCGCCATTCGTGTGGCAATCAGCGGTCTGGACCGCCAGATGATCGATCGACGGAATATTCCGTTTCCCGAAGATACAGAAGGCAAACTGACTGCGGAAGCCGTCAGTGAGGCCATTAAGGAGCTTTTACAGACCCATGGCATTGAAAAAAGCCTATTAAAAGTACTAGTTGTCGGTATGCCCGCCGTTGTTAATGAAGATAATGGAATGATTAAGGTGCCGGGACCTTGGCTCTGCCTGAATGATGTGATGCTGTTTAAGGAAACCCTGCAGACCCTGTGGGGCGTTAAGGTGCTGATCAAGAATGATATCAACCTGGCGGCCTTGGGCGAATCTGCATCAGGAGAAATTCAGAATCCTGAGCACCTGCTCTATATCAATATCGATATGGGTGTCGGCGCAGGCCTTATTCTGGACCGCCACATTTTTGAGGGGGCCCGCTGTGCTGCCGGGGAAGTAGGTTATTACAGCTTTGACAAACGGAAGCCGGGCAGTATGAACCGTGTCTACGGCCCCTTGGAAAGCCGTATTTCGATTCCGGCCATCGCTAAACGAGCGGCTTCGGAGCTGGAGGTGGTGGCAGCGTCCATGGGCAATGCCGCGGACCCGGAAGAACTTCTTAAAGCAGCGGTTCTTCAGAACAATCCCGGCGTTCTGGCTGTTTTGGAGGATGTTTACGAAGACCTTTCTCTGGTGCTTTGCAATATGATGTATATGCTGGATCTGGAATGGATTGTTCTGGGAGGGCGAATTTCTGAGATCGATCCGGTGTGCTCTGAAAAGGTATCACGGCGCATCAATGAATTCCTGCCATTCAGGACAGAGGTCATCAAAGGACGCCTGGGAAGCCGGGCGGTATTGTACGGTGCTTTTGAGTTGGGATCTCAGGATATCCTTGAACGGATTCTGTTTCTTTGATTTTTTTTCATCACTTAGTTAACAAAGTTAAATAAGATACGAAGATGAAGGCTAGGAGGGATGCCTGTGTCCTACCCCTGCAGTATCGGTGTCGATATAGGGGGCACCAAGATATTGATTATGATTATGAATGACCGGAAAGAAATTGTATTCAGGAGAAAAATCACAACGGAGCCGAAACTGGAACGGATTATATCCCTTATTGGGGAGGCCGTGGAAGCGGCCGGCATTGAGAGGGAGCAGGTCCTTGGTATGGCAGTGGGAATTCCGGGCCGTGTGGATCCTGAATCCGGCATTGTTCTGGATGCCCCATCCCTGGGGTGGACAGATGTTCCGGTTTCTCAGGTGCTGTCGGCGGCGTTTCACTGGCCCGTGTTGGTACGTAACGATGTCAATTATGCATTGATAGGTGAACGGGCTCAGGGATCCGGCAAAGGGCTTTCCGATTTGATCTACCTCAGTATCGGAACCGGGGTGGGAAGTGCACTCATGGTTCATGGGCACCTGGTGGAGGGAAGCAGCGCTTCAGCCGGAGAAGTGGGATTTACCGTTGAAACAGAAGAAGTGATAAAAGGGGTCCGGATGGATCGGGCGGATTTCGGTGCATATGAAAAACGCGCATCCGGGCTGGCTCTCACACGACAGGCCGAAGCCATGGGAATGAGTCCCGGTGAAATGTTCATTCAGGCCCAGGCAGGTCATCAGGAAGCTGTTGCGGTCATAGACCGATTTGTAGTAGATATCTCTGTATTGTGCGCCAACCTCATCAGCCTGCTGAATCCGCAGCGCCTTATCATCAGCGGTGGCGTCAGTGTTTCCATGACGGACATTCTGCCGAAAATCCGGCAGTTGACCCAAGCATTAACACCAAATCCTGTGGATATCGAGTTGTCCGAATTGAGAGGGGACGCGGGAGCCATTGGTGCATGTCACGCAGTGTACAACGGGATGAAAACACAAGGAGGGGAAAGCGAATGAAAAGGATCTTAACTTTAGGCTTGGCGTTGGTACTGACAGTAGGTTGCTTTACAGGGTGTGCGCCCAAGCCGGAGGCTGCCGCGCCAGCGGCACCGGCAGCGGACGAAAAGGTTACGCTGCAGGCGCTGTTCATGAAGCAGGCAGGTTACAGTGAAGAGGATGTTACCAAGATCACAGAGGAATTCAAGACAGCCAATCCAAATATGGATGTGCAGCTGACATTTGTTGCATATGAGGCCTTGGAACAGAAAATTCTCACATCCGCCCAATCCGGAGGATATGATGTGGTGCTGATTGACGCACCCTGGACAGCAAAATTTGCAAAAGCAGGCTTTGTGATGGACGTGACAGACCGGCTGGCTGCGGCCGATCGGGAAAACATTTTCACAGGAGCACTGGATGCGGTAAGCTACCAGGACAAGCTTTTCGGAATGCCTTGGCTCAATGATACCCGCTACCTGTTCTATAACAAGAAAATGCTCAAGGCTGCCGGATTCGAAAACCCGCCGGCTACCTTCCAGGAAATGCTCGATCAGGCCCGTGTGCTGAAATCCAAAGGCATTGTGGAGTACCCCATCGCAGCCAGCTGGGCTCAGGCAGAAACGCTGGTATGTGACTTTACTTCTCTGACAGAGGCCTATGGCCCTGGGATGATCGATAAGGACGGAAATCCGGTTCTTACATCAGACAGCAACATCAAGGCACTGGATTTCATGGTCAGCTCTCTTAAAGACGGACTCGCGAATCCCAGCTCCACGGAATTCCTCGAGGAAGACGTGCGCGGCGTATTCAGCAGCGGTAAGGCGGCTTTTGCGCTGAACTGGACCTATATGTACAATTTGGCCAAGGACCCTGCACAATCCAGCGTAACAGAGGATGTCGGCATTGCACCTAGCCCGGGTACGGAATATAAGAAAAGCGCCTCCGTCAACGGCGGCATGGGACTGTCTGTAACCAGCGGCTCCAAGCACCCCGACCAGGCATGGCAGTATATATCGTATCTGTCCTCCCAGGATGTGCAGAAACGTTTTGCGAAAAATGCCCTTCCCATCTGGAAAAGCCTTTACACCGATCCTGCGGTTGTAGAAACCAGCCCTGAAGTAGTGGCAGCCTCTGTAATACAGTACGAATTTCTGGCCAACAGACCCCGCGTACCTTGGTACGGCGAGCTTTCTTTAGAGCTTCAAACCCAGATTCAAAAGGCTATGCTGGGCGAACAGAGCCCTAAGGATGCCCTGCAGAATGTTCAAACTAAGGCAGAAGAGCTTGTAAAAAAATAATGTCAGTGACAGGAGGGGGGACACCATGAAAAGAACCAACAGTGAGCAGGCATTTGCCTATGCCATCCTATCCCCTGCGGCGCTGATCGTTTTCGGGGTCGTGCTGATCCCCTTGGGGGCCACCCTCCTGTACAGCCTGCAGAACATTGATTTGACCGCCTTGAGTTCGGGAGGGTTTGTAGGCCTTAAAAACTACACAGAGCTCTTGGCTTCGCCGGAGTTTTGGGAATCCTTCGGGCGTACGGTGTATTTTGCAGGAGTATCCATCGCATTGGAGCTCTTTCTGGGAATGATGATCGCCTTGCTGCTCAACGACGGCATTCGGGGACAGGGCTTTTTAAGGGCAATCATCATATTGCCCTGGGCCATTCCCACCATCGTTAACGGAAGCATGTGGAAATGGATATACCATTCCCAGTATGGTGTTCTCAACGCGTTGTTGACACAAACCCATTTAATTGAAGGCTACCGTTCCTGGTTGAATACACCGGACCTGGCCATGAACATGGTCATACTGGCGGATGTGTGGAAGATGACCCCCTTGGTCACCATATTTTTTCTGGCCAGCCTGCAGATGATTAACACAGCGGTTTATGAGGCGGCGGTCATAGATGGAGCGGGAAGATTCAAACGGTTCTGGTACCTTACCCTGCCATACCTGAAGCCTACGATCCTGGTTTTGGTGGTCATACGAACCATGGAGGCATTCAAAGCCTTTGACATCTTCTACGCCATTACCAGAGGCGGCCCGGCCAACGGCACCATGGTCCTCACCTACGATGCCTACCTCAAAGCCTTTAATAATCTGCAGTTTTCAAAAGGAGCCACCATCGCCTATACCATCGCGATGATCGTTGCCCTACTGGTAATCGTCTATGTGAAGACACTGAAAACGGAGGAGAGCAGCCATGTTTGATAAAAGTCCTGCATTCCGCCTGGCCCAGTATATCTTCGCGGCTCTTATCACCTTTTTCACCCTGGGTCCCTTCCTTTGGCTGTTCATATCCAGCATTGCCTATCAGAAGGATCTGACCACTACTCCGCTTCGTTTTATTCCACAGGATATAACCTGGCAACGCTATCTGGACGTATTCACCAATCCGGACAACGCCATGGCCTACACCTTCCGGGTGGCCATGCAGAACAGCCTGCTGGTAGCAATGACCGTTACCCTCCTCACTCTGGCGGCGGGAAGTCTGGCGGCCTATGCGTTCACCCGATTGAGGTTCCGCTTCAGAAAAAGCTTGATCTATCTGTTTCTTTTCACCTACATGATTCCCCCCATTGTCATTGTTATGCCGTTGTATCGCATCATTCAGGCATTGGGTATTCTGGATATGAAAAGTACCCTGGTGCTGCTCTATGCATCGTCGGTTACGCCCTTTGTCACCTGGGTTATGCAGAGCTATTTTGAAAGTGTTCCCCGGTCCTTTGAGGAAGCGGCGGATATTGATGGCTGTACCCGGCTGCAAACCCTGTGGTACATCGTGCTTCCCATCGTGCGTCCGGGGCTGATTGCCACCGGCATCATGGCCTTTCTCATGGCCTGGGATGAATTCTTTATGTCACTGATTTTCACCTCATCACTGAACGCCAAGACGATATCGGTGGCCATCGCCGAGTTCAGCGGCAAGAACGCCGTGGATTACGGAATGATTGCGGCAGGGGGAATCATTGCCTCCATTCCGCCGCTTATCATCGCCATTCTGTTTCAAAAGCATCTGGTTCGGGGCATGATGGCAGGAGGGAGCAAGGAATGATGACCAACCCCAGTTCAAAAATTCTTAAAATTCATACGGATTACACCACGCTTTGCCTGGCCACAGCCAATGAAATTGCTCAACAGCTTCGAAGAAAACCGGATTCCGTACTGGGACTCCCCACAGGGAAAACCCCCATGGGTATCTATAAGGAGCTGATCCGTCAGCATCACCAAGAGGGACTTGATTTTTCACAGGCAACCACGTTCAATCTGGATGAATATTTAGGGCTTTCACCTCAGCATCCCTTGAGCTATGGACATTTCATGGAGGTACATTTCTTTTCACAGGTCAATCTGAGGCGGGAAAACATCCACCTGCTCAACGGTATGGCGGAAGATCCCGAGGCCGAATGTCGGGGATTTGACGCAGCCATAGAGAGTGCGGGAGGCATCGATTTGATGCTGCTGGGCATTGGTCGCAACGGACACATCGGCTTCAACGAGCCCCAAAGCAGTCTGACCCTGGCAACCCATGTGGCCCGTTTGGATGACAGTACCCGAGACCTCTATGCCGGTGATTTCGGTTCCAGGGAGGCTGTACCGAGCCGGGCGCTGGCCATGGGGCTGCTTCCAATATTTAAATCCCGGCACATACTCATGGCAGCCAATGGAACTGCCAAGAAACAGGCCATCCGTGAGATGCTGTGCGGCAGAGTGGATACCATGCTTCCCGCCAGTATGCTGCAGCTGCATGGAAATCTGACGGTACTGGTGGATACGGAGGCGGCGCCGGAGTAATTATCGAAAATAGAGGGATGGGAATTCACAGGCTGTTCGGGAAACCGGACAGCTTTTTTAGTAAGATTTAGCAGCCCCGTCAATGGGAAAGCCGCAGTATTTGTGAATCATTTATATAGTAAAAATGTTTATTAAGGGATAAAATGGTGATACTACATAATAGGAGGTCCAGTCGTGAAAAAAAGAATCAGTGTTCTGCTCGTACTGGCAATGCTGTTCACCTCATGCTTTACCGGTTTTGCGGGGGCATGGGCTGATAACAGCGAAAAGAAAGTAACCATTTTAGGAACCTCGGATCTTCATGGACGTATTTATCCTTGGGAATATGCCATTGATGCAGAGGATGCCGATGCGGGTCTGGCAAAAATTGCGACCTTGGTGACACAGGAACGGGGAATTGATCCCAATGCGGTGCTTATTGACGCCGGGGATACGGTGCAGGATAACCTTGCAGACCTTTTCAACTCCCGCCCGGTTCATCCGATGGTGGAAGGACTCAACACCCTGAAATATGACGCGTGGACATTGGGGAACCATGAGTTCAATTTCGGACTCGATTTCCTGAACCGGAATGTTTCCGCCTTTAAAGGAAGCGTTTTAGCGGCCAACATCTACAAGAGCGACGGGACAAGGTTCGTGAAACCCTATGTCGTTCTAAACCGGAATGGGGTTCGCGTGGCAGTGGTGGGTCTTATCACGCCGCACATTTCCACGTGGGAGGCCTCCACACCGGATAACTTCAAGGGACTTACATTTACGGATCCCGTAGAAGAAGCTAAAAAGGTGGTTAAGGAGCTGGAGGGTAAATACGATGTCATGGTGGGTGTATTCCATTTAGGTGACACAACGGAGTATACCGCCACCGATGGTGCTTTGGCCGTGGCAGAGGCATGCCCGCAATTCAATGTAATATTTGGAGCCCATAAGCATGGGAAAACGGATTCTGTTGTCAGTGCCAGCGGTGTCAAATTCATCGAGCCGGGTTCATACGGCTGGGCCTTGGCAAAAGCGGTTATCACGCTGGATTCAGCAAACAAAGTGAAATCTGTGGAAACCAAGAATCTTGAGACATTGAAAGCAACTGCCGATGCCGCTGTTTTGGAGCAGTTTAAAGAGATTCACCAAACATCCCAGGCAGATGCCAACAAGATCATTGGCAAAATCACCGCGGATTTCATCCAGCGCCCGGACTATATAACCGGAGCCGATAAAGTGACCACCATCCCCACCGCCCAGCTGGAGGACAACGCCATCATAGACCTTATCAATGATGTTCAGCTGTTCTACACCGGGGCAGATGTCTCGGCTGCCGCACTTTTCAACAGTGCCAGCAATCTAAAGGCCGGAGATTTCAAGAAAAAGGATGTTTCGTTCATCTACATGTACACCAACACCCTGATGGGGGTCAATATCACCGGCGAAAACCTTAAAAAGTATATGGAGTGGTCAGCATCTTACTACAATAAGGCTGTTCCAGGGGATATCACCGTCAGCTTCAATGAGAAGATCAGAGGCTATAACTACGATATGTTCTCAGGGATTCAGTATCAGATAGATCTGTCCAAGGATTCCGGGAAGCGAATTGTCAATCCAATGATTGCCGGCAAGGCGGTTGAAGACGGCAAGCTTTACAAGCTGGCCGTGAACAATTATCGGTTCGGAACCCTGAAGGATCTGAAGCTGGTAACGGCGGATAACGTCTACTACGATTCCTTTAAAATCTACCAGGATGCCGGACGGATCCGTGACATGATCATCAAATATGTACAAGAGCAAATGGGCGGTACCATCACGCCTAAAGTGGATAACAACTGGAAGCTTATCGGTTTTGACTTCAACAATCCGCTTAAAGAAGCAGCGTTTACTAAAATTCGCAGCGGGGAATTGAAAATCCCTGCATCACAGGATGGCAGAACCCTGAATGTGAAGGCCATTACCGCCGCTGATCTGAATGCCCCGGCAGTGGTTCCTGTAAAGCCTTCAACGGAACCTGTCAAGACAGAAACAGCCCCTGTAACGGCTGCCGCTTCTTCGAAAACAACCTATACGGTGCAAAGCGGCGATGTGCTGTGGAAAATCGCGGCAAAATTCAAGGTGACCTGGCAGGCCCTGGCTGAAACCAATCACCTGGAAAATCCGAACCGCATCCTTCCGGGACAGATACTGGCGATTCCGGGAAATTGAGTGATATAAGCATAGTTGAGTAGCGGTGAAAAGCAGGAAATCCCGATAGAAATTTGGGTTTCCTGCTTCTTTTATTTCCTTTTTCAGCCATTTTATCATAAGGTAAAATAAGGTATAATGTAATACAAGACATTTTCATGTCGCACATAAAGGATGGGGATATCATGGCGAAAAAGAAACTTGCATTATGGTTGGTGCTGGCACTGATTTTGAACCTGTTTTCAGGGATGGTCGTTTTTTCTGAAACGACGGACCCTATATTACCCGTAGAACCGGTGCCGCCCATTATAAATGAAGTGATTGTGGAAAGTCCCGTAACCAGCGGGTCGGAGGTTCAGACCACTGGAGCGGATTTGAGCTCTGTTGAGATTGTGGGAGTTCCGGATGTTTCCGTAATCTCCAGCGAGGCGGAACTGAATACGGTAGACCTTGACAAGACTGAGAATTTTTTTGTAGTCCAGTATTCCAACGGGGTACAGGAAATACGCAAGAAAAGCATCACGATGATGGCTGAGCTTAAATCAGAAGCTGAATCCGTTCCTTCTACCAAAGAACTTATTGCATTGTATGAAGGTAAGCAAGAGGTGTCTTTCGCCGCGCCGATCCTCATCTACCATATCGCAGAGGGAGAAGCAGCAGATCCGGTGGATCCCGACTACACCAACGGGAACCTGTGGGGATTCGATGCGGTGAAGGCAGACCGTACATTCGGATTCATTACAACCTCCAGCATGGCCGCTGTCGTGGTTGCTGTGGTGGATTCGGGAGTCAACTGGCTCCATCAGGATATTGATGACGCTATCTACACTGTCAACGGTCAGAAGGTGGAGAAAGACTATATTGATAATGACCCGAATACACTTGACCAGAACGGCCACGGCACCCATGTGGCCGGAACAATCGCCGCCGAAGCCAACAATATTGACATTGTGGGTGTGGCGGCCGGTGTCAAGATAATGCCGGTTCGGGTTTTGGATGCCCAAGGAAACGGGAGCAATGTCAACGTAGCCGCAGGCATCAAATGGGCTGCCGATAACGGTGCCAAGATTATCAATCTCAGTCTTGGGGGATCGGAGAACGATCCGGTGGTGACAGCAGCGGTGGACTATGCCATGAATGCAGGTGCCGTTGTTGTGGCCGCTTCTGGGAACGGGCGATGGGAAAAGAACGAGCTGAATCAAGATGTGTATCGGCCGGGAGACAACTTTGGAATAAACGGATCTGAACCTGGGGTGAATGTGAAACCTATGTTGTATCCGGCGGCCTTACCGCAGGTTTTGTCAGTGGGGTCTATAGGTAAGGTGTTTGATAATGGACAGTTCACAGGAAAGTATCGACTGTCAAATTTTTCGTGTGCTGTTACAACCACCAGCGCGGAGCTTGATGTCTGCGCACCTGGGGAAGAAATCAACAGCCTGATTCATACAGGAACAAGCGGTATTACTGAAAAGGGTGGCACATCGATGGCGACGCCCCATGTTGCGGCTTTGGCCGCATTATTGAAAGCGCAGGATCTGAGTCGTACACCGACTTGGATTATTGATCGGATTAAGTCAACGACACAGGTTGGAGTTTATGAGGATACGACCTATTACGACAGTGCTTCCTTGCGGGAGAAGTTCTACGGAAATGGAATGGTTGATTGTTTAGCCGCACTGGGAGCGTTCAACCCATCCATTGAATCTGAGACAACGATGACCTCACTCCCATCATTAATTTCTCCGCTTAAGGTAACGGAGAACATTCCCGGTGCACATTTAATCCATACTGGAAAACCATTTACCTTTAAACTTCCATCCGGGTACCAATGGAGCACACTGCCGACAATTACAATGTCAGGAGGATTTTCTGTGACGACAGGGAGCCTCTCCGCAGTGAATGAAACGCTGACCCTAACTCCAAACTATTCAGGAGCAACAACAGCGTCGGCGGGAGTTATTACTCTAACTGGAGCACAGGTAAATGCTACATCATCCAGTGCGGTCAAAACCCTATTCATCGAAGCGGCGGGAGATTCATTAGTAACGACATCGTCCCTCAAGGTTGCTGATTTTGTTGGTAACTATCTGAGCAACATCACTCTTATCGGCGTTAATCTTGATCCGGTTTTTAACAGTTCTCAACAGTCCTATACTGCAGCTGTTGGCAATAACGTGACAACATCCAGCATGATGGTGCTTCCTGCTTTCATTGGAGCAAACGTCTCAATGACAGTGAACGGTGCCGGTTATACTTCTGGGGACTTTAACCTGCGGGAGGGCGATAACATCATAACGGCAAGCGTCAGTTTTTTAGGTGAAACACGAACCTATCAGGTGATTGTAAACCGGGAAATTTCTCCCACCCCCGGCACCATTACTGTGGACGGTAACGGAGGCACACAACTGATGCTTCCGTCCAACCCATCAGCCGGCATGTATACCTTCAACATAACCACAAGCTCTGCGACCCTTGACCTGGGAACGCCTACCGGGAATGCACTTACAACTACACCATCCATGATTTTTAACACATCAGCGGGGGGTGTCAGTCTGTCGGTGCTAATTCCTTCCAACGTAACGGTCACGGGGCCAGGTGGGTGGGACGGCAAGATAGGTCTTCCGGAGATAAAGGGCTCCACCGGCGCAAACCTAGACCAAGGTACAGCTTTGCGAATAGTGGAGGTAGGTCTATCGGGAGAAGAAGTTACCTTTAGTAAGCCTGTGAGGATCACGTTCCCGGGAATGGCCGGCAAATCGGTGAAATGGTACCGTTCCGGTGCTTCAGCAACAGAAATTACCAAAGTACTTTCTGCAAATACAGAAAGTGCAGCCATGGCTGAACTGGTCGGCGGTATTCGGGAAGGCAAAGTGAACAGCGGTGGTGATCTTGTTGTTTGGACCACCCATTTCACGGAGTTCATTGCATACGAACCCTATGTTGCGCCCTACGTCCCCCCAAATACAAACACCGGAGGCGGTGGTGGAGGTGGAGGTGGAGGTGGAGGTGGAGGTGGAGGTGGAGGTGGAGGTGGTTCCACCACAGATGTCATGGTTAATGGTATTACCAAGGTGGAACTGCCCGCGCTTACCTTTGAGTTGCCTTCGGGGGTGTTTTCTTCAAACTTTCAGGTGGAAGTAGGAATGACCAGCTTTATCGGACTCAAAATGGATGAGGGAGTTCGTATCCTCAGCGATATGTGGTTTATAAAGCCAGATGGCTTGGTTACCTTCCAGAAGCCCTGTAAGCTTACAATGAACTACGCACCTTCCAAGGTTGATTCTGCCAAGGAAAAGGTGAGCCTGTACTGGCTCGATGAGAAAACGAAGCAATGGTCTGAGTTGGACAACGTCATTGCTTCCGGTGGAAAGGTTACGGGAGTCACTCAGAAGCATGGCATCTTTGCCATTTTGGCCAGTCCTAAAGCACCTGACAGTGATAAGGAGCTCATAGTAGCGGCTCCCACACCAATCACATCAGAGAGCGGGATCCCTCTTACCGACATCCAAGGCCACTGGGCCAATGCCAGCATCCAAAAGCTGATCGCCCTGAAAGCTGTCTCTGGCAACCCAGACGGCACCTTTCGGCCTGAAAAACAGGTGACCCGGGCAGAGTTCATCACGATGCTGGTGAAAGCCTTGGGGTTGAAGGGCTCAGCAGATAAAACCTTCAGGGACCTTCAAGGCCACTGGGCATCCGGTGCCGTAAGCACCGCCGTTGCCAACGGTATTGTGAACGGCTTTGCTGATGGGACGGTGGCGCCGGATTCTCTGATTACCCGGGAGCAGATGGCCGTTATGATTGTAAAGGCGTTAAAACTCTCCAATAGTAAAACGGATAAAGTCTTTATCGACGCAGATTTGATTTCCCCATGGGCTCAGGATGCTGTTGGTTCGGCGATGAGCAAGGGGATCATCGGAGGCTACGCAGACGGCACATTTAAGCCACAGGGCATGGCAACCAAGGCGGAAGCAGTTACAATCATAGCAAAAGGAATCAAATAGGAAAGGCGGCTTCTCAGTGAATGAGGAGCCGCCTTTTGATTTAAGGATGCGCGAAGCTTCGTTTAGGAGAGCTTATAATGCTTCAGCTCCTGCTTAAGATTATCAGAGAGCTTATCCAGCTCGTCGATATAGCCGGTAAAGGTTCCTAGTTCGTCGGTGAACTGCATGACGGTGGCACTCATCTCTTCAGAAGAGGCAGCATTTTCTTCCGCAATGGCAGCCAGGGTATGCATATTCTGGAAAACATCCGAGATGTGACGGGTTTCTGTGGCAAGCTTCTCAGACAGCTCCGCGATTCCCTCTGATACCTCCGTAATGCGAAGGGTGGCCTGATGATTCTTCTCGGAAACCTGCTCCAGGGTCTGATTGTTTTCTTCCAGGGCCTCATATTGACTACCCACCTTCTGAACCATGCTGGTAACTTCGTGGGTGAATTGATTCAGGCTGGTGTTGATGGTGTTGACAGCGTCTCGGGAATCTTCAGCCAGCTTGCGTATTTCCTCTGCCACCACCGCAAATCCACGGCCCATTTCACCAGCCCGGGCGGCTTCAATGGATGCGTTCAGAGCCAGCAGATTGGTTTGACCGGCAATGCTTTCCACAGTTCCGACAATGGCAATAATATCCTTGACCTTGGATGCCAGCTCCAGACCCTGCTGATTAACTGCGGAAAAACTTTCTTTCACAGTATTCAGGCTGCCGACCACCATGTTCAATTCTTGGAAGGACTGTTCGATATTTGTTACCGCTTCCTCAAGGAAGGCCTTGCGGCGTAATTCTTCATCACTGAGGGCGTTCAGGGTCTGTACGTTGGAATTGAGGATTTCTACGCTGCGCTCTGTTTCCAGGGCCTGGTGGGTAGCTCCCTCCGCAACCTCGTGGACGCTTTCAGAGATGATGTCGGCTGCACCGCGGAGCTTGCCGGCCACCTCTATGAATTTTTGATTAAAACCATGGAGATCATCCATTCCTCCCTTGAGGAACAGCATGTCGCCACTGAGGCTTGTTTTCAGATTATTGAGGATTTCCATGGTGTTCTCGGTGTCGTCATGGGTAATGAGTTGGGTTTTTCCACTGAAATCAAACGCAGTGATCTTCTTCACCTGATCTCGGATGAGCTGGTTGGGAGCATTGACAACAGAAGCGGTAAGAGCTGTGACAAGGAAGGCCAGGAGGCCTGCCCCCAAAGCAAGAAGGGGAGCACCCTTCAAAACCAGCCAGCTGTATATAAAGACCAGCACAGCTGGAGCCAGAGCAATCTTCAGAGGAATACTGCGGATGATACCCAGTGAAAGCAGAGTAGAGCCTGTAAAGCGAACACGTTCCAGTGTACTGTAGGGGAATACCAGAAGAATTTTGGAATAATGGCGCCCGTCACTTTCCTTTCCTCGCTCCAATTCCTTGATCTCAACCGTTTCGTTGAAGAACTTGGCTCCACCCTCCAAGAGGCCGAGGAAGTAATCGAACATGCCCCGCTTGGATTGATAATGGATAATCAGCTGATTGCCCTCCGGCTCGAAGGGCAACAGACGGGGTGGTGTTGCTCCCTTCACCATCTTTTCAATCTGCTTATGGACCGTATCCATCATCATCAGGAAGCTTTTGTAGTTGGAATGGTCAAAATAGCTGGGGAACCAGCTCCTGAATGTTTCAATATTGTTTCGGCCGATCTCCCGCCAAAGATCTGCCGGGCGCTGGTTAGCTTCCTTAGCGATGGCGTCCACCAGGGCGAATATTTCCTGATCCTTAACATCCTCAAGGGGGGATATAATTCTTTCCTCGTTCCAGGATACACGGTTCATGGCGGTGGATACGCTGCTGCTGCCCAGAGTTCGGCGCAGGGTGGTGATCCATATGTTTACAACGGTTCCTTTCATACAGGTCTCCTTTCTGTTATCAAAATCCACGTTTTCCTTGATACCCGAAAGAGCTGTGGGAAAACGCAATACAGGTGATTATATAAAGAAATCCGAATCTCCTGAAGCAGAGATTCGGATAGGGATTCTAAAGAGCAGCTGGAGCGGGGGAGAAGCTGTCAATGCAGTTTTCAGCTTCTGTGAGCAATTCCTGAATGAGCTCCTTGACGGATACGATCTTATCAACCTTGAAGGCGCTGGAACCAACAAATATCAAACCGTTCTCGGCGTCTCCTGTAACGGATCGAACCAATGCATCTGTGATGCAGTAGGGGGTTGTACCAGGATCACAATGCTTCAGGCATCGGTAGCACCGTGTTACCGGAATCCGCCCCTGTTCATCCAGCTTCATTAGGAAAGCATTGTTGAGGGCCCGTCCTGGAAGACCCACAGGACTTTTTATGATCCGGATCGCGCTCTCACGGGCGTCGATATAGGCTTGCTTAAAGGCTTCGTGGGCATCACATTCGAATGTGGCAACAAAACGGGTGGCCATTTGAACCCCTGCAGCCCCCATTTTCAAGAAGTCGGCAATGTCGCAACCGGTATAAATGCCTCCGGCAGCGATTACCGGAACCCTGCGGTTATATTTCTCCTCAAAGGGTTTCAGGGCTTTTATCACATCTCGCACAATCTGGCCCAGCTCGGGCTTATTGCCGGGCTCCAGATCCTCCACGGAAAAGCCCAGGTGCCCTCCGGCCTCCGGCCCTTCTACAATGACGGCATCCGGCAGATAATTGTACCGTTTGTCCCAGAGACGGGCAATGGTGGACGCAGCCTTTTCGGAGGAAACGATGGGAGCAATTTTTGTGCTGCTGCCTTCCACCAGTTCCGGGAGAGTGCTGGGAAGGCCGGCTCCGGATATGATCAGATCCACTTTTCCCCGAACGGCTGCCAACACCAACTCCTTATAGTTATGAGAAGCGGCAAGGAAATTGACGCCGATAATACCGCCTGGGGCCATTTCCTTAGCTTTTCGGATCTCTTTTTCAAGACCCCGGATATTGGCCTCATCGTTATTTGTTCTGAAATCCGGCTCCATGAAGCCGGGTTGAGCTCCGGAAATGATGCCGATACCACCGGCATTGGCAACGGCTGCTGCCAAACGGGACAGGGACACACCGACACCCATTCCGCCTTGTATGATAGGGACTGGTACCTCGAAATCGCCGATTTTAAGTGGGGGCAGTTTCATTGAGTCGACTCCTTTTAGCCAATGGCTGAATGAATTCTTTCATTCAGTATATCGTTTTGAAAACCACGTGTCAACGGAAATTAGTATCAGGTCATAAGGGTTGTTAACAACTATTTGCAGCATGTAAGCTTCACATGGATGACTTTCGACTTGCACAAAATCAGCAGGATTGCTACAATGAATGTGGAAGCCATCCAACGCGAGGCTTACCTGTGCAAACCTTCCGATCATGCTGCGCTAACCCGTCGGGGCAGTGACAGCCATAACGCTTTTTATCCTCAAAACCTGAGGATTCGGAATCTTTTTGTCGCGCACAGAAGGATTTTTTATTGTTTTTGGAGGTGTTTATGAAAATCGGCATTATCGGCTCAGGCAGAATGGCAAAGGCAATGGGAGGCTATCTTCAGGACCGGGGCTACACGGTGGCCGGGGTGTGGGGTAGAGATCCCGAGGCCGCCTCCTTAGCCGCCCGTTACATGGATGTACAGCCTTATATACGCCTCGAAGACTTGGTTTTCGTGTCGGATATCCTCCTTTTGGCCGTTTCTGACGACAGCATCAACGCGGTGGCTGAAGCCGTAGCTGGGTGCAGCCGTCTTGAGGGTAAGTGGGTGGGGCATTTAAGCGGCAGTCGCTCCCTGGATGTTCTGGAAGCCGTAGAAAAAAAGAGGGGACGTATATTCAGCCTCCACCCCCTGCAAACAGTCCCGGAACCGGATACCGGGAGAAAGAATCTGGCTGAAGCCACGTTTGTGCTGGAGGCCAACGAAGCCCTGCGAAGCCCATTGGAGGAGTGGCTGGCTCCTTGTGGTAACCGGCTCGCATGGATTTTACCCGGAAAGAAAGCCTTGTATCACCTGGGGGCATGCCTGGCCTCCAATTATGTGATGGTCCTCTATCAACTGGCAGAAAAGGCTCTGCTGTCCTCCGGCATTCCGGAAAGCATGGCATCCCAGGCACTGGCCCCCCTGATGGAGGCAACTCTCCGTAATTATGAAGCCATCGGACCGATACGGGGCTTGACAGGACCGGTGTCCAGGGGCGATACAGGAACAGTGCTGGGTCATCTTAAAAGCCTTACGGAGTCCGGGCTGGAGCACAGTGAACCGCTGATTCGGGCCTTGGGATTGGAGGCGCTTTCAATGGCAAGGGCAAACGGATCCATCGGAGTCGCCGACGCAGAAGCAATGGAAGGGATATTGAAAGGGGGAACAGCTCAATGCGAAAAAAAATGACCGCAACTGATTTTTCACTTTATAAAGAAAACAAACAGCACATCACCATGATGACAGCTTACGATTACACCTCTGCAACCCTTGTGGATGAGGCAGAGCTGGATGTGATTCTTGTGGGAGATTCCCTGGGAATGGTGATCCTGGGCTATGATAACACCTTGCAGGTAACCATGGCGGATATGCTGCATCATACACGGGCAGTCAGTCGTGGGGCGGGCAGCTGTATGGTCATCGCCGACATGCCGTTCCTGTCCTACCATATAAGCCCGGAGGAAGCCGTTCGAAATGCGGGGCGCTTTGTTCAGGAAGGCGGTGCCCATGCAGTGAAGCTGGAGGGGGGTAAAGCGGTAGCCCCCCAGATCGCCGCCATCCTGAAAGCCCAGATACCGGTACTGGGCCATTTGGGTCTTACTCCCCAGTCTGTTCACCGTTTCGGGGGCTTCAAGGTACAGGGGAAGGACGAAGCCGTGGCCAGGGAACTGATCGAAGAGGCCCTGCTGCTTCAGGAGCTGGGCGTAATCGGAATTGTTCTGGAGTGCATACCGGCGGCTCTGGCCCAGTTGGTTTCAGAAAAACTCGCCATTCCCACCATCGGAATCGGTGCCGGCGCGGGGTGCGACGGGCAGGTGCTGGTGCTTCAGGACGCCATGGGAATGAACCGGAGCTTCACCCCAAAATTCGTCAAGCGTTATGGTGAACTGGGGGATGCCATGGTGACCTCTCTTCGGCAGTATGGAGAAGAGGTGCGGAACGGAAGCTTTCCTGAGAAAGCACACACCTTTACCATGGACGAAACGGTATTGGAAAAGCTTTATTAAGTAATTAAATATTTGCCACGGATAACACGGATGGGCACGGAAACTTTTGAATTGTCATTGCGGGCTGCAAGCAGCATTAGCGATGTGTACCACATCATAGATGTGGGCACCCTACTGAAGCACCAGCGCGTCAATCTCTCACTTTTGTTTAAGTTGAAAATGCACTGCAATAGAGTAATTTCAAGTGAGAGATTGCCACGTCGCTGCGCTTCTCGCAATGACGCCCAAATATATTTAGCATACAGTCCATCCGTGAAAATCCGTGTTATCCGTGGCGATATTCTATCCCTTTCAAATCAACACAACAGGAGAACCTATGCAAACCATTACAGAAATCAGCGAACTTCGCAGTATTGTTACGGACGCCCATAAAACCGGCAAGTCCATCGGCTTTGTTCCCACCATGGGCTTTCTGCACGAAGGACATCGGTCCCTGATGGTCCGGGCCCGGCAGGAAAACGATCTGGTGATCACCAGTGTATTTGTAAACCCCACCCAATTCGGTCCCAATGAGGATTTTGAAGCCTATCCCCGAAATCCGGAGGCAGACAGCGTCTTGATGGAAACGGCTGGTGTCGACGTGGCGTTCTTTCCCACAGTGGCAACCCTTTATCCCCATGGCTATGAAACCTATGTGAATGTGGAGGGCGATCTGACCCGAGGTCTTTGCGGCGCGTCAAGGCCGGGGCATTTCAAAGGTGTTACCACCATCGTTGCCAAGCTGTTCAATCTGGTTCAGCCGGACCGTGCTTACTTCGGTCAAAAGGATGCCCAGCAGGTGGCGGTGATTCGCCGCATGGTGACAGATCTTAATATTCCGGTGGATGTCGTTCCCTGTCCCATCGTTAGAGAAGCCGACGGCCTTGCCCTAAGCTCCCGCAACACCTATCTGAGCCCTCACCAACGGCAGGATGCCCTGGTTCTGAGCAAGGCATTGAAAGCAGCCGAGGCGGCTGTGTATGCCGGAGAGCAAAGTGCTGTGAGAGTTCACAGTCTGATCGGCCAGACCCTTGCCACGGTCCCCTTTGCTTCACCCGACTACATTGAAATTGTGGATGCCGATACCCTAAAGCCGGTGGAAGTCATTGAAGGCAGGGTGCTGATCGCCCTGGCGGTGAAGATAGGACGCACCCGACTTATTGACAACTGCGTGCTGGAGGTGCCCCATGCTGGTTAATATGTACAAAAGCAAGATACACCGCGCCACCGTTACCGAAGCAAACCTGAACTATGTGGGAAGCATCACTGTCGACAAGCTGCTGTTAGAGGCCTCTGGGATATTCCCCGGCGAACGGGTTCAGATTGTAAACAACCATAACGGAGAACGGCTTGAGACCTATACCATCGAAGGTCCGGCGGGAAGCGGAGTCATCTGCCTGAATGGGGCAGCGGCCCGCCTGGTTCAGCCTGGGGATACGGTGATTATCATTGCCTATGGCTGGATGGAGGAAAGCGAAGCCCGTCAATTCTCACCTAGGATTGTGTTCGTTGATAAAGAAAATCACATCGTTGCGGAAGACACCGTGGAGATACATGGATCTATCCGTAATTATGAATAAAAAAGAAATAAATATATGTTTAGAGACTAAAATTAGTGGTAACAATCCAATCGGGTGTATTGAAAAAGTATACAACGATGGAGAGTGACAGCCTGTGGAGCATTTTTTCTGGACAGAAGATTTGCGGATTTTGATGAAGGGCCTTTTCGATGAAGGCCATGAACACATGCCCGAGCATCTGAAACAGCAGATGGAGCAGGGTAACGAAGAGATCAGCCACATGATCATGGTCATCAACAGTTTTCTGAAAAGTCAGTATCCGGAGCGGGATAAGAATGAGTTCCTTAAATCCTGCGCGGGACCAGGCTTAGAGACAATCGGCCGTCCCCCTGTCGCATGGCTGGAGGAGCTCCGCGGCTATATGATGGTAAATCTCAAAAACTAGAAAGCCCTTGCATTTGCAAGGGCTTCCGCCTTTTTTGGGGAACTTTAAGTAGGGGGCCGGTCCCTCTGTGCACTAATTATCCTGATGGATGCTTGAACCGCTTGCCTTTGAAAATGCGATGAAAGAAAATTTTAGGTTAAACATATATACCGATGTTATTTCATTCTGGCGCGGCAAAGATACAATTGTATAAAATGGGATTATTTGATATTCTGTGCCTGTGTGCGTAATATAGTTTTGAAATAAGGGATTAAAGAGAAATACGGTGGGATATTCAGTGCAGCCGTAATGCAGAGGCTGCTTTGTACGGTATTATTGTCAGTTCTTGCCTGGAATGAAAATAAGGATTAAGGAAATTAGTCGCGATGGGAAAAGCGGTGGTGCAGTTTGGAAGGAACTATTAGGGAAATACAGGATATTAACGGGCTTTGATGCTAGGAATCAGCGAGGCGGCAGTATCTCAACGGTTGGTGAAGTCATTAGAGGCTATGTGTATAAGATCAAAGTAAAACCCCAGACCAACACCCTGAAAGTAGGCCATAAGGATATGCCCATCAGCCCCGGCATGACCGCCCAAGCGGAAGTGAAAACGGGCACACGGAGGATCATTGAGTTCTTCCTGCCGGGGGTGGAGGCGGTGAAGGATGGATTTGAACTGAGGTAGAAGAAGCACACGACAGAATAACCATACATCCGGTGGACGGCCACACATCAACGTAAAGGATGTGATAGTGCAAAGGAATAAAACACCGACATCATCGGAACTGACAAAATAGACGAAAGAATGTTTGATTCTATCAAAACAACGAATCTTAAGAACTAAAGACAAACCATCAACGGGGATATGACATATGAGAACACTGAAGAGGTGTGCTATGCGTTCAAGAATACTCAATCAGGTAAAGAACCGTAAAGGATTTAAACAGTTACCCTCAAAGAACGGGCTGCTGCAGAATGTGTTTGCTAGACAGAACCTAATTCTGGGCATACTTCTGATGATGATTGCAGCCATTGCCTGCGGCTGTGTTGCTCCGAATCATAAGGTGGGTGAATCCATCGATGTTGGCCAGGCTATGGAAAGCGCCATAAAGAACGAAATAACACAAACCGCAATGGCAAAGCCCAGCATGCGGGAGCAGTTAGACCGCAGTTACAGCAATGAATTCCTGGCGCTGGATTTAAGTGCCACCGAAGCCCGATTGACCAAGGAATTGGAGGTGCGCCAAGAAAAGCACCTCTCAGAAATCATTGGCGGGCCTGTGATTGTGGATTATGAACTGGAGTTTTATCGCGATAGCTTGAAAGAGGCACAGGAGAAGAATTTGGGGATTGAGGCGATGCTATTAAAGGGGGCCGAAGGGAGCAAAGATTTTGGGAAATATAAGATCAAGAAATCCAGCGCAACAGTATATGGGTTTGCTGATGGTAATATGGGAAAGAAGGCCATTGATGAATTCGACTTGCGGTTAAACACTTATTGGGCTTCAGAGTTGAAAACGAGTTACTTTATATACCCCAGAAGTGTGTTGAACCGATTCAGTTTGGAACAGATTCAAGGTATGGACTATCCTTTTAGAGAACTGAACAAGGTTTCACGGTACATTACTTGCCAGCCGATGCAGCACTTTCAGACTAAGGAAGGTATTCTTAAAACAAAAAAAATGCTGAAAGAGAAGTACAAAGAGGATTTCGAGTGCATCAATTCAAGTAATCTTGATTACTGGTGTCCTGTCAAAGAGCCGGACCTGTGGTTCGAAATCAGCGTAGGCGGAACTGACATGTATCTTCCCACCCTAGCCCAGAAACGGATGGGGGAACAGATTAACAAAATCATTGAGGAGGAAGGGGCAGCGGATCGGATTGTTCAGTATACGCAGATTGAAGATACCGGCAGTATCCATGAGGTATATGATGCAACCTGGGATACCGGCAATTTGACAAATTTGGAGCAATTCTATCGTGAAGGCTACAAAGGCTCATTTAGAACGGCGCTAATCTACCTACAAGCTCCAGATCAACCCGTGGATTATGACCTACTTTGCAAAGTCTCATACAAAATTAAAAAGATCCTGGGTGAAAAGGAGTCAGATAAGCATGTGAAACATTTGCTTTCTGTCTATATTTACAGCATTCCTGATGCACCGAGAGGCATCGCGGTCAAACTGTTTGGCAAAGACTTGACCCCCAATAATCATTTCAGGACACGGACACTGGCAGACACCTTTGAAGAAATGACAATAATTAAGACCGACATGGAGGGTTTTGAGGTGCTCGACACATACGGAGAGCGTCAAAACTGGTATTCGCCTGGCGTTTTTTATATGACACCCGAAATGACTGGAGAAGAGTTCAAAGGAAGATATTTTGAGCCATTAGTAAAACAATAAGATAAATGGAGGAAACAACATGGTGACTTTAAGCAGAATTGATGTTCTGTTGAACTCAGTAAGAGATGATTTAGTTAAATTGCGTGAGCAATACCCAATCCCTACAGTAGACGGCTTGCGAGTGGGATTAGGGGTCAAGGGATTAGGGGTCAGGCCTGACAATTGACAATATAACCGACTGTCAACAGAGCAATCTGTTGCCCTTTACTGCAAGTAACCAAGGAGAGAGGTCATGCCAAGAAAACCCCGCATCCATTATCCTGGGGCACTGTACCATGTAGTATGTAGAGGCAATAACCGGGAATGGGTGTTCAGAAGCGAGATGGAAAAACAGGAGTATATGGAACGGATAGCGGAATACAAAAGACGTTACGGCTTCAAGTTGTACGCCTGGGTACTCATGTCGAACCATGCCCACTTGCTGATAGAAGTCCGGGATGTTTCCTTGAGTAAAATCATGCAGGGAATCCAGCAAGGGTATACCCAGTGGTATAATCGACGTCACAAGCATACCGGGCACGTATTCGAGCAGCGGTATAAAGCCACCCTGTGCAATAAAGACAGGTATCTGCTGGCGCTAATCCGCTATATTCACCAGAATCCTGAGCGGGCAAAGCTGGAGGGCGGTCTTGATTATCTCTGGAGCAGTCATAAAAGCTATATAGTCGAAAATAAGAACGGGATTACGGATGCATCATTTCCACTGGGCCTGTTTTCAGAAGACCCGTCAAAAGCACAGCAAAATTACCTGGCATATATGGGTGAAGAGGAAGAAATCATCGGAACCCTGAAACCCGGCGAATATGAAGAGGGCACACAGGATAACGAAATCCAAGCCCCCAAACGGCTAGTAATTAAACGAACATTAAGCGAAATAATTGAAATGACAGCCGCAGAATATGGGCTAGAAACTCAGGCGTTTTACGGTAAAAGTCGAAGTCGCAAAGCCTCTGAAGCGAGAAAGGCTCTGATTCTGATGTGTCTTGAGCATACCTTCATAACCAGTCGAGGAATAGCAAAGGAACTGGGACTGTCCGGTACGGCCATCACGAAAATGATTACACGAGGTCTTGAGGATCAGCGGGAGAGAAAAGAAAGGATCGCGCAATTGTCACACTGTCAGGCCTGACCCCGTCTGCCTCCCCGTCTGCCTCGCTATCAGCCCCGGTATGACCGCCCAGGCGAAAGTGAAAACGGGAACAAGAAGGATTATTGAATTCTTCCTGCCGAGGGTGGGGGCGGTTAAGGATAGGTTTGAGTTAAGGTAGGAAAAGCACGCGACAGAATAACCATTCATACGGTGGACGGCCACACAACAAAGTGAAAGGGGTGATGAAAGGGAACGTTCATGACATCCGAGTGCATACAAAAAACAATGAGGTCAACCTATGAAACCTTTTGACAGCAATAAAATGGAATACAGCGGCCCCACAGAAGAAACCAACCCCCCATACCTGCAGAGAATACACCCTTCTTTATACGTCTCTGGCATAAGCTGAAACAGAAGAAGACGCGAACGGTTATAGGAATGGTTTTCTTCTTCGGCATGTACTTTTACTTTAACGGAGCAATTCCCGTATTGCTTGCGCCTTACCAAATTGAGCGCATGATGGAAGAAAAATATCACGGAAAGTTTGAATTTGTGCAGTGGTACCGGCCCCTCGTGGGGGGTTCGGACCGGATAGCCCTGTTAAAACCCATGTATGATCCGAACAGGGTGGTGCAGGTGGATATGTACCAAGGGATATTACCGTGGGAAGTGGAGTATGTGGACCATACCTATTCGGACGCAGTTAGGGACTATCTAAAAGAAAAGGCAAAAGAAATAGGAGTAAGCCGATACGCCAGTACGATATACACAGATGTGAATGTGTGTTGTATGTTGACCCGATGCACATGAAAAAGCTTGAAAAGCTATATAGTTTGGAACAGTGAAGAAACCAAATTTGTTAAGAGCGGTCTGGATCTGGTGGTCACTAACACTAGTACAGCATTCGAGAATTAGCTGTGCATACATTCGGTTGTAAACGTTGATTTCACATATCTGTATGCTTATTAAGTCTCACCTAGGTCACATATATTATTGGAGGAAGTAATCATGAGGGAATGGACAAATAGGTTATCTATGCCAATCTTTATCGGGGCTTTGCTCTTGATATTACAAATTTTAAGTGGAATCCCAGCCTATGCCGAAGGAACACAATACTATTATGACAAATGCAGCACCACCCCAGCGGGAGTGTATTCGAAGTATAATTCTGAACCAAGGAATAACTACATGATGGTTGTAGATACCCTATACTCACCACGCAGTAGCGGCAGTTGCTATACTGGTTGTACAGTAAATAAGGATACTGGGGCGGTTCAATTTTCTGGATCATCCTATACCTCTTTATCTTCAAACTACCTTTACAGCAAACTCTCTCGTTCCAATGGTGAGGAGGTCCCTGGGTATATCATTTATGCAAAAGTCAACACCGATGGATTTGTTGTTGGAACGGTCTACAAAATTGTGAACAATCAGTATTATGTTCAAGGTTCTCTAATAAACAGTGGTTTGGTATTGGACCTGTCTTATCCTACCAATGGTCGACATACCGACGGCTACTGGTATATCAAGACTGGGGCGGCGATATCTAAAGGTTCAGTAATAACATCGAATATCATAGCTGCCGATGGAGCATTTCCAAATAACGGCCTTCATTCGGATGGATTCTGGTATGTTCGTAAGAATATTTGTGAAACCTCTCCACCAATTGCTTCTGCGACTCCGACGAATCCTACAAACGGAAACGTAAGCATCGCGGTGTCTTACAATACCAATGCTGTTGTAAAAGAGTACAAGATAAATACAACAGGTACATATATGCCATACAATGGGCCGATAACAATTCAATCAAACTGCACTGTGTTTTTTCGATCAAAAGATTCAGTTGGAACGCTCTCTCTGGAAAGTTCTATAGTAATTGGGAATATTGAAAATCCAGTCTTAACTGTTGGAACACAGTACTACTATGATAAGTATAGTGTTGCGAGTCAGGGCGTGTATTCCAAATACAATGCACAGCTTACAAATAATTATTCACTTGTTAGCACGACATGCAACAGCAGAGGTCTAGGGGCTCCTTACTATTCTTCATATATATTCGATTCTGGAACTGGAAAGATTACGCTTAGTGGCTCATACTCGTACAGTTTAAGCCGAGGGACATATCTATATGGTTTAAATGCTTACGGCCAATTATGCTATGTAACCGTAGATCGTGATGGTTTTATAGCTTTTGGAGCGACTTATATGCCTGTTAACACGCCAATATATACAAAGGGTTCATTGATCAGTAGCAATTTGATTTTGGACCAGACGTATCCGGCAAATGGGCGTTTTTCAGATGGTTTCTGGTACGTGAAAACTGGTACATCCACTGTTAAAAGCACGGTTATATCGTCAAACATTATTGCCCTAGACCAATCATATCCAAACGACGGCATACATACGGATGGTTTCTGGTATGTTAAAAAGAATATTTGTGATATGTCCCCACCCATTGCGAGTGCAAGCCCAACTAACCCTACAAACGGTAATGTAACCGTTTCGGTAACGTATGGTCAGAATGCTGCAGTGAAAGAATATCGTATCGGTGGGACGGGGGCGTCTACACAGTATACATCTCCAATTATCATACCTTCGAATTGCAGCGTTTATATGAGGTCTAGGGATGCGGTCGGAACACTCTCTCGTGAAGTCTACATAGTAGTTGGTAATATTGATAAGACGCCTCCTGTTGTCCCAAGCCTTAATGCAAATAATTGTAATCCAACTAACGGGAGTGTTGACGTCACTATTACATATTCAACTGATTCAACCATAAAGGAATACCGTGTAAATTCAGGGAGCTGGACAAATTATACCGCGCCGGTCAGAATATCTGACAATAACAGTACTATCTATGCGAGAGCAAAGGATTCGCTATCAAACACCTCCGATATTGGCACGTTTGTGGTTATGAATATAGACAAATTCAGTCCAACTGTTTTTGCAAGTGATACAAACTCTCAATGGCGGCCAACAGCAGCCAATGTTACGCTGAACTATCAAGATGCAGGGTTAGGGCTAACCACTTCCCAATTCAAGATTACAAACAGTATCTTGACTCCAGATACATGGAATAGTTATACCGGGCCTATTGCAATTGGAAATGGTGTCTGGTATCTCCATTATCGGGCTGTCGATCTCGCGGGAAATAAAATGCTGGGCTATTTTGGGCCGTACATGATCGATGCTGAGAATCCTCACAGCGATTATACATCTGTAATCTATACTTATGATAACGCTGGGCACTTGATAAAAACAGATGCGCAAGGGGCATTGACTCAGTTTATGTATGATTCTAGCGGGAATTTGCTTTCAAAGACATGTCAGCCATAGTCACTGTTTTAGAATTCCTACTATGTGATTAGTAAAACAATATCTGCAATTAGTGAGTTAAGGTAAAGAGACGACAATGGAGGAAGATTCATGAAATATACTAATCAATTGTTTCGAAGTTCGATTTCTTTGATACTGGCATGCTCGCTGGTTCTGAGCTCTGCAACTGCAGGTTTTGCAGGGGCGGATAAAAATAGCAGTATGGATATCGATAATAAAATGCAACCGAAAAAGACAACCAACGAACGAGAAAATACTGAGATAATCATTGTGCTCAAAAGCGAAATAAGTGGTGCTCAACAAAATATTGAGGGGCTTTCTAAAAGTCAAGGAATCCCAGCCGATATGAAAGGCCAGCAGTCAATTATGTCGATGGACGGGTTGTCAACCGAGAGAGATATGCTTTCTAAAAAGATGGAGGAAATTGTAGGAGATGTTGATAGAAAGCTACACCTAAAAAAAGCACACTTAAGAACAGATGCCTTCAAGAATGAAACAGGAAAAAAGTTCAAGTCTGAAGAGACAGATGGAATGAGTGAATTGTCAAACTATACACTTTTAGAAATCGACAAGGGGGATAGTATAGAGGCTGTCGTAGGTGAACTACGGAAGCACAAAGACGTGCTAATTGCACAACCGAACTATCGCTTACAGGTTACATCAGCCGAGTTACCCGTAGCACCTGAGCAGTCACTTATTCTTGTGGAATCAATCAGCTTATCGACACCTTCCGTAACACCAGAAGTGAGTAGTACAACACCCTCAGAAGTGTTAAAAGTTGAAAAAAGTACGAACCTATTTGATATGCAATGGGGACTCTTCAATACCGGCCAGGAAGTACAAGGAGTGTCAGGGACATCTGGTATTGACTTGAATGCTGTGGGTGCGTGGGAAACATCGAAGGGTGATTACGCGACCATTATAGGTGTATTGGATACAGGTATAGATGTTAGCCATCGTGATCTTAGCAAGAATATTTACACCAATACGGGAGAGATTCCCAATAACGGAATCGATGATGATGGAAATGGTTATATAGATGATGTGAATGGGTGGGATTTTGCGAACAAGGATAGATCAGTGTTTGATAACGCCGATGAAGATACCCATGGTACCCATGTGGCTGGTATCATAGCGGCCGCCGACGATAAGGACGGCATTACAGGTGTTGCGCCAAAGGTGACCCTGATGCCCTTGAAGTTTATGAATGGCAGTACCGGCTATACATCAGATGCCATCGAGGCTATCCGATATGCGGAATCGATGGGCGTACGGATCGTGAACTGTAGTTTCGGAAGCATTGAACTGAACCCGGCCCTTGAGGATGCAATGCGTAGCTCAGGCATGCTTTTCATCTGTTCGGCAGGGAATAATGGCCAGGAAAGCAGAGTTGTGCCGGTATATCCTTCTAATTTCCAACTGGGCAACATCATATCTGTGGGAGCTATCAACAGTAATGGAGATCTGGCTGGGTTTTCAAACTACGGTGATAAGGTGAATCTTGCGGCTCCAGGTGAGGAAATTATCTCAACCATACCTGGGAATAAATATGCCTATCGGAGCGGCACATCGGCTTCAGCTGCCTATGTTTCAGGTGCCGCAGCACTAGTCGCAAGTGCCAAGAAGGCAATTGGAACCAAGGAATTACGGCAGCTCCTCCTAAACCAGACTTCAGCGCTGAATACATTACAAGGCAAGGTCGCAACCGGTGGGATGGTAGATGCTTCAAAAGCCATTGTAGCTGAAGTTCCAGTTGCAATCGATATTGTAAATCCTGCCGAGATAATTGTGAACATTCTGAAAGAAGCAACCAGTATTGCTGCACTTAACGAGAAGGACCTGATGTTACTTGCGGATATATTCAAAGTTGATCCGGCTGCTTTACTTACGATGGATAAGTATGGCTATTCCATAGAGGACGTTACAACGCTTTTGGTGCAGTTTTACAATGCTAAGCTGAGTATAGAAATCGGCAAGGAGCTGATTGAGAAAATAAACGAACCATCGTTGTGCAAAGCTCGCTTGAGTGCCTACCAAACCGAGATTCTCCTCTACAATCTCAAATTTCGAGACGCAGCACAGCTCGTCACATATGTGGGCGGGAAGGAACGGATGGATCTGTTGCGCTCCACCTTGATCGTTTCCTCAGCTCTGGGTATCGATCTAGATGAAATCATTCGAAAAAGTGATTGGAACTCCAGCAGTGAAAGTGGTTTAAATGATGTGTCCTACTATGCGTTGATGGAGAAATACTATATTGATTCGAATCGGATCATTGAATATCAATTAGAATCAAAACTGCCTTGGAATGAAATTCTGAAACAAATCGAGAATTTTGAAAACTCTCAAAAGTCCTCAGTCTCCGCAATGAGCAGTTTATTTGACAAATACAATGTCTACTACGGCAAAAGCATGGATTCGCCTTACAAGGTCGGCCTATCTACAAATGAATCTATAGATCCAGTGGCAGGCAGTCTTAAGGTCTCAGTTCCCCTTTTTCAGATACAGGGGAAGACGGGCACACTTCCTGTTGGGCTAGAGTATCACTCTGATGAAAGTGAAACCGAAAAGACCAGACCTCAACCTGTAATAGCCCAGAGCAATGACCTTACTTCCGTTTTTAATCGATATTCTTTTACATCTCATTGGGAGTATCAGCCGAAGGATGCCAATGGAAATTTGCTGGAAGACTTGCACTTCACCCGGTTAGAGGGGCCTTTTGAAACTTTCCAAGACGCAGAACATAGAAGAGATCAAGTTAGCGTCGAAAGCTATCCTGGCTGGGTAAGAGGAATCGCAGGTATTAATCAATGGATTAACTATGAGAATAGCCCGATTATTACCTATGCGATGAGATCTTCTCAAATTGGCTATGGTTGGATGTTGTCGCTGCCATCTTTGGAGCGTACTCCGAATGAAGGTATCGACTATGCAAAACCGGAAGATACCAGATACTGGGCCATACATGTGGATGGTACCACCATTCCTTTTTCCCAGGAATGGTATCAGGGCAAAGACCGGTTGTCTATCGATATGACCCCTTTCAACCAATATCAGTTGGAACTGGTTGATACAACAGCATTTACAAATGGGGAAGTGAATTCTCATTTTGTTCTGAAGTATCTTGATGGGCGAAAGGCCTATTTCGGAGGTGATGGCAGGCTTCTGGGCATTGTAGATGCTTTTGGAAATTCCACAGTCTTTAAACATCTGGTGATTGGGTCGGAGCCCACACGGGCGGTTGTCATTCGCGAAATCACCGACTGTTACGGAAACATAACCAACATTTCGTACTCTAGTACAGGTTTAGATAAAACAGTCACCATAACTCAGCCTGATGGAGCAAGGATTGTTCTTGTTTCGCAGGGCGGACTTCTTAAAAGCGTTACAGACCAAGCAAACAGAGTGACTCGATTTGATGATTACGACGTCAAAAAAACTACGGCGCATTTTAACCTCAAATGCAATATAACCAGTGACAACACCTCAAAAACCAGCGAAACAGGCGATATTTATGATATTACGTACAACTTGCTAAAAAAAATCACATACCCCTCAGGTGCATCCACGTCTTTTGAATATTCCGAAGCAAAACGAACCAATAAACAGACAATGGCAGCTTTGGATTCAAAACCTTACGAAGGATTCTTTCAGGTCAGCCGAAGATATGATACTATTGCCCCGGGAGCGGCGCAGTCAAATGGCGCAAACTTCAGTTACGGAGATTTTTCAGGGTACGATGCTTCACCCAATATTGGGTGGTCCAGTAGCGGATGGCAACATTTTGACAACTTGTCGATGAGCTATCAGCATGAATCAGTAATCAGCTATGATAACGGGCAGAATAGAAAGTTCAAGTTTAATTATAAACACCTTCCAATTTCAGAAATAATCACCGGTGGTGACCGTACGATTGACATCACAAGGGAGTTTGACAAACAGAACAACATCACGAAACAGGTTGAAAAAGTAGTACAGTCAGGCGTAAGTTCTCCCCTAAAGGAGACTCATTCTACATACAACGGTTTTAATCAATTGACTCAACAAACGGATGAACTGGGCAATGTGACATCCATAACTTACCAGGCTGAAAATCAGAACTTACCTGCCTCAGAAACAATACCTGTTGAGTCGGGTAAAACAAAAATAGTTACTTATACTCTAAGTGCAGATAGAAGGTACAACCAGTTCAGCCAGGTTACGGCAACAAATGCAAATGGGTCAACCGAGACAATCAAGAGCGAGACCCAGCTTAATGCTGATGGGAGCGTATTATTAGAAAGGGTATTCAAAAATAATCTGCTGCAGAGCCAACTTGACTATGTTTATGCGAACAAGACTCTTGACGCAAAAAACAGAGTTGTTAATCGTATTACTCTTTCTTCAATCAATACAATCCAAGACATCAATGCAACCGGGAATCCTCTTCAGACGCAATCGCCAGTCAGTGAGAGCTATGATTTTGACTCAAGGAACGGATTGTTACTCACACTGAAAAACCCTTTAGGGAAAACTGAAGCGTATGAATACGATCCATTGGGACGTCTCACGAAGCTGATAGGCTTCGATGGTTCGTTTAAAACAATTGATTACAATGACGCAATGAATGAAGTAACTGCAACGGACGAAGCGGGAGTCATAGTCAAAAAAACCTATGATTCTTTAGGACGTGAACTTGAGGTGTATGGCGGTACCGCCGCATCGCCTGAACGACTATCTGAAAAAGCATACGATACCAACGGATGGTTGATCTCACAGAAAGATGGCAATGGAAACAAAACCACCTTCAAAAACAATTCTTTTGGCCAAATGGTAGAGTCTGTGAATCCTGATGGGAGCACTCGAAAAGTATGTTATCTGCCGGAATATCAAAAAACTGAGTTTTTCAATGAAGAAGGTCATAAAACGACTGAATATTATGACCTAAAAGGTAATGTAGTTAGAGTAGAATCAACAGATGGCGGTGGACAGAGTATTGTAATCCAAAAGGCCTACACAGCGGACGGGCAGGTTAAAACCTTACGAGATGCCAATGGATATGTTACTACAAACATGTATGATGAATTGGGTCGTCTGATTCAAGTCGTAAATGCCAAAGGCGAAACAAGCAAGTATTTTTATGATGTGAAGGGAAACCTTATATCACAGATTTATCCAAACGGACAAACTGCTACAAAAACGTACAGTCAGATGGGGCAATTGCTGAGCGAAACCGATATGGCTGGGAAGACCCAATACATGGCCTATGCGCTTGATGGTACAAGGACCAAATTGCGCGATAGAAACAACAACTTACATAGCTTTGGGTATGATACAAAGCTACGCCTAAACCAGCAGACAGGCAGTGATTACAGCATTGCATATAGTTATCTGGCGAATGACCGGGTTAGCTCTGTTACAGATTCTACTGCAGGCACCATTGGTTATAGTTATTTTCCCAACGGTAAACTTCGTTGTAAAACCTTCGCTGATGGAAAGAGCATTGAATATTCCTATGATAGGAATGGAAATGTCACCAGTGTCAAGGATCCATATGGTCTGGTAACAACCTATGGGTACAGTGAACGGAACCAATTATCAACTATAAGTGCCATGGGCAAAACTTTTACCTATGGTCGGTATGCAGATGGGATGCCCCAAACACTGACATACCCTTCTGCATCGATTCAAACAAGATATTCTTTTGACAACCTAAACCGACTAACCTATTGTGAGAACAAAGTTGGAGATACGAATCTGGCAAGCGACGCGATTTCTTACGATCCAAATTGCAACATTATTGGAAAAACAACTACGTCAGATACGAAAGGATATAAATACGACCAGTTGAACCGACTCACCCAAGTTGATATGTCTGGTGCTAACCTGCACACCTCACTGCAGTACGACCAGCTGGGTAACCGATCAAGTGCAAGTGGCTATGTTGAAAACTTTGTACCCAAGATTACTAGTCTGCTAACCTGGGATAGCCGCGATAGACTTAAAACCATTACGGCTTCGGGAAAAACCGCTACATATGTGTATAATTACAATGGTATCCGCTGCAAAAAAGTATCTGCAGCCGGCACCACCAATTACTATGCGGACGAAGCAGGGCGTGTTGTTGCAGAAACGGAAAGCGCAGATGCTTCTAAAGCACAAATCATTTGGAGTGATAGGCCATTAGTCCGGATAGTGAATGATGTATGGTATTATTATGTATATAACAGCCATGGCGATGTTGTGTATCTGGTTAATGAAGCCGGTGCCACGGTAAACAGTTATAAGTATGACGAATGGGGCAACCTAACCGCAAAAACCGAAGCCATTGCCAATCCCATCCGCTATGCCGGGGAGTATCAGGACGATGAAAGCGGGTTTTACTACCTCAGAGCCCGATATTATGAGCCGGTAACTGGCCGGTTCATCAGCCGGGATACTAATGAAGGGAAGATCACCAATCCCCTGAGCTTGAATTTGTATACCTACTGCTGGAACAATCCGTTGAACTTGGTTGATCCTACAGGCAATGATCCGGAAGATCTCCGCGAACGGGACGCCTATGTTGACCCTGGAATGACTATAAGTCTGATAGATGCAACGCCAGTTCTCGGCTGGACAGTTACATTTGCAGAAATGCGCGGAGCAGAACTGCCAAGAAATGCGGCTATCGACACCATAGCAACAGCCGTAAGCGTGAAGCAATTAGGCAAGAGTGCATTGAAATCAGGGATAAAGAATGGTGCAGTGCAAGGGATTGTGAAGGATGGTATTAAGAGTGCGAGTAACATTGAAAAAGGATTGAACTTTGCAAAAACCCCTGCTGCACACATGGAAAACCCAGGACGTTTCGTACCAGTTCAAACTTTGCAAGATGTTATCAAATCAACAAAGGGTGTTGCTGACCCTAAAGGCTCCAGTGCGCTGATGCATTATACAACAATTACAATCAATAAGAAAATGTACAATATTGAAGTGCTTTACGATGAAGCTAAAAACATGGTTTATCACTTTGAGTACACTCGGAAGGCGATTGGGAATTTGCCAGCTATCACAAAATAAGAGGTGAGTTATGAGTCCAAAGGGTAAATTGTATTATCTGTTGGAACAGTATTTTTTAAACAAGTACACTACAACTGTGTTTGCCGATGAATTTACGGTTACGTATGATTTAGAAGTTGATTATGAGTCACTAACTGAAGAGGAGAATGCGCTTTTTGGAGAACTATGCGCGATGACTGCAAGATTTTCATCGGATGAAGAAGAACTGCAAATTCCTAATGTCTATTTTTCAGAGATGCAGGTAAAGGAAAAGGCTACAGAAGTTTACCATGTGCTTTTCGGTCAGCTCTAATTCAGGTTTAAGCGTATACTCTGGATAAATGGACAGCCAATCTTTCTTAATCCTCATTCAGCCTCAAAAATCAAAACCATGAGAACCTGTGAATTGTAGTGCTGACGGGCTTTCAGACCACTTCAAGGGGTGCCATAATGGCACCCCTTTGAAATGCATACGGGGCGTAGGTTTCTGGCATCTTGCTGAAAAATGGATTGCAAGTATGATTCCAGACAGGTTCAGGATGAACATCATTCCCCAGATCGCCGGTTTGTAAAATGGACAGTTGTTGTTGGTCTGAAAGTAGCCTCGTTTCAGGGTGCTGTGATTGGAAGGGCTTGAGTAGATTTTACTGATTCGGAAAGTATGGTGTGTAGACCGTGCAAAAGCTCCTGTTCATAAGGGTTCATGTGATGAAAAAGGTAGTGCTTTTTAAGTGGATGAACGACATACTCTGGGGCCTGATGTGCGGTCTGGGGGTGGCATAGTTTTTTATTTGGTACTGGTGTTGAATTCACGCTGAGTTTTTCGCATGAAACCCCTGCAGTTGGGCGCTGTATTCATCCAGTAGTTTCCATTAGTGGTGGTTAAAATGGCTTGCTACAGCGGCTGGGAAACAAGTGGACATAAATGATGAGAGCTAGAACACATTAAGGGGGAGAATTCTGCGATAACATCGATTAAATTTGAAGAAACACAGTGATAGCAAAGAGTTCCGCGGTGTTGGTGGATGTGAAGATGATTACTTGGAGGAACTGAATACCCTGTGTATGAGGCCCCTTCTGCCTGTTCAGTGGTATCTGAGGCGGTTCAGGGCTGTGGTATGGGTGTCAGAGTTGTTTCAGGTTGATGCACAGGCAGATTCATTCAGCAGGCAACCAGTGGGCGGTTTTAATGAATAAGTCCATGCATCAAGTAATATGAGGGCAGTTGGCGCAAGGTAAGAAAAGATATGGTTCAAAGGGTAAGAAATTTCAGAGGGTTGGAATCTGTCTGATGTATCAGGCGGGTTTCAGCTCTTTCTTTTTTTCGGAATTTGGACACATATCAGTGCCTTAAAGAGACATGTCTCAAAAGGAGCTACAGGAAGCCATATACTAAGTATCCCAATATGGAAAGGAGGTGGTGAGAATGATGGCGGATAGGATACAGCAACAGCCTGCAGGGGTTCCTGTAATCAGTGTCAGCCTTCCCATACCAGCAGGTGTGGCGGCGGTTCTTACGCAGATGGATGCGCTGGGTGTCGGACCGACAATGATTGCTGTTGAGGGTTGGAGTTCTGGTGAGCCAGTGGTAGTGATATGGCGCGGCATGAGGCCGTACCAGCCGTGGGTGGAGTCAGGGTTAACGGGTTCTGAGGGCTGGCCGACCATGAGAGAGCTAGCGATTCGTGAGGAACGCCGTAAGGCAGGAGTAACAAACAGCAGTCTGGACAGCACCTATGACCTGTCAGGGTATTTGCTGGAAGACAACGGAGAAGAACTGGCCTTTTAAGGCCAAAATGGATCATGATGCACAATGAGCGCAATGGAGGGCATGAGTATGAAACAACCGAAAGCAATTTGGAACCCAACAAAACCGATGATGCCGCCGTTTAAGCCGTTTGGCGGTGGTGGCAATGTGGAGTTCATAGCGATGTTGAATGATTTCAAGGCAAGTAAAAGGGTTCTGGTATCCTTGCTCCGTAAGCACACGCTATTGATTGAATATGAAACGCATCTCGGCAGGAGAGTAATAGAAGCCACCTACAAAGGAGTTCAGCTGCTGAGCAGAATGCCAGAGGACTCGCTGATATTGCATAACCTGCTTGATGGCGAAACAGTAGAGCTGTACATAGGCGATATAAGGATTGTTCGTATTTATCAGTGATGGGGTCTCAAAGCGTTCCCAATGCTATAGAGTATCGGGAATGCAAGATGTTATAGAGCTACCAGGAATGCCAAATGCCGTAGAACATGTAGGAAACATGAGGTGGGGGTTTTAAACCCGGTTTTATCTCCCCCACTTGTATTTCCATTCAAAACGGTCTTTTCAGGGGTCATTTCGTCGGGAAAGTATGTGCCGTTGTCGGGAATATGGGAATATGGGAAAACACTCAGCAATCTCATATGTTCTTGAACTTCCAGCATTGCCATAAGTTGTAGAACATATGGGAAGATTCCGGGGAAGGGGGTTGAATGCCGTGGTGTATGCATATTTGCTTGAAAACACAAGGTCTGATGTGAATATCGACAACGCTCCCCTGCTGGCATTGGTTCAGGAGTATGAAGTCGAAGAAAGCGCCGTACATGTAGACCCTTTGGACAGTATCGACCGCCATGACCTTGTTGCCCTGATCGGCAGGTTGGAAAGTGGCGACGCATTGCTCTTACGGAGTGTTGGGGATTTATCGAATAATATAACAGACCTGATTAAGGCGTTAACGCGCCTGCATAGGCTGGATGTGGAGGTCATAACGGCATTAGAACCGGAATATGACTACATCCTGTACCAGCAGGCCTTATTCGATTATCAGCGGATTGAACGGCAATGGAAGGCCATAAAAAGGGTTCGTGGCATTGACAAGGCGAAAGCAGAAGGCCGTATGGGGCGCAAAACGGACAGAACCAAGGTACTGGACGCGATTCGTATGTATCAGTCGGAGCAGTTCACAATAGCAGATATACGAAGGATAACAGGGGTTGCTTCATCTACGCTGTACAGGGCTTTGAAGGGTTTGGACAGGCAGTGAAAACAGGAGGTCTCATAATATCTATTTTGGTACTTCAGTTGATTCCTGGGCGTTCTGGATTCAAGGGGTTTGTAAAGAGACCTTCAGGCAATGACTGTTAAGACCTTGGAGTGGTTAAGGGAGGTGTTGGACAATGGGCAAGTACAAGACGCGAGCGCTGACAGAGAAAGAGTTCACGGAGATAATACAGGTTGTTAGGGCGGGGTTTGTTGATTCAAAGGGGCGGATGATAAAACCGAATCGCCGTGTAGCAACGGCGTTGGTGCTGCAAGCTAATCTGGGGTTGAGAATCGGCGATATCATGGAGCTGAGGCTAACAGATATCATCATGGAGTCCGGAAGGCATCGCCTGAACATTGTGGAACAGAAGACGCAGAAACGGCGTGAGTTCAGCGTCCCCGCAGAAGTATTCTCTTTCTTGCAGGGGTATGCGATTGACGAAGGCATAAAAAGTAACCAGCTTCTTTTTCCGGTTTCAGCCCGTCATGTGCAGAGACATCTAGGCAAAGTGGCGGCGCACTTAGGGTTGGAAAGGGTTTCAACGCATTCATTCCGCAAGTTTTTTGCAGTCAGTATTTACAACAGCAATGGCTACAACATCGAACTTGTCCGCCATCTGCTTCAACACAGTTCAGTTGCTGTGACACAGCGATACCTTTCAGTGCAGCCAGAACTGGTGGAACAAGCGCTGGCGGGGCATGTAAAACTGCCTGCCTGACGCTCGACTGTAGCTTCTCCCCGCGGTATTATCACCTTGAGGTGATGTCATGCCAAGGGGCTATATGAAGCTTGCGGCTATACTGTGTGTTCTGGGAGTACTGCTGTTTGGAATATCATACACTAATGCATTGAAAGCCGCCGTGAGCTATATGAGGATCATAAGCATTGGTGACGAAGAAAGCTATCAGAGGGTTAAAGAGGTTGTCTACCCCATTGCATCAGAGGAAGTTCGCCGGTTGGTGTTTAGCAAGCCTCGCTTCACAGGCCCGGCCCTTCCTCCCTTGCAGTATGTGATAAACGATGTTCAGGGTTCTGTAGCAGGGTTTGGATGTTATCAGTTCCTGATTACATGGACTTTGAATGAAACCAATACCATCCAGTCCCAGCTGACAGTACAGCATGGGGTTGTGATAGATGCCCACAGAGTTGGGCAATGAACTCAGCTGGCAAGAGACCCCTTGAAATGAGAATTTCTCATAATTTCTTGGGGTCTCTTGCACTTTAGGTGTTGGACACGTTATACCGTTATTGATAAGCCCCGAACTCCGATGTTGTGAAACGGTATATATAAGTCGGACAGTATGCCGAATATTCCAGTTTTACAGGGCGGACAGTTAAGACCACCTGACAGGGTGTGTTAGGGTGCTGCTGATAATTTGCAGGACAGTTAGCTTAATTACATTGACCGCGCAGCATCAATTGATGGTAATTGTTGGCGGTTAATAACCTGAAATGGCATCATGCCAGTCAGTGGATAGGCTCATCGCACTCTTGCAGGCCCTGAATGGGTACATGCTATACAGCTGAGATTGCCGGCACGACGAGGACGTTGATGTACAGCAGGACAATGGAGAAGGAGAATGAAAGAGAAAGACAAAAAGAATTACGTGTATGTAGGGGTTGACCTGCATAAGGCAACACACACAGCAGTCATCATGGACTGCTGGAACAAGAAGTTGGGCGAAATTACCATTGATAACACCCCGGCTGACTTTCCTATGCTTACAAAGAAGGTAGCAAAACTGGCTCATGGCCTCACGCCAGTGTATGGCCTTGAGAATGCCTATGGGTACGGCAGAGGTTTAGCTGTATGGCTGCTTGAGCGGAATCAGCTTGTAAAGGATGTTAACCCTTCGCTTTCCTACAATAAGCGAATGAGTGAACCAATGACCAAAAAGAATGATTCGTTTGACGCTCTCTGTGTAGCAAATGTTCTTTTGGAAAAACTGGATGAATTACCGGATGCAAATCCGGAGGATTCATACTGGACGTTGAAGCAATTGGTTAACAGAAGGGATGGGATTGTGAAGGATGGAACGCGTCTCAAGAACAAGCTGCATGAGCAGTTGGTTCACGCATACCCGAGTTACAAGAAGTTCTTCAGTGTTATTGACCTGCGAACCGCCCTGTACTTCTGGCAGGCGTACCCCTCTCCTGTGCATCTCAGTGGTATCAGTGCAGAAACGCTGGCGGAAGAACTGCGTCCGCTGAGCCACAACCAGTGTTCTGTTAAACGGGCACAGCTCATCATTAACCACGTACTGACAGACGGCAACACAACAAGGGACCACCAAGAACAAAGGGATTTCATCACCAGACGCTTGGTGCATGACCTTGAACATCAGATTGCTGAATTGAAGGCCATCGAAGTGGAAGTAGAACGGATGATTCCGCTGTTTGGGTATCAGTTGACGACGATTCCCGGCGTTAACACGGTGACGGCTGCCAAGCTGATTTCCGAGATAGGTAACATAGATCGGTTCCCCAATGCCGACAAGTTGGCCCGGTATTCTGGTATTGCCCCTATTAACTTTTCCTCGGGTGGCAAGGGCAATGACAAGGCATCAAGGCAAGGAAACAGGACCTTGAATGGAGTGTTTTACTTTATGGCGATACAGATGGTTCAGACGGCAAGGGGCAGTAAAAAACCGCGCCAGCCGGCGTTCCATGCCTACTTCATTAAGAAAAAGGGCGGAGATAAGAAAGGTCAGAAGGCGTTGAAATGCATCCAGCGCAGGCTGGTGAACATTGTCTACGGAATGATGCGGAACAAGACGGCGTACAGGATGCCGGAGTTATTAGAAACTGAGCAGTGATGGGGGTGTAAGTATGATAAAATGGAATCGGAAGAATTTTCAAAATGGGACGTAAGGGGTTGGGTGGCTTAGTCCATCCTCAAAGTCTCTGACCTAAGAGTGGGAGTAATGCCACGGGACAATTGCATCATCTCCTTTCGAACAAAACCATGAATACCCTCAATCAACACCCAATTCTAAAGGGGGTCTTTGAACGAAATGATGCAAAATTCCTGTATAGAGCAGCTGATGCAGAAGCTCATAAAGGGTACCAAGCTTGGCACAGGGCTGTAGATAGTGAAGTTGTAGAATGGTTGGAAAGAAATCCAAATGCCACTTCAGGTCAGTTCAAAAGTCTGTTGAATGATATCTACAGTCGACCAGAAATCAAGAAACTGATTCCTGGGGTAAAGATTGATTAGGAGGAAAACACCAATGAAACTCTATGTACTCGATAAGAGGAATAGGTTTAATGATTCAGACTACTGTTTTGCAGAGCCGGTCGACCAAAAAACGGGAGATTTCGAGAAGTGCGAATCCTGTGGTCTTGCTGTAGGTAGTCGCCAATGGCTGCCACCTCATATTGTAAAGTTTTCAAAATCAACTTGCGGTGACATGGTTTTTGGTTCATTCACTACATTTCTAGTATCAGACCGTTTTAAGAAAGCATTTGAAGAGAGCGGCATGACAGGAGTAAAAAGTTTTGAACCCGTCAAGATATTGAAAGTAAGAGGTAAGGACATCAGCACTCTTGACTTGCCAGACTACTATTATGTTACTCTTGCCAGAAGTAGGGCAAGAGTCGATGACAGCTTGTCCGAATTGGTTCGAGAGGGTGATGTTTCTTGTGAATTATGTAGGGGCGGAGGAATAATCAAGTCATTCAGGAAAATAGTGTTAGAGCGTGAAACGTGGGATGGCGGAGATATTTTCTTCTCAAGTGGATTACCAGGAACCATCATTACGTCAAATCGATTTTTTGAATTTGTTCAAGAGCATGGTTTTACTAATGTGAAGCTAGTGATGGCAGAAGAGTATTCCATTATAGGCTACTGATGTATTTTTTAGCCCGCCGTCTTTTGCATCAATATGCAAAGGGCGGCGGGCTATTAATAGTGTGGGACAACGATGTTAAGAATGTGTAGAAAGTTGCAATTGGCTCAATCTATTATCTAAGTCTTTGAGCTAAGAGTGCGGGTAAGGAAGCTAAGGCTTATGTTAATCTTGCGAGCGAAGGTCGGACACAGCATATCCTTTTCGGCGATGCGACTGGTGGTGGTCATATATGGCCGGGAGCTCCGGGGAAAACACCATTTCCGCAAGGGTGGAATGGAGACAAGATAATGCATGAGGTCTCTGATATCGTTACAGCCCCTGGCTTAGACTGGACAAAAGGGCGTATGATAAAGGGTGTCCAACGTTATGAAGTGACTGGAATTAGAGACGGCATAAAAATCAAAGTAATAACTGATGGAACCGACATAATAACGGCATTCCCAATAAAGTGAGGTGTTTTAGTGGATTATTCTCGAATATTGGATATAGCACAACAGCTTAAATTGCCTCAAAACGACATCGATTCAATCACAGAGTACCTTGAACATAACGAATGGGGAATCTCTTTTGAGGTACTATGCAGTGCGATTGAAGCTGAAGGGATAGTAATAAGTCGCGATGATTATAAGGAAATTGAAGCAATGGGCTTAAGCATGGGGATGGATAATGAACTATGGTGCAGTATCTTAATCAAGTAGAATTTTGGTGATTGACGATGCAACCGTCCTCGTGCGGTATTGTAAGATACGCAGGGTAAATCAGTTTGCGATTGAGCTTTATCAGTGCAGCCAGCTACTTGATTGACGGAACACGATTTACAGATCGCCAAGGGGCGTTGCCCCCTGGCGATACTATTATGAAAAGCCGTCTTATTGCAGATTAGTGTACTGGCTCTGAATGAATGGGCATGGGCCGTTTCTTATTCTTCATTCAGCCTCAAAAACTAAAACCATGAAAGTCTGTGAATTGTAGTAATGGCGGGCTTTCAGACCACTTCAAGGGGCGCCATTTCGGCACCCCTTTGAAATCCTTACGGGGCATGGGTTTCTGGCATCTTGCTGAAAAACGGATTGCAAGTATGATTCCAGACAGGTTCATTATGAACATCATTCCCCAGATCGCCGGGTTGCAAAATGGACAGTTGTTGCCGGTGCGGGAATGACCCCATTTCAGGATTCAGTAATTGGAATTGTTCCAACAAATTTTGTTGTTTTAGCTGCAAGCGGCGCTGGCTGTGCAAATGCTCCTAACCATAAGGGTTCTGGCGATGAAAAAAGCGTGTTTTTTCCCGGTACGCACGACATACTCTAGGGGGCTGAAGTGCTGAACATGGCGGCATAGTTTTTTTCGGCGGTGCTGTTTTCTTCTGGAGGGGGTTTCTGTCCCCAAACCCCCTCCAGATTGCCCTTAGATGGTGACAGTTCAGCCACTTTTGCTCTGTGAAAATGGCTTGCTACAGCGGCTGGGAAACATGTGGACATAAATGATAAGAGCTAGAACACATTAAGGGGGAGAATTCTGCGATAACATTGATTAAATTTGAAGAAACACAGTGATAGTAAAGAGTTCCGCGGTGTTGGTGGATGTGAAGATGATTACTTGGAGGAACTGGATACTCCGTAGATGAGGCCCCTTCTCTTTATTCTTGGGTATCTGAGGCGGTTCAGGGCTGTGGGATGGGTGTCAGTGTTGTTTCAGGTTGATGCACAGGCAGATTCATTCAGCAGGCAACCCGTGGGCGGTTTAGTGGCTAAAGGCACAGGGGCAAGCAATAAGAGTGCAGTTGGCGCAAGGTAAGAAAAGATTCGGTTTAAAGAGTAAGAATAATCTGAGGGTTGGAATCTGTCTGGAGTATCAGGCGGGTTTCAGCTCTTTCTTTTTTCGGAAGTTGGACAAACAATCTTGAAGTTTGGACACGCGTCTCATAATGAGCTACAGAATGTCTTATTTTAACTTGAGAGGGTGATGAAGATGATGGCAACGAGTATTCAACAGGCACCAGCAGGCGTGCCTGTAATAAGCGTAAACCTTCCCATACCAGCAGGTGTGGCGGCGGTTTTTACGCAGATGGAGGCGCTGGGTGTCGGACCGACAATGATTGCTGTTGAGGGTTGGAGTTCTGGTGAGCCAGTGGTAGTGATATGGCGTGGCATGAGGCCGTACCCGCCGTGGATAGAATCGGGGTTAACCTGAGATTAGTGAGATTAGGGGTCAGGCCTGACAATTGACAATATAACCGACTGTCAGCAGAGCAATCTGTTGCCCTTTACTGCAAGTAACTAAGGAGAGAGGTCATGCCAAGAAAACCCCGCATCCATTATCCTGGGGCACTGTACCATGTAGTATGTAGAGGCAATAACCGGGAATGGGTGTTCAGAAGCGAGATGGAAAAACAGGAGTATATGGAACGGATAGCGGAATACAAAAGACGTTACGGCTTCAAGTTGTACGCCTGGGTACTCATGTCGAACCATGCCCACTTGCTGATAGAAGTCCGGGATGTTTCCTTGAGTAAAATCATGCAGGGAATCCAGCAAGGGTATACCCAGTGGTATAATCGACGTCACAAGCATACCGGGCACGTATTCGAGCAGCGGTATAAAGCCACCCTGTGCAATAAAGACAGGTATCTGCTGGCGCTAATCCGCTATATTCACCAGAATCCTGAGCGGGCAAAACTGTGGGAGAGTTTGGGAGGGAGAGTTTGGGGTCAGGCCTGACAATTGACAATATAACCGACTGTCAGCAGAGCAATCTGTTGCCTTTACCGCAAGCAACCAAGGAGAGAGGTCATGGCAAGAAAACCCCGCATCCATTATCCTGGGGCACTGTACCATGTAGTTTGCGCACTGTCAGGCCTGACCCCGTCTGCCTCGTCGGTTCATTTCAGTTGAAGCAACCATTTAAATTTTCCAACGTGTGCACTGTATTTACTGTGCATATACAAACGTGGTATAATGAGTTAAAGGGATATGAAGGAGGTGTTGATATGTCCACTACAAACGTTACGATCCGAATGGACGAGGACCTTAAAAAGCAGGCAGAACAGTTGTTTTCAGACTTGGGTCTTAATATGACGACGGCATTTACTGTATTTGTAAGGCAAGCGGTAAGAGAACAGAAGATACCGTTTGTTATTTCCAGAGAGATTCCGAATAAGGAAACCCTGGAAGCGTTAGCTGAGGGCGATAGAATGCTTAAGGACCCCAACGCGAAGAAATTTTCAAGCGTAGCCGCTTTGTTCGAGGAGTTGGATAGTTGATGTACGAGATTCAGCGCACAACGCGCTTTAAGAAAGATTACAAGCTAGCCCTTAAGCGTGGCTGTGATCCTAAGCTGCTGATGGAAGTCATTGAGATGCTGGCTAATGGGGAGCCGCTTCCTGAACGGTACAGCGATCATTCTTTGAGTGGTACTTATTCAGGCTATAAAGAATGTCATGTTCAACCGGATTGGTTATTGATTTACAGGATCAGTGAAAGCGTGTTGATGTTGACGCTGTATCGAACGGGAACCCATAGCGACTTGTTTTAATGCCTGTTGAGTAAGTTTAGCGGCTAGGCTAAATGAAATGACCTTCCTAAACATTCCGGTAGGTCACAAGGCACTAAGGTGATTTTATTCCCAATTTCAGACGAAGAGACAGATGAACGTTGTTCTTGATTCTGTACAATCTGTACCACGATTCGTACCACAAATAGCTCCGAAAATGGTCATGGGGCACCGGTTTACTGCGAAACGCACATGAAAACAATGCAGTTATTGCAAACGATTCGTGTCTTGTGCGAAAACTCCCGAAGAGGCAGTCAATAAATGATGGTGAATCTCAAAAACTAGAACGCCCTTGCATTTGCAAGGGTTTCCGCCTTTTTGAGGATCTTTAAATAGGGGTTGGTCCCTCTGCATACTTATTATCTTGATGGATGCTTGCACCGCTCACCTTTTAAAATGCGGTGAAAGAAAGTTTTAGGTTAAACATATATACCGATGTTACTTCATTTTGTCGCAAATTTTGGGGTCAACCTGACCTCGTCACCCCCAAAATATCATGGAAAATTCAACATCTAATCAGGGGATCTCAATGGGTTGCTATCGCACGTTATACTGTATGATTGGAATCGTTATCGTCACAATAGAAAATGATAGCTCTATAAATAAAATCACACAAATCTTCATCACTAAACTGGTTTATATATTTTTTGAATCTGTTATCAAACTTATAAGTATTTGCTATACATTTCAGGATTTCGTTATCGCATACAAACAGGCCTTGAAAGCTATCTGCCCACTGCTTAAGGGTCTGTAAAGAGTTTTGTGCTTTCATCCTCCTCGATTAGGTCAGTGACG